>NZ_CP014579.1:2765873-3131747 GCF_001634365.1 Paraburkholderia phytofirmans OLGA172
ACCGGAAGCCGCGATCTCCGCCTATGTCGTGTTCTTCCTGAACCGTCCCGACCGGGTCTCGAGCGCGGTGCTGGGCTCGGCCCTGCTCGTGCTGGTCTCCATGCTCATCGGACTGGTCATGGTGGTGGCCATGTTCGCGCTCGACGATCCGATGTGGCGGGTTGCGTGCATCGCGGGGCTTTCGTTCGGTCTGCTGTTCGTGACCTCGGCGAGCAAGCTGCGGCCGGTGGGCGCGATCATCGCAATGATCGTCGGCTTTGCGCTCGACGAACTCGGCAGCGTGCCGTTCGGCGAAGTGGCGACGCGCGCCCTGCTCTATGTCTGGCTGATGGTCGCGATTCCGTTCGGTGTCTCGATCGGCGTCAGCCTGTTGATCGCGCCGTCGCCGCGCAAGCTCGCCGGCCGCGCGCTGGCGAAGCGTCTGCGGCTCGCGGCCCGGAGCCTCGCCGAACCCGAGGCGGCGGCCGAGGCACTCAGCGCATGCCTGCGCGAAGGCGACGCGGAAATCGGCACGTGGCTCAAGCTCTCGGTGGTCGACGGGTCGTCGGTACGTGACGATGTCGGGCCGCTGCGGCAAGCCGTGTCATCGACGCTGGCGATTCTGGTCGCGGCCGATCTGGCGGCCAGCGAACCGTCGGGGCGGCTGCCGGCATCGTTCGCCGCGCCGCTTGCCGAGACGCTGGAGAACATGGCGCGGATGCTCGAGGCGGGCGGGTATCCCGTCGACATCGAACTGAAGCTGCCCAATGTGGCCGAACTGACGCCGCTCGCGCGACTCGTTGCTGAGGATCTGCGCGATGCAATCACCCGCTTCGCCGTGGTCGAAGCGCAAACCGATGTCGAAGGCAAAGGCGAAGGCGAAGGCGAAGGCGAAGGCGAAGGCGAAGGCAAAGGCAAAGGCAAAGGCAAAGGCAAAGGCAAAGGCAAAGGCAAAGGCAAAGGCAAAGGCAAAGGCAAAGGCAAAGGCAAAGGCAAAGGCGAAGGCACAGCTGAAAGCGACGCGCGAACCGCAACACAAACCCAGGCTCACGTCGAAGCCGGGACCCCGCCACCAGCGGCCGGCAAGCGCGGTGGCTTCTTCCTCCCGGATGCCTTCACCAATCCCGACCACGTCCGCTACGCGCTGAAGACCACCGCGGCGGCGATGTTCTGCTATCTGCTGTATTCGCAGATCAACTGGCCGGGCATCCACACCTGTTTCATCACGGTCTACATGGTATCGCTCGGCACCACCGCCGAGACCGTCGAGAAGATGACGCTGCGGATCGCCGGGTGTCTCGTGGGCGCGCTCCTCGGCACGGCGGCAATCGTGTTCGTGACACCCATGCTGACGTCCGTCGCCGGGCTGATGGCGCTCGTGCTGATCGGCGCGTGGCTATCGGCGTGGGTCGCTTTCGGTTCGCCACGGATGGCTTATGCCGGCTTCCAGATCGCCCTGGTATTTTTCATGTGCGTGTTGCAAGGCGCGGCGCCCGGCTACGATCTGACGCTTGCGCGAGATCGCACGATCGGGATCCTGATCGGCAATGTGGTCGTCTATCTGGTTTTCACGCGCGTGTGGCCGGTTAGCGTGGCCGCGCGCGTCGACACCGGGCTCGACGCGCTGCGGCAGCAGTGGGCACGGCTGGCGGCGCTGCCTGATTCCATCACGCGCCGCGCGCAGGCCGCAAGCGCCATGGCTCAGTGCGGCGCGCTGGAACAGGACATCGCGTTGATGCACTACGAGCCGTCGTGGGTTCGCCCCGAAGCGCAGTGGATCGCCGAGCGCCGCGGCGCGCTGGCCAGGCTCGATGCGCTGGAAGGGCCGATGTTTCTGCTCGCCGAACGTCGGCCGGGCGATGCCGCGATTGAAGGCTGGCTTAAACGGGTTGTGGGTGGGCCAACGGTGCCGCTCGCGCAGGACGCGGCTTTGCCGGTCGCCCCCAACGCGGCTTTACGGGAAGCAGCAGCCGACGACGACACACGCACCGCTTTGCTGCACCTCGGCGACGCCCGCCTCACTCAACTCGAACACGCAGCGTCGAACGACGCAGCGAAGGAACTCGCGACCCATGCGCCGGCGTAACCCTTCATTCGCACTGGCGATCCTGGCCGCAGCGGGTTTGGCCGGATGCGCCACGTCATCGCTGGACATGGCGCCGGACAGCCCCGACCGTCCGTGGCAACCGCAGACGGATGCGGCGGGCGCGATCGTGCCTGGGCCGGCGGCGTCGGCTGGGGCCGCACGCAGCTATCAACTCCCCGCGAATCCCGCCCTCGCCGCCGTGCCGCCTCCACCTGCGCTGGAGCAGGCGCATGCATACGACCTCCCCGAACTGATCGATCTGGCAGAAACAGCGAACCCGCTGACGCGCATCGCCTGGAACGACGCGCGCAATGTGGCGCTCGCCGCCGGCATCGCGAAGAGTGCGTACCTTCCGCAACTGTCGGTCGCGGCGATGGGGCAGTACGCCGGCCTGCATGATTCGGGTTCATCCGTGCTCGGCAATTCGTCGGCGACCGCAACGGGGCACGGCATGACTTCGGTGGTTGCGCTGCAATGGCTGCTGTTCGATTTCGGCGGACGCGCCGCGCGGGTCGAGGCCGCGTCGCAGGCATCGGTGATGGCGAACATCGGCTTCACCGCGGTCCACCAACAGGTGATTTTCGACGTCAGCGTCGCGTTCTACGCGTACCAGGCCGCGCGCGCCCGCATCGCCACGACGCAGCAAGGCCTCGACAACGCCGAAGCAATCCTGGCCGCGGCACAGTCGCGCTACAAGCATGGTATCGGCACCGTCATCGAAGTGGCGCAGGCCAGTCAGAATCGCGCGCAGGCCAGGCTCGCACTCGTCCAGGCCCAGGGCGCGGAAAGCAGCAGCTATCTCGGCCTGATTTCCGCAATGGGAATTTCTCCACTCTCGAAGCCCAGGATCGCGGAGATGCCGGCGCACACACTTCCAGCCATGACGAACGATTCGATCGACCGGATCGTGTCGTCCGCCATCGCCCGACGCCCGGACGTGTTGAGCGCCTATGCGGCCGAGCGGGTCAATCTGGCAAAAGTGAAGGCGGCCGAGTCGGACTTCATGCCGAAGGTATTCGTCTCTGCGACCGGGGCGTACAACAACGGCAGTTCGTCGATTTCGGCGGTTCCGGCCATCGGTCAGCAACTGCCGACAGTGAACCTGAGCGGCGGCCGCTACGGCGGCAGCGTGATCGTCGGCGTGACGATTCCGCTGTATGACGGCGGCTTGCGCTCGGCGGTGCTCGCACAGGCACGCAACGACGCGGACAGCGCCTCGACCCGTCTTACTCGCAGCCGTGAAGAAGCGGTCCGGCAAATCGTCGCTGCGCAAAACACGTTGCAAACGAGTCTTGCCGCACAGGCTGCGGCCAAAGAATTGCTTGCTGCTGCGCAGACGACTTACAACGCCGCGTTCGACGCCTATCGGCAAGGCGTCGGCTCGGTGACCGACGCGCTGCTCGCGCAGAATCAATTGCTCGCGGCGCAGAACGCGGACGCGGATAGTTACAGCAGTGCATTGTCGGCAGCGGCGGCGCTTGCGCTGGCGACCGGGTCGGTCGAGTCGATTCCGCTGCGGGACAACTGGTGAGGGCGTTTCGATTGCGCCAGGGTCCCGGTACAAGCATGTTTTTTGCTTCACGTAAGTACCTGTCGCAAGGCAACGGATAGGCGGGCAATCCGCCCGCCACGTAAGGGCATCTGCCCGGCCGACCCGCAGTGGAAGAGCTATGCGAGCGATCCATGACACGGTACACACGGTACGTATTGCAATTCTTGCTGGAATGATTTCACTGCTTACCGCATGCGGCGGCCATGGAGGCAGTTCGAGCAGCGGCAGTGGCACTGTTACTTCGCCGGGCGGCGTTAACCTCCAGGTCGTTTCGTTCGGCGACAGCCTGTCGGACGTCGGGACCTTTGCGCCGATCGCTAGCGCGGTGGGCGGGGGGCGTTTCACGACCAATCCGGGTCAAGTGTGGACTCAGGACGTCGCGCAATACTACGGCGGCTCGCTAAGCGCTGCGTTTACCATCGACATCACGCATAAGCTGAGTGCGCAAAGCGGCCTCGGTTATGCGGAGGGCGGCGCCACGGTCGCGACGCCGGCAAATCTGTACGACTTTCTTTCTGACGTGATCGGCAATATCGAAATGCCGGTCAACCAGCAGGTTTCGAGCTACCTGAGCACGCACGGAAGCTTCAATTCAAGTCAACTGGTGCTGGTCTGGGCTGGCGCAAACGACGTGCTTCGCGCCGGTTCGCTGCCGGCCGCGGCGCCGACCGTGCAAACGGCGGCATCCACCCTCGCGCAGATTGTCGGGCAGATCGTTCAGAACGGCGCTACTCATGTGGTGGTGGTCAATGTGCCGAATGTCGGCCTGTCGCCCAAAGGCATCACCTCGTCCGACGGCGGGGCCAATCTGACCCAGCTATCGCAACTCTTCAACGAGGACCTGAACGCTGCCTTGCAAGCCGATGGCCTGCAAGGCAAGGTCATCCAGATCGACTCTTATACCTGGGTAGACCAGATCATCGCGAACTTTCAGGCCAACGGCTTCGCCGTGACCAACACCGGCCAGGCCTGCGACCCCACGAAAACGCCGGATGACACCGCTTTGTTGTGCTCACCGTCGACCTACGTGACGTCCAATGCCGATCAAACCTATATGTTCGCCGACGACCTTCATCCGACAACCCATCTGCATGCACTGTTCGCCCGGTACGTGGAGCAGCAGATCGCCCTGAGCGGGCTCGGGCATTGAGCCTTAAGCGAACCGCTGCGTCATTTCAGGCTGCCAGCAAGAAACTGCCCCAACCGTTCGCTTTTCGGATTGACGAGGATGTCTTGCGGATTGCCTTCCTCTTCGATTTTGCCCTTGTGCAGAAAGACCACGTGATTCGATACGTTGCGAGCGAATCCCATTTCGTGCGTGACCACGATCATCGTGCGCCCTTCTTCAGCCAACGCCTGCATGACTTTCAACACTTCACCGACCAGTTCCGGGTCAAGCGCCGAAGTGGGCTCGTCGAACAGCATGACTTCGGGCTCCATCGCCAGTGCGCGCGCAATGGCCACCCGCTGTTGCTGGCCGCCGGACAGATGAGCCGGATACTTGCTTTCCGTGCCGGCCGTGAGCCCCACCTTGGTCAGGTACTTGCGAGCCCGCGTCTCCGCTTGGGCCCGGCTCAAACCCAACACGCTGACGGGCGCCTCGATGATGTTTTCGAGCACGGTCATGTGTGCCCACAAGTTGAAGTGCTGAAACACCATCGATAGCTTGGCGCGCATTTTCTGCAGTTGCCTGCGGTCGCTCACTTGCAATGCGCCCTTTCTGTCACGCTTCGTCTGGATCTCTTCCGCGTCGACGGTGATACGCCCAGAGCAAGGCTGCTCAAGAAAATTTATGCAACGCAAAAAGGTGCTTTTCCCCGAGCCGCTCGAACCGATGATACTGATGACATCACCGGCCTTTGCCTTGAGTGATACGCCCTTCAGAACCTCGTTGTCACCAAACTTCTTGTGCACGTCATCGACAATCAGCTTATACATTCTCAATACACTCCATCTTGGCTGCGGGTAGCCGGTTAATGCCCTTGCGGCTTCAGAAAGGCCAGCAAGCGTGTTTCCATCCGGCGAAACGCCCATACCAGCGTAAAGACGATGGCGGCATACAGCACGGCGGCGATACCGTATGCCTGGAAGGAAGCGTAGGTTGCAGAGTTGACGTCGCGCGTCACTTTCAGAATGTCAGGTACCGTAGCGGTGAAAGCGAGCGTTGTTGCGTGCAGCATCAGGATGACTTCGTTGCTGTAGTTGGGTAGCGCGCGCCGCAATGCGGACGGCAGGACGATGCGGGTGTAGAGCTTGAATTTCGACATCCCGAAAGCCTGCCCGGCCTCGATCTCACCATAAGACGTCGCCTTTATCGCGCCTGCAAATATCTCCGTGGCGTACGCACACTCGTTCAGCGTAAACGCGAGCAACGTGCAATTCATCGCACTGCGGAAGAAAGCATCGAGCAGTTCGTGCGAGTGCACAACCTGGAGGCTGTAGAGGCCTGTATAGCAGAGCAGCAACTGAACGTAGAGCGGCGTGCCGCGGAAAACATACGTATAGAGCCAGACCGGTCCGGAGATGAAGCGGTTACGCGACGCGCGCGCAACGGCAAGTGGAACGGCGAGACCAAAACCCAGTCCGATCGACGCGACGAGAAGCCACAAGGTAATGACAAGACCACCGTAGTGATAGCCATCGGTGTACAGATAGTTTTGCCAGTATTGCCTGACGAGTTCAATCACAGCGCTGCCCTCCGTACGCCCATCGAATAACGCTTTTCCAGCCAGATCAATACAAGGTTCGACACGGTTGTGATCACAAGATAGATCGCACCGGCGATCAACGTGAAGAAGAAGAACTGCAACGTACTCTTGCCCGCATCCTGAGACGCCTTGACCACGTCGGAGAGTCCGATGATCGAGACTAGCGCTGTCGCCTTGACCAGCACCTGCCAGTTGTTGCCGATGCCGGGCATTGCGAAACGCATCATTTGCGGGAACATGATCCGGCTGAATACTCGCCAGGAGCTCATGCCGTAGGCGTAGCCTGCCTCGAGTTGCCCGCGAGGAACCGCGAGAAAAGCACCGCGAAATGTCTCGGTAAAGTAGGCCCCGTAGATAAAACCGAGCGTGATGACGCCGGCAACAAACGGGTCGATGTCGATCTGATCGACACCCAGCCAGTCGGTCAGATTGTTGAGCAGGATCTGAATCCCGTAGAACAGCAGCAGCATCAGCACGAGATCAGGAACAGCGCGAATCAGCGTTGTATAAATCGTGCCGATGCGGGACAGCACCCGGTTGGGCGACAGTTTCGCCGCCGCGCCGCCCAGGCCCAGCACAAACGAAGCGGCCAGCGACAACATCGCCAGTTTGATCGTTTCCCACATGCCCGCAAGAAGAAGCGGGCCAAACCCGTGAAATAACATGCTTACGTATCCTTGATGGCGAGGCGTTTGAGCGCGCAGCGCATCTGTTCTGCACGGCTGACTTCGGACGCTTGAACAGATGACGCCGCGCCGCCGCGCGGCGAGTGGATCGTGTAAATCGATAAGAAAGCGCGACAAGAAAGCGCGCCGGGAAAAGCGCTTGGCTAGCGCTTAGCCGCCATAGACGTCGAAGTCGAAATACTTCTTCTCGATCTTCTTGTAGGTGCCGTCCTTGATGATGTCGGCGATGGCCTTGTCAAGCTTGACCTTCAGGTCGGCGTCGTCCTTGCGCATGCCGATGCCCGCGCCATTGCCCAGGACCTTCTCGTCGACGATATCCTTGCCGGCGAACGCAAAGCCTGCGCCGCGCGGTGTCTTCAGAAAGCCGAGTTCAGCTTCCACCGCATCTTGCAACGAAGCGTCGAGGCGCCCCGAGAGCAGGTCGGTATAGACCTGATCCTGGTTCTGGTACGGCACGATCTTTGCGCCCTTCGGCTCCCAGTAGGTCTTCGCGTACGTTTCCTGAATCGTGCCCTGTTCGACACCGACCGTCTTGCCGGCCAGCGCTTGCGGCGTCGGCAGCAGCGGCGAGCCGGCCTTGGCGACAAGGCGCGTCGGCGTGTTGAACAGTTTCGCCGAGAAGGCAACCTGTTCCGCGCGTTGCGGCGTCATCGACATCGACGACAGCACGCCGTCGAACTTCTTCGCCTTCAGCGCGGGGATCATGCCGTCGAAGTCGTTTTCAACCCACACGCATTTGGCCTTCAGGCGCGCGCAGATTTCGTTGCCGAGGTCGATGTCGAAGCCCGCGAGCTTGCCGTCCGTGCCCTTTGATTCAAACGGCGGATAGCTGGCATCTACGCCGAACCGAACGGTCGACCAGTCTTTTGCATACGCACCGGTTGCAATGGCGGCAAGGGCGATGCACAGGACAAACTTCTTCATAAACTCTCCAGAAACGGTCTTCAAGGCGCTGAACGGTGCAGGAGGCGAGCTGCCCCTAACTCCGTGAATTTTGCCCAGCGATGTTGTATAGACATGACGATTTTTTCTTCGCATGCACCTGAATCGCCTTATGTTGTCTAGACATCATAGTAGCGAGTCCGCTTTCGACACCGCAACTAGGGTTTGCGCGCATGATGCGCGATTTACGCACGAATTTACGGGAGTTTACAAATACCTGCGACAGATTGAACGAGCGCTCTCCGTATGAAAATCGCCGAAGTTGTATATACATATTACACTTACCAGCTTGCGTAATCCTGTATAGACAGGGTGTCATGTAAGCAGGGCCAGCCGGTGCAGACGATCGGCTGAGCCGTTCAATCAGGCACCCAGGCTGTCGTTCCACCGGCTTCAGCCGCCTGCAGAGATTCGATCAGCCGTCGCATTTGCACCTGCAACTTCTGGTTTCAGGCGAACGCGGCATAAGCCGCCACGAAGATCATGCGGATGTCCATGGAAAGTGGCAGGCCACGCACACGCAAAGAAACGCGGTCGCAAGTTGGAGGACCTGTGTCGGGAGCGATTGGGCCGGATCGGGAAACTGCGAAAACATCACCAGAATAGTGGCCGACTGGTACGGCCTTTCGACATTGTGCTGCCCAACGACTACAGTTAATGGCTTGTCTATCCGCCGGCAGCACTGAACCGCCCTAACGCCGCGGCTTTTCGCACATGGCTGTTGTCGGCGGCATGAGGAGACCGAAGTCATGGAACGCGCTGAATTTCTTGCCGCCACGCGACAGCTTGTAGCCGCCGCTGAGATTCTAGCCAAGGCCGGCCCCCAAGACTGGCGGTCCGATGCTTTCCAGATGCTCGCGTTCTTTCGCCAATACGACCATCCTGGTGCCGGTTCGAACGCGGTCGCAACGTCCGACGACGCGCTGTTCGCGCGCACGGGTCACGCCGCACTCACCATGGCTGGACGTAATGAGTTTGCCGCGTCGCACGCGCTTCTCAAGCAGGCTCAAGCGCTTTTGTCCGCTACATGAAAAGCAGCGGACACGAGCGCACCGAAGCGATTAGCCTCCCGCCCGCTTCGCGCTGTGGCCGCACTTTTTGAGCGCTTCAATAACCCGCTCGCAATGGTCACCCTGGACTTCAATTACGCCATCCTTGACCGTTCCACCAGAACCGCAGGCCGTGCGCAACTGCTTGCCTAGCAAGGCCAGGGCAAGAGGATCTAGCGCCAGCCCTTTAACGATCGTCACGCACTTCCCGCCCCGGCCCTTGGTCTCGCGAGTCACTCGCACCACACCATCACCTGTCGGTGCGGTCTTGCCGACCGTCTTGCAGACACATGCCGCGAGCACCTGACTGCATTTGGGACACATCCGCCCGCCATCGGTGGAATAGACAAGGGCGCCTTTTGAACTACCCTTCATGAACGGATGAGCCATCGTCTGTTACCTATATCGCGTTTTCGCGCCGCTTCAACGACGGCGCGCATTTCAAGCACCCATTCAAGACAGCATACGGCATGTCCCCGCGCGATCGAGGCCGACGCCGATGGCGTCGAGCTCAATCCCGGTCTGCTGGGTGCGCCCTTCGTGCAATCGATCCGCGCAGTAGACGCTGCACATGTCGATTGATTTCAATGAAGACCGCACTGCCAGCTTACTGTCGCAACGGTGACAGAATTATCGGAATCGCTCGGGACGGAACGGATAGGGATCGGCGAAAGGCTCGCCCCCCGTCATCATTTCCGCCAGCAAACGGCCTGTCACGGGACCGAGCGTCAATCCGTGGTGGTTATGCCCGAACGAAAACCACAGCCCTCGATGGCGTGGCGCGCGCCCGATGACGGGCCGCATGTCGGGCGTACACGGCCGCAACCCGAGCCATGGGGCATCATCGAGCCGGCGGCCCAGACCGAATATCGGCCGGGCGGCGGCTTCCGCGCGTTCCAGCTGAACGCCCGTCGGCGGTGCCTCGCGCCGGGCGATTTCCACGCCGGTCGTCAGCCGCAGGCGCCCTTGCATGGGCGCGACCACGTATCCTTTTTCCGTGTCGACCAGCGGTACCGAGAGCATCGGCTTCATGGCCTCGTAGTGCATGTGATACCCGCGTTTGGCCCGTAGCGGTATCCGATATCCGAGCGGCTCGAATACCTTGTCGGACCACGGGCCGAGCGCCACGACCACCTCTTTGGCGCTGATCCTGCCCTGCGGCGTCTGAACAGTCCATGCATCGGCTTCCTGACGCACCGTGACCGCCTCGCCAGTGAGAAGCACGCCGCCGCCCTCCTCGAACAGCCGTGCATAGCCCTTCGTCAACGCACCCGGATTGGAGATGCTCGTCGGGTCCTGCCAATGCAATGCCCCGCAAAATCCCGGCGCGATACCGGGCTCGCGCGCCACCAGTGCGTCGGCATCGTGCGGCGCCACACGCAGTCCATATGTCCTCGCCGTGACTTCGGCGGCTGATGCCTGCCGTTCATATTCCGCTCGCGTGCGGAATGCCTCGAGCCAGCCGCCGTCATGCGCGAGGCTCTGGAGGCCGGCACGCCCGATCAGCACATCGTGCTCGGCGACGCTTTGCCGGATCAACGGCAGCATGTCGCGCGCGGCCGCTTCGAGCCGCTCCGGAGACGACTCCCACCAGAATCGCGCAAGCCATGTCGCGAAAGAAGGCAGCGCCTTGTAGTCCCAGTACAGGTCGGTCGACCGATTGCGCATGTAGCGCAGCAGCGTGCCGAGATCGCGCGGAAAGCCGTAAGGCACCACGGACGAACTTTCGATCAGGCCGGCATTGCCGAAACTGGTCTCTTCGCCGGGGCCGCGTCGATCGATGAGCGCCACGCGACGACCGCGATCCTGCAGATGCAGCGCAGACGACACGCCGACAATCCCGGCTCCCAGCACGATCACATCGAAATCCATAAGCTCGCTCGAATGTTCATATCGGAACCCGATGCGAATCCGATCGCATCGGGTCATGAACCGGTTACTTCGCGATGATGTCGCGCTTGAAATACTTCTGCGAAAGATTGCTGAGCGTGCCGTCCTTCTTCAAAGCGTCGAGCGCGGCATCGATCTTTCCGGCCAGGGCCTTGTCGCCTTTGCGCAAGCCGAAGCCCGTTCCTTCGCCAAGCGTTGCCGGATCGCTAAGCGGCTGGCCGACAATTGCATAGTCATGGCCTGACGGCTTGTTCAGGAAACCATCCTCAACCGTCTGCGCTTCCTGGACGGCGGCATCCAGGCGTCCGGCAACGAGGTCGGCATACACCTGATCCTGGTCCTGGTACGAGACGATCGACACGCCGGCATTCGCCCAGTGGCGCTTGAGGAAATCTTCCTGCGACGAACCCTGCAGGACGCCGACCCGTTTGCCTTGCAGGCTCTTCACGTCCGGCAGCAAGGGGGAACCGCGCTTTGCCACCATCACGATCGGCACCACGTAGATCGGCGGCGTGAAGTCGATGGACTGTTTGCGCTTGTCCGTGATGTTCATCGCGGAATTGATGACGTCGAATTTGCGCGCCTGCAATGCGGGAATCAGGCCGTCGAACGAATTCTCCACCCACTCGCATTTCACGCCCATCTTTGCACACACCGCGTTGCCGACGTCGACGTCGAATCCCTGCAATTGCCCTGCCGGCGACTTGCTTTCGAACGGCGGATACGCGGCCTCGATGCCGAAACGCAAGGTGCTTTGAGTCTCGGCGCTGACGGTGCCGACCGACCCGATTAACGCAGCCGCGACGAAAAGTGAGAGTGGAAGCTTCAGACGCATGATGGTTCCCTATGAAATTGGGGTTCGCAAATTTAGGGTACGGGCGCTAACTGACGGCGCGACCTCAAGAAGACGAATGAGATGCCCAAAGGGCCTGTCCTCACACTCGTTCTGGAACAACAGTCTATTCTGGACACTCGCAAATGCAAGCAATTTTCAAAATAAAAGTCCAGACTGGACTTTTTGACTTTAGAATTGCGCTAACGCCGCAAGCCGGCAACGATGTGGAGAGCAGGCCCATGAGCAGCACAGACAAAGTATTCCCGTTGATCGTCCAGCAGGACGCGGTGCGTAAAGCACTGCCCCACCTCGATGTGCGCGGCGCGTTGACACGCATGTTTCTCGCGCTTGCGAACGATTCCGCGGTGCAGCCGCCTCAGACCTTCACCCCGTTTCCACACGGAGCTGGCGATTTCATTACATACCTCGGCGTCATGGCGGACGCCAAGGTATTCGGAGCCAAGCTGTCGCCGTACATCGTGACGGAATCCAAACCCGTCATTACCGCGTGGACCGCACTGATGTCGATGGAAACGGGCCAGCCGCTGATGTGGTGCGATGCGGGTCTGCTCACCATCGAGCGCACCGCCGGTGCGACGGCACTTGCGGTGGAGCACCTTGCGACGAACGAGGCGCGCCGACTCGCCATCGTCGGTGCGGGGTCAGTTGGGCAGGCGCATTTGCGCCAGCTTGCGCCACTGCGGCCGTGGGACTCGATCAATGTGTTTTCGCCGGAGCTTGCGCGAAACGAGGCAAAGCGCGCAGCGGTCGCCGCCCTTCATGAGCGCGTGCGGATTTGCACCCAGCTTGACGATTGCGTGCGCGATGCCGACGTGGTGGCGTTGTGCACATCCTCGGGCACGCCCGTACTGTCGGACACGATGCTGACCAAGCCGGCGCTCATCACGTCGATCAGCACGAATGTCGCCAACGCACACGAGATCCCACCGGCGTGGATTCAAGACATGGACGTCTATTGCGACTACCGGCGCACCACGCCTGCCAGCGCCGGTGAAATGAAATTGGCGGCGCAACTGCATGACTGGTCGCCGGAAAGTATTCTGGGAGATTTGCCCGAACTGGTATCCGGCACGGCCAGGCAACCCTCCCGGCGACGGCATGTCTTCTTCCGCTCAATCGGACTCGGACTGGAAGATGTGGCGATCGCTTACGCCTTATTCAGGCACATGGCGGGACAGCCGATAAGTTAAGCAGGACCGCGGCGGCTGTGAACGGGTTGACCCAACCAGGCATGAACACCTCCCGTGGCAAAATAGTGCACTGCAACGAATATCCGTTGCCCCTCGACGCACGCACACGCCGCCAGACCCGGCGTAACTGACAATCCCATGCTTCCCTATGCGAAAGACTAAGACCACACCCGCGCGCCGGCTTTTGCTGGATCGCTACGGCCGTGTCGCCGACGGCATTGCGCTGCTCTTCTTTCCGTACGTCGAAATCGTCATTCATGACCTGCAGAGCCAGACGGTTGCGTACATTGCAAACAACCTGTCAAAGCGTGAACTGGGCGATGAATCCGCGCTGGAAGAAATTGATCATTCGGCGCAGTCGGGCACGATCGGTCCGTACGAAAAGATCAATTGGGACGGCAGGCGAATGCGCTGTGTCAGCACGGTGCTCTTTGACGACGCCGGCGCGGCTGTCGGCGTGATGTGCGTCAATTACAACATCGCCGTCTTTGAGGACATGAAACATGTCATCGACCGCGTGGTGTCAGGCGCAGGCCTCGTGAAGCAGCCTGAGGAGCTGTTCAAGGACGACTGGCAAGAGCGTATCAACACTTTTCTGCACGCATGGCTTCAGGAACGCCAACTGGCATTGAACTCCCTGACCCGGGAGCACCGTCGCGAGCTTGTCGAGGCACTGTGGGAGGAAGGCGCGTTCAAAGGAAAAAGCGCGGCTAACTACGTTGCCAACGTCCTAGGTATGGGCCGCGCGACCGTCTACCAGCATATTAGAGATTTACGAGGCGCTGCAGCCTAGGCTGAACCGGATTCGGCGGCCCTCGCCGGTGATTGCCGCCAGCCTCCTTGTCGTGGCGCTACTGGGGTGCCATCGAGATCCGGATAGTCAGGTGCAACATTGACGTCTTGTCAGATGAAACCTGGCGCTTATACTGCCAATTGCCTGAAGATAGTCCGCTGCGCGGTATGCTCGGCTCGGCATAACGGCATGGTGCCGTGCCCGGGTCGGGCGATTCACGCGTCAATCGCCCGGCGATGCGAAAAACCACGGTAATACTGTCGGAGACGGGCCCATGAGCACGACCATCTCAATCGAAGAGCCGCGCCGCATCATCTGGATCGTGACCAAGATCTACTCGGGTTTGCTGATCATTGGTTGCGCGCTGATTCCCGCTTACCTGATTGCCTATCTGGCTTTCTTTCAGGACCCGAGCCTGAAGTTCGAAAACCACGCGTTTCACGAAATCGCGATCGCAGCAGCGACGCTCGAGGGGCTGTTTGTCACCTACGTGACATGGCGTTGCTATCTGTCGTCAGGCGAGCCGCTATTACGGTGGCTGACATTGGGCTTTCTAGGCTTTGTGCTGGTCTATGCGCTGCACGGCGCGTTCACCGGCATGGCTCACCACAATATCTGGCTATTCCTGCTCTACGGACCGGCATCGCGTCTGGTGATGTCGGTGCTCCTGCTGGTGGGGCTTCTCTCGTACCACAGCACGCCAGACGCAGTCGAGCGGCGCTCGAAACCGCGCCCGTGGCTGACGTGGATCGCCGTGTTCGTCCTGATCGACCTGGTCGTCGGACTCATTGCGAACTCGCCAATTGCGGGCACCCCCGCAGTGCGGTTATCCATGGAAGGTGGGGCGCTCGTCTTCTCGACGCTGAACGTCATGGTGCTCATGCTGCGTCGCATTCGCTCCCCGCTGATGGTGATCTACGGCATCTCGGTCACCTCCTTCGCGCTTGCGTCTCTCGCGTTCATTCTCGGCAAGCCCTGGAATCATATGTGGTGGCTGGCGCACGCGATCTTCGCCGCCGGTTTTTTCCTGCTGAGTTATGGCGTGGTTCAAGCGTTTCGCACGACGCGGTCCTTTTCGACGATCTACAGCCAGGAAGAACTGATGGCTCGCCTCGCCGAAGCGATGGCGCGCACGGAAAGCGCGCTGCAGGAACTCCAGCGTACCAATCACCAGCTCGAGCATCTCGCCGCGACCGATCCGCTGACGGGCGCCGCGAACCGGCGCGAGTTTATCCATCAAGTGACGGCGGAAATCGCACGAGCCAAGCGAGGTGGTGCGCCGTTCTCGCTGCTGGCGCTGGATCTCGACAACTTCAAATTGATCAACGACAACTACGGCCATCAGGTGGGTGACGAGGTATTGCAGCGATTCGTGCAGAAATGCCTTGATGCCATTCGCCCCTACGACGGCGTCGCGCGGGTCGGTGGCGAAGAGTTTATGGTGCTGCTGCCTAAAGCCGCGCGAGACGCGGCACGCTCGATTGCGGAGCGCGTGCGGGGCGCCGTAGCTACCGAGAAGTTCTATACCGGAACCGGGCGGGCCGTCGCCGTTACCGTCAGTGTCGGGATCTCCGAGTTCGGCCGCGACGGCGATACGATCGACACCCTCTTACGCGTCGCCGATGAGCGCCTTTACCAGGCCAAGCACGATGGCCGCAACCGTGTGGTGGCCGGATAGACGCGTTTAACTCATCCGTGGCGCATGTCTCGCCATTCCGCTCAACCCGCATGCCTGCTTTGTCAGGAAGCTCGCGCTTTATACAACTTGCGCCGAACGTCCGGTTTCATCAAGCCAGCGAACGATGTTACGCACAGTATCGCCATAGAAAGTGCGGTACAGCTCTTTCGACACATAGCCGATATGAGGCGTCGCGAGCACGTTGGGCAATTCACGCAGAGGGTGCGGATTGTCGAGCGGCTCGACGTCGTAGACGTCCAGTGCGGCGCCGCCGATCTGACCGGTCGTGAGTGCCCGAAGCAGCGCGGCAGAGTCGACGATCGCGCCTCTCGACGTATTGATCAGCCGGCTTGTGGGTTTCATCTGCGCGAGTTCCGCAGCACCGACCAAACCTTGGGTTCGCTCGCTAAACCGCACATGGATCGACAGGAAATCCGCCGTGGAGAACAACACATCCTTGCTGACGCGCTGCACGCCCTTTTCCGCGGCGCGCTCCTCGGTGAGGTTCTGACTCCACGCAATGACGTTCATTCTGAATGCCCGTCCGATGATGCCGACAGCCGAGCCGATATGGCCAAGGCCAAGCAATCCGAGCGTCTTGCCCGCGAGTTGATCGCCAAGCGAAAGCTGCCAGCCGCCCTGACGCAGTGACTGATTCTCGAGGGGAATGTTGCGGGCCATCGCGAGAATCAGCGCCCACGTCAGCTCGATCGTCGGCGTGGACGAATAGCCCGTATGACGAATTTCGATGCCGCGTTCCGCAGCCGCCTCCTGATCGATCGACGCGTTCACGGGGCCGGTCGAGGCAATCAGCTTCAGGTTCGGCAGGCTTTCGATGACCGCGCGGGACAGCGGTGTGCGTTCTCGCATCACGCATACGACGTCGAATGGCTGCAGGCGTTGAATCAGGCTCCCGATGTCAGCGACGTGGTCGTTGAACACCGTAACGTCCGCCAGGTTCTTAAGAGGCGACCAGTCTGCCATGCTCAGCGCGACGTTCTGATAGTCGTCGAGGACGGCCACCTTGATAGGCAATTTGGGGTTCATGTTGCGCGCTCCATAAGTTATTGACGTTGCTGCCAACTGAATGCTAAGAAACCCGGCCCACCACGTAAATCAATAAGTGGCGACGCGACCCATCGCGAACCGCGATGGCTGGCCATCGACTTGCAACAGCCTTCATGACACGCTGCCTTGCTGCTTGTCGAGGTGGTCGACCAGCATGCGCGCAGGAAGCGGCAGCGTGTCGAAATGGCGCGCGATGATTAACAGCGGCCGCAGCGACCACGGTTCGTCAAGCTCAACGACGCGAAATGGCACCGAATGCATATAAGGCGTCACGCTTCCCTTGGGGAGCACGCCAATGCCGAGCCCCGCGCTGACCATGTTGCGCACGCCCTCGAAGCTTGTCACCTCGATACGCACGCGAAGCCGCTTGCCCGCACGCTCGGCGGCGGTACGACACAGTTTCGAAATGGACGTGCCGTACGGCATGCTGACGACGTCGTCCTCCAGCACTTCCGCAAAGCTCACGCTTGCGCGCCCGGCGAGCCGATGATCCGACGGCACGATCACAACCAGCTTATCGACGCTGTACGGACGCCACTGCAAATCGCCGAGGGAGTCTTCGGTGGCCGAGCAGATGCCGAGATCGGCAACGCCGCTTGCGATCGCCTGCACCACTTCATCGCTCGATTTCTCGACCATATCGATCCGCACCTTCGGATTGGTGCGCAGGAAGGCACGCAGCACACCCGGCAGATACTGGACCATGGCGGTGAAGTTCACATAAATCCGGGTATGTCCCCTTAACCCCGCCGAATATTCAGACAATTCGTCGGAAATTTGCTGCAAGTGCTCGCTCAGCCGCTTCGCATGATGATAGAGCGCCTCGCCCGCGGGCGTAGGCTGTACGCCGCGGCTGTGTCGATATAAGAGAGGCGTGCCGGCGTCGTCTTCGAGATCCGATACGCGCTTACTGACGGCCGACGCCACGATGTGCGTGCGGGCCGCCGCCGCAGCAATGCTGCCCTCCTCGATGACAGCCACGAAAATGCGCAGAGACTCCATGTCGAGTCGCAACGGCCGATCTGCTGAAACACGCATCCTCACTCCTTCGGGTTGGATATCCGCTCGGTTTTCACCCATCGCGTTTGGCGATGCCTCTATTGAACATTGAGAAGTTTTCAACACGCCTCGCGACCGGCATTCTGTGTGCCATAGCGTTCGATCCTCGCAGGACCATCGGTCAAGGCGCGCGGCCGGGCAGCGCGCACCGCGATTCTATGTCGAGGAGGCGACGTTGTCCTGGACGCCGGAACATTGGCTTTGTCAGAAGCACCAGCCGGTGCCCGGCGGGAACGCTTGACAACGCTGTTGAAAATACGAAGGAGACGATAGATGGAACACAAACAACTCGCCTTGAGCTCGCGAACTCACTGGTACGCGGGTCTCACGGCAATGCACTGGCGTGTGCTGAAGGCTAGCTTTCTCGGCTGGATTTTCGACGGCTACGAGGCCCTGGCACTCGTCGTCGTGCTTGGGCCGATGCTGCATTCGGTGCTGTCGCCGACGCAAGCCGCATCCCCCACGACTTACGCGGGCCTGGTAATCGGCATCACGCTGCTTGGCTGGGGGGCGGGCGGTCTGATCGGCGGGATTCTCGCAGACTATGTCGGCCGCAAACGGATGATGCTCTGGTCCGTATTCCTCTATGCGGTGTTTTCGGGTTTGACTGCGTTCTCGCAAACCTTCTGGGTGTTGTGCGGGCTGCGTTTCCTGACTGGCCTCGCCATGGGCAGCGAATGGAGCACGGGCGTCGCGCTGCTGTCGGAAACCTGGCCGGAGCGGGCGCGTGCGAAAGGGGCGGGCTTCCTGCAATCGGGCTTCGGCTGGGGCACGCTGATCGCAGCCGTCGTGTGGTACGCGCTTTCGTCGACGCATCCACTCGGTGCCGAAACCTGGCGGCTGATGTTCGTGCTTGGCGCGGTCCCGGCATTCTTTGTGCTGTACATCCGCCGCGGAGTCAGCGAGTCGGAGAAATGGCAACGCGCGGTGCGCGAGAAACGCTGGAGCGCGACAAGCACGACGAGCACGACGAACACGCAGCCGGTTGCTGGCGACGCGCCTGCATCCGACAAGCGCCCCTTCACGCTCACGCAACTGTTCAGTGAACCCGAAGCGCTGCGCCGCACGCTGCTTCTGCTGGTGTTGTCGATCGTTACGACGGTCGGCTGGTGGGCCATTTCCAGCTGGCTGCCGACCTACACCGTGTCGCTCGCTAAAGCCGAAGGTATCGCCGACGCCTTGTCGTGGGGCTCGAAGATATCGATCGCGTACACCCTTGGCGCGATTGCGGCCTACATGATCGCGGGCTTCGTGGTGGATGCGATCGGCCGGCGGGCGTTCCTGTCACTCACTTTCGTCGGCGCGCTGGTAACAACGTTCGTCACGTACAAACTGACGACAAGCGTCGAAGCGATGATGATCGTGGCGCCGATCAATGGCTTCTTCACCCTGGGCTGTGCCTATGTCTGGATGGCGATCTACCCCTGTGAACTCTTTGGTTCGAGCGTGCGTTCCACTGCCATCAGCTTCGTGTTCAATGCGGCGCGCCTGATCGCGTGGGTGTTCCCGATCATCGCGGGCAGCATGATCAAATCGTTCGGTGGTGTGTCGCAGGCCGCGCTGGCACTCGGCTCCGTGTATCTGCTCGGTATCGTGCTGCCGTGGTTCTTGCCTGAGACGAATGGCGCAGGCATGCCGGACTAATTCCGCTCAGTATTTTGGATACCTAACCCTATTCTGGAGAGAAAGATGACTCAAAATTTTCGTATCGGACAGATCGTCCCAAGCTCGAATACGACCATGGAAACTGAAATTCCCGCCATGTTTCGTGCCCGTGAAGCGATCCGCCCGGAGCGGTTCACTTTCCATTCGAGCCGGATGAGAATGCACAAGGTTACGAAGGAAGAATTGGAAGCGATGAACAAGGAAGGCTTGCGCTGTGCGGCCGAACTCGCCGACGCTCGTGTCGATGTCATGAGCACGGCGTGCCTGGTCGCGATCATGGCAATGGGGCCCGGCTATCATCGGCAAACTGAACGCGAACTGCTGGAGGTTGCTCGTGCCAATCATTGCCTTGCGCCCATCATGACCTCCGCGGGAGCGTTGGTAGAAGGTCTGAAGATCATGGGCGCGCGCCGGATTTCGCTGATGGCGCCGTACATGCGGCCCTTGACGGACCTGGTCGTCGCTTATATCGAGAACGAAGGCATTGAGGTCATCGATTCCCTCTCCTTTGAGATTCCCGACAACCTTGAAGTCGGTCTGCGCGACCCAATGCAGCTGGTCGACGACGTTCGCGGCCTGAACACGGAAGGCGCGGACGTCGTGGTGGCGTCCGCATGCGTTCAAATGCCCTCATTGCCGGCGATTCAGCGCATCGAAGACATGCTGGGCATCCGCACCGTCTCGACCGCGGTATGCACCGTCCGGGGCATGCTGGATCGGCTCAAGCTTGAGCCGATCGTCCCTGGCGCGGGCGCGCTGCTGTCCGGCGCGTAATCGGCAACGCAGGCGGCGCTTACTCACTGACAATAGTTGAGGGGCGCCACCCTCGCAGCGTCGTATTTCCCACTCCCGCGACGGGCCCGCACCGGCCGAAAAGGTAGCGAGGAAGTCACCACGAGTACATCCTCTTCGGCCGTTGCGGTCCGTCGCGGTGTCGGCTGGCCCAGGCTACACCGCCATCACCGAAACGGCCTTGGTGACCAGATAGGCTTCCATCGCTTCCGGTCCGCCTTCCGACCCATAGCCCGAATCCTTCACGCCGCCAAACGGCATTTCCGGCGACGGCGTAGCAGGCTGGTTGACCCACAACATGCCGACTTCCATCTGTTGCGACAGCAGATGCACGTTGCGGAACGACTTCGTGAACGCGTAACCCGCGAGACCATACGGCAGACGGTTCGCCTCGGAGATCGCTTCTTCGAGCGTGTCGAAACCGCGGATCGCGGCGATCGGGCCGAACGGCTCGTTATTGAACACGTCCGCTTCGAGCGACACGTTGGTCAGCACGGTCGGCGCGAAAAAGTTGCCTTCCGAGCCCACGCGTTCGCCGCCCGTCTCGACCCTGGCGCCGGTCTTGCGCGCGTCGTCGAGCACCTTGCTCATGGCGCTCAGACGGCGCGCATTGGCGAGCGGCCCCAGGGTGGTGCCTTCGGCCAGGCCGTCGCCGAGCTTGAGGCCTTCTGCGTGCTTGACGAGCGCCGCGGCGAATTCTTCGCGGAGGCTGTTGTGCACCAGGAAGCGCGTGGGCGAGATGCAGACCTGGCCGGCATTGCGGAACTTCGCGCCGCCCGCGGCCCTGACGGCCAGCGCCACGTCGGCGTCTTCGGCCACGATGACGGGCGCATGACCGCCCAACTCCATCGTCGCGCGCTTCATGTGCGTGCCGGCGAGGGCCGCCAGCTGCTTGCCGACCGGCGTCGAACCGGTGAACGTGACCTTGCGGATCACCGGATGCGGAATCAGGTAGCTGGAAATCTCCGCCGGGTCGCCGAACACGAGGCCGACCGTGCCGGGCGGCACGCCGGCTTCGACGAACGCCTGCAGCAGCGCCGCCGGCGACGCTGGGGTTTCTTCCGGCGCCTTGACGAGGAACGAGCAGCCGCACGCGAGCGCCGCGCTCAGCTTGCGCACCACCTGATTGACCGGGAAATTCCACGGCGTGAAGGCGGCCACCGGGCCGATCGGTTCCTTGAGCACCGTTTGCTGCGCCGCCAGATTGCGCGACGGCACGATCCGGCCGTAGACGCGGCGGCCTTCGTCGGCGAACCACTCGATGATGTCCGCTGCGGCCAGCACTTCGACGCGGGCCTCGGCGAACGGCTTGCCCTGTTCCAGGGTCATCAGGCGGGCGATGTCGGAAGCGCGCTCGCGCACCAGCGCGGCGGCCTTGCGCATGGTGGTGGCGCGTTCGTTCGCCGGAATCTTGCGCCAGGCTTCGAAGCCGTTCTGCGCGGCGGCCAGCGCCCGGTCCAGATCCGGGATGCCGGCGTGAGCCACCTTGCCGATCGCTTTGCCGGTGGCGGGATTGATGACGTCGAGGGTTTTGCCGCTGGCGGCGTCGCACCACTCGCCGTTAATCAGAAGTCGGGTATCGCTATAGCCTGGTATGACCATGTTGTGTTCCTGAGGGTTGGAGGACGATCAACTGCGATCGGCGGCAACGCAGCGATCAGACGTCGCGCAGCGCCAGTTCGACGTGTTTCAGGCGCCGCACAATACGTTCGACGAACTCCAGCGTCACGTGAGGCAGCACGCGCTGATTGGGCGTGATGACGCCGACGGTGAGCGCGTTGACGTTCACGTCGTCGAGCGGTCTCCATACCACGTCGCCACGCGCCAGTTCGTCGAGGAAAGCCAGTTTGGAGAAAAATGAAATGCCCCGCCCCGACGCAATCAGCCGCTTGAGCAGTGTCGTCGAGTTACAGGTGACGCTCGGCTGCAACGACTCCCAGTACTCGGGAAAGTCGGTCGTGACGACACCCTGAATCGGCGATCGTCCTTCCAGCCTCAGAAATGCATGACTGCGGCATTCGTCGAAGCTGATGCGCTCCGTTTTCGCTAACGGATGCGACGATGCCATCACAACGCCCGGCGGCAACGAGACCTCGCTCACGACATCGAGACCGGCGGGCAGCTTCGTAATGTACGAAATGCCGACGTCATACTCACCGCTGACAAGCCGCGTCGGTACGTCGTGCGGCGGCACCGCGGCGATCGAATAGGTGACGGCCGGATAGGCGTCCGAAAACTCCTCGACGGTCGCCGGCAGAAAATCGACGAACAGCGAATCCATGGCCGTCACCGACACGTGCCCCTTCCGCTCGCCCTTCAGATCGTCGAGTTCGCTGCGCATCAAGTGGAAGTCGTTCAGCGTTGCGCGAATGTGTTGCAGCATGCGCTCGCCGGCCGCGTTCAGCCGGATGCCGTTCGGCAGCCGGTCGAACAGTTCGGTCCCCATCTCCGCTTCGAGCTTCAGGATCTGCCGGTTGACCGCGCTCGACGCGACATAGAGATTCTGCGCCGCCTTGCGGATCGAACTGCACCGCGCCACTTCGACAAAATACTTCAGGACATTCGCATGCATCGTGTTTTCTCAGTTCATCGGCCGCACCGTCCAGGCCGCGACCACGGGATGATCGCAGGCTACCTTGCCCACGTCACATGCGCCACCCGGGGAACCGAGCGCACTCGCCTGCGGCCCGAAGAATTCCCGGTTCACGGCGGCGAACATGGCCTCCGATTGCGGGAGCTCTTCATCGTGAAAGATCGCTTCGGTCGGACACACTGATACACACACCCCGCAGTTGATGCATTCCTCGGGGTGGATGTAGAGCGTGCGGCCGCCTTCATAGATACAGTCGACCGGGCAACATTGCACGCACGCACCGTCTTTGACGTCGATGCAGGGCGAAGTGATGACGTAGGCCATCAGCGTCCGCTCCAAACCGGCTTGCGCTTCTCCTGGAACGCGCGCACGCCTTCATTCGCGTCCTCGGATTGCAGCGCGGCCACCACGGCAGGCAGTCGCAACGCCTGGGCGTCCGCCGGCGAGAGTGTGGACGTGCGCCTCACCACCTGCTTGATCGCCTGCAGCGACAGCGGGGCGCACGCGAGCAGCGCCTGAACCCAGCGCTCGACGGCGGCATCCAGTTCGGCACGCGGCACAACTTCGTTGACGAGGCCCATGTCGAGCCCCTCGCGTGCCGACACGCGGCGGCCGGTCATCAGCATTGCCATCGCCTGACGATAGGGGATCTGGCGTTGCAGCAGGGTCATGCCGCCGTCAAGCGGCATGCGCCCGACGAGTGCCTCGGGCAGCCCGAAGCTTGCTTCGTCGCAGGCGACCACCAGATCGCACCCCAGCACCATTTCGAAGCCGCCACCCAGCGCATAGCCGTTGACCCGCGCGATCACCGGCACGTTCAGCGTCTCGCGCAGCGCAATGCCGCCGAAGCCGCCCGGGCGCGGCGCCGCCCAGTATTCAAGACCGCTAACCGACGGATTCTTCAGGTCCGCGCCGACGCAGAACGCGCGCTCGCCCTCCCCGGTCAGGACCACGACCCGCACGTCGCGGTTATGCTCGAGCTCGGTCCACACGCGTTGCAGTTCCGCTTCGGTGGCAAGGTCCACGGCGTTGAGCGCTTCCGGCCGCGCCAGCGTTACCGTGGCAACGTGCTGGTCGATGACAAGACGTACGCTCATACAGCCTCCGTGGCGACCTTGCCGCGTAATTGCTGCAGGACCTCTTCGGTATGCTGGCCGAGGCGCGGCGGCCCACGCCGCAAACCAACCGGCGCGAGCGAGAGCTCGATCGGGCTGCCGATGAAGCGCACCGGCTGGCCTTCGCCCTCGCCTTCCAGAATCAGCTGGTTATGCAGCGTCTGAGGATCGACCAGTGCTTCACGCAGATCACGCACCGGTGCACACAGCAGGTCCTGCTCTTCGAGGCGGGCGAGCCAGAAGTCGCGCGTGTTGCTCGCAAAGCGCTCCCGGAAGATGCGCTGCAATTCGGTCTTGTGAACGAACTGCTGGTTGAGATTGCAAAAGCGTGCATCGCGCGACAGGTCTTCGATGTCCAGCGCCGCGCAGATATCGCGCAGCGGATTTGCCTTGAACGCACCCACGAGCACCAGCGCACCATCCTGGGTATCGAAGACCCCCGAAAGCGGCATCGCGGCCCAGTTCACTTCCGAGTCGGCCATCATGATCATGGCGGCCTCCTGCATCTGCATCGCGAGCATCGAGTTGTAGAGCGACACGTTGACCTTCTGCCCCTCGCCCGTGCGTTCGCGATGCAGCAACGCGAGCAGGATGCCCTGCACCATGTGCATGCCGGCCGAATAGTCGGCGAGCGCTGTCGGGTACACGGAAATCGGCAGCGATTCGTCCGCGCGGCGCGCCATCACACCGCTCATCGCCTGGGCAAGCACGTCCTGGCCTCCCTTGTGCGCGTAGGGTCCGGTTTCGCCGAAGCCCGTGCCGACCGCGTAGACGATTCCCGGATTCAATCGGCGGCAGTCTTCATAGCCGATACCCATGCGGTCCATCACGCCCGCGCGGAAATTGCTGACCACAACATCCGCGTCCGCGATCAGCGCCTTCAAATCAGCCATCTGCTGCGCGTCGCGCAGGTCGAGTGCCACACTGCGCTTGTTGCGATTCAGACTGCAGAAGATCGGATTGTCCGCGCCGGCCACCGGCTCGAACGTCGAGCGGCTCAAATCGCCGGCGCCCTTTCGCTCGACCTTGATCACGTCGGCGCCGTAATCGGCGAGCATCTGCGTGCACACCGGGCCCATCATCACCTGCGTGAGATCGACGACACGCACGCCGGCAAGCGGCAGGTCATGCGTCTTTGCAACGTTGTTAGCGACGCTCATGCGGCCTCCCGTTTCTGGATGTGCGCGGCAAGCGGCGGCACGTCGGCGTTGCGGCCGCTCTGGTCGCCCGGATCGGCGCCTTGTGCGCGCAAGGTCTTCTGCAGCGCGTGGACGTCGACATCGCGGACCCGCACGCCCGCACCGAGTGCGAGCGCGGCAGCCACACCGGCGGCTTCGCCCATCGCCATGCAAGGCGGGATTTCGCGCGACATCTTCTGCGCCTGCGAGGTCGCCGAATAGTGGCGGCCGGCGACCAGCAGGTTGTCGATCTGCTTCGGCAGGAGCACGCGATATGGCATGTAGTAGTCACGGCCACGCGCGATGCTGTCGTCGAAACGGGTACGCTGCGCGAGGTCATCCTTGGTCATCACATATTCGCCTTCGAGCAGGCGCGTCTGGCGCACGCCGGTTTGCGGCGCGACATCGATCACGTAACACTGCTCGAAGCCTGGCAGCTTCTCGCGCACGAAATCGACCACCGCGTGAATGTGCTGCCGTCCCTGCACTTCCGCGCGTGTCAGGTCCTCAGGCTTGAGACCATCGAGACCGGCCATGTGCGGGCAGTTGCACCACACCACACCGGGCAACGGTGTCTTCAACCACCAGTAGCCCCACGAGCCGCCGAGAATGCGCTTGATCTGACGATCCAGTGCCGCAAACGCCTCGGGTTCTTCGGCTTCGAAACGCTCGGCCGCCTCCGTATCGACGCCGCCGAGTCGGAACACGGTCGTCGTGATATAGGTGCCGCCGACATGCGGCACGCCTGCCGACGCCGCAACATCCAGATCCCCCGTCGCATCGATCACCACGTCGGCGAGGATCGCTTCACGGCCGCTCTTCGTCTCGCAGATCACGCCCTTCACCTGACCGTCTTCGACCAGCGTGCGCGAGAACCATGAATGCAGACGCAACTTGATGCCCAGCGACTCCACCATCTCCAGCGCGACGCGCTTCATCGCGTCCGGATCGAACGCTGCGGCGAAACACACCGGGTGGGGCGTCTTCTGGCTGTGAAAGTCGAAAGTGCCCCAGCGCCCCCACTTGCGATACGCCGCGGGATCCTCGCCCCATTCGTCCGAGCGCGGGAACATCGCCAGCTTGCGCGCCGCCATCCGCTCGATGAAGGTCATGCAGACGCCGCGCACCGAAATTTCCTGCAGGTGGCTGTCCCACATGTCGTCGAGCACCAGCACCATGCCGCCGGATGCGAGACCGCCCAGGTGGTTGTAACGCTCCAGCAGAATCACCTCGGCGCCGTTACGCGCGGCCCCAATCGCCGCCGACAGGCCTGCGGGGCCACCGCCGACCACCACGACGTTTGCCTTGGCCGCAACGCGCACATCGCGCGCATTTTCCTGAACCCAATCGCTGATCATGTTCGTCTGTCTCCTCTGAGAATTCGGGTGTTTCGTGTTCGATTCAATGCGAGCTTTCGGGCTGCCATCTGACCACCAGGCGCTCGACAATCGCGATCACCAGGAAAAACAGGCCGGACAGCACGGCGCTCATGATGATCGCCGTATATAGCAAGGCCGAATCGAAGCTGTAAGTCGCCTGAATGATCATTGCGCCGATACCTTGCGTGGCGCCAATCCATTCGCCGACCACCGCGCCAATCACCGACATCGACGCGGCAATGCGCAATGCGGAGAAGAGATACGGCAGCGAAGCGTAGAGGCGCAGCTTGAAGAAGATTTCACGCTTGCTCGCCGACAGGATCTGCATCAGTTCCATCGCCTGCGGGTTCACCGCCTGCAGCCCGCGGACCATGTTCACGAGCGTCGGGAAGAAACAGACGATCGCCGCGATCGTGATCTTCGGCTCGAGACCGTTACCCATGATGAGGACGAGGATCGGCGCCTTCGCGACCACCGGAATCGAGTTGATCATCACGGCGACCGGATAGAAGATGTCCTGCAGCGTCTTGTTGTGAACGAAGACGGTGGCGATCAGGATCGCCGCCAGGTTGCCTAGCAGAAAACCTCCGCATGCCTCGATTGCAGTCGGCACCAGGTTCTGCAACAGCACATCGCTCTTGCTAAAAAGCGTCTCCAGAACCAGAAGCGGCGACGGCGCGATAAACGGCTTCACATGAAAGCCCGCCACCACCGCCCACCACGCGAACAGCAAACCCGCAACGCCGAGTACCGGCAGCAAGCGCGCGCGCCACAGGCGTTGACGGCGACGCGCAAGCCAGGCCTGCGCTTCAGGGTCCGCCGCTTGGGACGACAGGTTCAATTGCATTTCGGACGTGGCCATCAGCAGGTCTCCAGTACGCGTCGCAGATAGGCAGCGAGTTCGACGAATTCGCGGGTCTCGCGGATATCGAGCGTTCGATCTTCCGGCAGCCCGACCGGAACGATCTCCTTCACACGCCCGGGGTTGGCGGCCAGCATCAGCACGCGCTGGCCGAGAAACGCCGCTTCATAGATGCTGTGGGTGACGAAGAGGGTCGTGAGGCCCATCTCTTTCCAGACGCGGCGCAATTCTTCGTTCAGACGGTCTCGCGTGATTTCGTCGAGCGCGCCAAACGGCTCGTCCATCAGCAGGACTTTCGGGTCGCTGACGAGGGCGCGCGCAATCGCGACACGCTGGCGCATCCCGCCTGACATCTCGTGCGGGTAAGCGTCCTCGCGCCCCTTGAGACCCACGAGCTCCAGCAGTTCACGCGGTGTTGCGCGGCCCGCACGCGCCTTGCCGCCCGCCACTTCAAGCGGCAACTGCACGTTCTGGATGGCCGTGCGCCACGGCAGCAGCGCCGCGTCCTGAAACACGAAGCCGATGTCCCGATGCTCCCGGGCGACACGGGGCGCCGCACCGAGCACGCTGATGTCGCCGCGGCTCGGCTTGATGAGGTCCGCGACGACGCGCAGGAACGTCGACTTCCCGCAGCCCGAGGGGCCGAGAAGCGTGAGGAATTCGCCGGCCGCGACGTCAAGGCTCAAGCCCTCGATCGCGGTGACGCTGCGCCGGTCGGTGAAAAAGCGCACGTTGATATTGCGGCAGCTAATAGACAGATGGGTGTCTTGCATCCCGGCGACGGACGAACCGGCCCCGTCCGCGCGCGGCGGATTGATAGTGGCAGCATGCATGGATTACACCTTGAGGCGAGAGGAACGGGTAGCGTTGAGAACGTCCATCGTCATCACGTCGTCGACTTTTGGCTGACTGCCCCGGAACTGGCCCAGCTGACCGTACAGCGCGATCTGCTCTTCCCAGACCTTCGCGTCCATCGCGCCCCAGCCCTGGGTCTGCGTGGTCTGATCGAACGCGTAGCCCATCAGCGAATCGATCGCGACGCGCTCGTCGGCGCGGTTCAGGTTCGGATATTCCTTGATGAGCAGATCGACAGCTTCGTCGCGATGCGCGTTCGCGTAGAGCCAGCCACGCGCGGTTGCGCGCATGAAACGCGTAACGGTGTCGGGATGGTCCTTGAGTGTCGCGGTGTTCGCGTAGTACGGCAGCGCATAGAGGCGCACGCCGGTGTCCCACAGGCGCAGGTCGACGCGATCTGCCCCGAGCGGCTTGAGTGCCGTGGTGTTGGTTTGCCAGCCGGTCACCGCATCGACCTGACCACTCAGAAGCGGCATCATGTCCGCGCCGATCGGCACGATATTGACCTGGCTTTCCGGAATTTTGTTCTTCGCGAGCAGCGCCTTGAGCAGCACCATGCCCGTCGACTGGATACCGATCCGCTTGCCGATCATGTCGTGCGGCGTGCGCACGGGATTTTTCTTCAGCGAAAAGAAACTGTAAGGATGCTGCTGCAGCCCGACCGCGATGCACTTGATCGGCAGGCCTTCCGAGACCGCAAGCATGATCGAAGGGCTCGACGAAATCTCACCGGCCTCGAATCGGCCCGAGGCGACAATCGCGACGCCGTCGATGTTCGGGCCGCCCGGCTGAATGTGAAAATCGATTCCTTCCTGCTCGTAATAGCCGAGTCGCTTCGCCGTCACCTCGCCGACCTGGTTGCCGCCGGGAATCCAGCCCAGTTGCATGTTGACGGTTGTCCTGTCGCCTGCAAAGGCGCGCACCGAAAGCAGTGCGCCCGTTGCAGCCATGCCGCCCGCCGCGAGTGTCATCCGCAGCAAACGCCGACGTCCGGCATTTTCGATTACTGACATCATCTCCTCCGTTGGTCCTGCCTGGATACAAGGGGCCGGTCGTCTAACGCTCAGTGCTGCCGGTCCAAACGATTATTGAGAGCCAAAAGTGTCCCCGCAAGCATCAATTTTGAAGATGAGCGATGCCAAAATTAGAGCACCACGCCCGTGCACGCTTTCTGACAAAGTGCCCAAAAGCGTGCGTGATTCGTGCACCGGTTCGGCCTCGGCGCGCTAAAAATTCGATCACTGGTAGTCAAATTCAGTGCTAGCCGTCGCGAATTTTGTTCCGCAAGAATCGCCAGCAATCGCTCCAGATCTGCTTCAGCGTGCAAGGCGATTGCCGAAAGGCGGTTGTAATGGCAAGCAATCTCGACGCGGGACCGCATTGCTGCGCCGCCGATTAACCAGAGAAAGCTGAGACAGTTATCGAAGACGCAATGCCTTCGCTGCGCAATGATTTTGTTTCGCGATCCTAATCACGACACAAGTTGAAAAATTCGCTTTCACTTTCCCAAAACAAGCACTCAAGGAAATCATGATTCGACGCATCGTTGTTCTTGCCTCAATGGCCCTGTTCTGTCAGGCGGCGTCCGCCCAAAGCAGTGTGACCCTGTATGGGCTGATCTCGACGGGCATCGTCTATACGAACAACCAGAAAGGCGCCGACAAGCAGGGCCATGCCACGTGGCAATTCGCGAGCGGCCCGATGCAGACGCCTCGCTGGGGAATGAGGGGCACAGAGGATCTGGGTGGAGGCCTGAAGGCCATCTTCACGTTGGAAGGCGGCTACAGCCTGGCGACTGGCGCACTCTCGCAAGGCGGCCGTGAGTTTGGCCGGCAGGCTTTTGTCGGCTTGTCGTCGAATACCCTCGGGACGGTGACGCTAGGCCGTCAATATGACGAGGCAGTCACACTGTGCGTCTTCTCGTCGGCCTGTCAGTTCGCGGCCTACGGTGCGCACATTGGCGACAGCGATAACGTGTTCGACACGTTCCGGATCAACAACGCGGTCCAGTACAAGAGCATCGACTACAAAGGTCTTCAGTTTGAAGGGCTCTACGGCTTCTCGAATAAGGCGGGCGGTTTCTCCGACAACAATGCCTATAGCGCCGCGGTGCAATATCGCAACGGCCCGGTGTCGGCCGGCCTGGCGTTCCTTCAGGTCAATACACCGAACGACGCCAATAATACGAACGGCGCGGTGGTGAACGACTATGGCTTCACGTCGCCGTTCATCACGAATCCGGCGACCCATGCCGGCGTAAGCAAGCAAAGGATGTTTGGCGCGGGCGGCGCTTACGCGTTCGGGCCGGCGAACCTGTCACTGCTCTATACCAACGCGCGATTCGACTATCTCGACACGTCGCGTCTGACGCTGCAGAATTTTGAGGTTTCGCTGACCGACTACGTGACGCCGCAACTCATTCTTGGCGCCGCGTATATCTTCACCACCGGGCAATACCACCCGCAGAACAACAGTCCCAAATGGCATCAGGTGAATACTGGCGTGGACTACCTGCTCAGCAAGCGCACCGATCTCTTCCTCGTCGGCATCTATCAGAAAGCAGCGGGTGACGCGCAGTACGCGCAGATCTATTCGCTTTCCCCGTCCACCACCAAGTCGCAAGTCTCAGCGGTGATCGGGCTCCGGCATAAGTGGTAAGCAGTGTGACCAGCCTGCCGGACAGCAGCCCTGCTGGCCGGCAAGCGGACGACCGGCGCGCCCATCATCCCGCCGCCCGAGCCGGCACATTCGACAACAACGGCCCGAGTCCTTCGGCATGATCGTCGCGGGCCGAATGCTGTGCATACCGCCAAACCGGTCGCCGGGATCGGCGAAGCGGTGGGCTATCAATCGAATGCCGCGTTTCAACGCGTCTTCAAGCGTCACGTCGGTGTTTCGCCGGCGCGTTGGCACTCGTCCGGCGGAAAGCTCCGAGCATGATGGCGCGGCAGGCGCACAGCGAACACGGTTTCTGTTCCGTCGGAGCGCGCCTCGATCTCGCCCCCATGGGCCTTGGCAATCTCGCGCGCGATATAGAGTCCGAGCCCCAGATTGCCGTCGGCGTCATAGGAGTCTTTATGACTCAGGCCACGCTGAAGCGGGTCGAAGATCCGATGCAGAGTCAATCGATCGATGGCGGGCCCGTGGTTCCTGACCTCGAAACGAACGCTCCCCTCTTCGCCGGTCATTACCACCCGCACCGGCGCGTCCGGCGCGCCGTACTTGATCGCATTCAGCACCAGATTGCCCAGCAACTGCTGCAGACGGCGGCCGTCCCAAACACCCCGACAGTCACCTTCCACGTCCAGATCAACCTGACGATCTGGATGGGCTGCCCGCAACTGGTCGAGTTCGTCGGCAAGCAGTTTTTCGAGGTCGGCATCGGTCGGCGCGATATTGATACCCAAACCGAGCCTGGTTCGATTGAAATCAAGCATATCGTTCAGAAGGGCCTGCATGCGGGCGCCGCTTCTGATCAAACGGGATGCGGCTACCGATACCTGCTCCCCAGCGTTCAGCGCCGCCAGATATTGGGCTGTCATCTGGATGGTCTGAAGTGGGCTGCGCATATCGTGCCCGAGCATGCCAAGCAAAAGGTTACGAGCCTGATCTACTTGCGCGCTGAAATAGCCGACTGATTCGGCAAGCGCCTGGTCGATGGCCTCGTTGAACCGGATGACATCGTCCGGATGTGGGGCTTCGGGCTGGCATTCGTCTATCCAGAGGCGCAGGACGCTGGCGCGCAAGGCGCGGTACTCAGCAGCCAATTGATTGATGTCGAACCCGCCCCGCGCCCGCAGAAGGGCGTGCGTCTGCGCACCTGTCTCCGGCGCTCCGATCAGTACGGGGGCTCGTCCCATCGACTTTTCGGCCTGCGCTTCCCTGGTCTGGGCCGTCGACAGATCCTTCGCTACGGCTTGCAGAATCTGTTGCGCATGGTCTCGCAGAGCGAGCGATTTCATGTTTGCGGCTGCCGGCAGCAGGGTGCCGGCAAACGCCTCCCATTGCGCCAGGATCGTTTCCATGTCATGCAGGATGAAGTCAGCCAATCGCATGTTCGCCCTCGAAGAAGGGGAAAAAGTTCGTATGGCGTATGCGCTGAATTTAAATTGCGCGCAAATAGCTGCTTCGATTCTATCGGGTCCCTAAATTGCGTGACATAGGGGGCAACCTATAGGACCACAATGTCCACTGCAAAAACGGAGCGCTTACTTATCGCGGACGACGACCCGAATCTGGTCGAGGCCTACGTGCGGTTCTTCGAGGCTTACGGTTACACCATCCACACGGCTGCAGACGGTGTAGGCGCGCTCAGCGCGTACCGCGCCTGGTGTCCCGACGTGGTGATGCTCGATATCCAGATGCCTCATATGGACGGTCGGGCAGTGGCGAGAGAAATCCGGCGCATGAACGTCATCCCCTGGCCGTTGCTGCTGGCGGTGACCGCACTGTGTGCGCCCTCCGAACGAGTCGAATCGCTCAAGGCCGGCTTCGATCACCATTTTGTAAAACCGGCCCAACTGCCGGTCATTCTGGCTGCAATGGCGGCCCGCACAACCATTTGAGACTCGTTTGTCGGGCCGCATCGGAAAAGCGAAAGCTGTCGCCGCCACGGCACGCAACATCGCGGTGCTGTTCCACAACACGTTACGCTATGGCAACTCGTAGTCCGTATAGCCGCGCGCGTCACCAACGTAGAAAGTGGACCGCGTTGCTTGCCAGCGCGCCCTCATTGCAGCGTTGGCGGCAAAAGCTTCTGGTCGATGAAAGACTGGAGCGCTGCGCAGAATGCGTCCCGAGTGTCGACCGCAGCGTTGAATCCGGCTTTGCGAAGCTTGATGGTGCTGACAAAAGCGACGGGGCCCGCAGGCGCTCCATATGCAAACGCAAAGTCGGCATGTTGATCGCCCTGACCGACAAACGAACGAAGATCACCACTCGCAAGGTTGTACTTCTCGACGATCTTCGCCCAGACGTCAGCGTTGTCGCGAATGTACTGCGCCACCCTGGTAGGCTCATCGCCTCCGACTTTTACGCCTAGCGTCTTCGCCATTGCGGGCCACACACTTCGCCATTCAAAGACATCGCCGTTGGTGACGTTGAAGATCTCGTTCGCCGCTTGCGGAGATTGCGCCGCCCACACCATCACCTCGCCGACCAGATCGGCGTCTGCCATTTCCCAGACGAACGACGGGCCGCCGGGAAAGCTGAATGCCTCGCCCTTCTCGCGGCGGATAGCCGCATACACACCGATGTCCGGGAGGACGTTGAGCGCCCCGGGCGTCTTCCCGGTGACGAGTTGAGGGCGCAGCACGGTGTAAGTGAAACCGTGCTTCGCAGCCGCGTCGCGAACGTAGTCCTGCTGATCGAAGAAGAAGTTCGCGTGATTGTCGCGCGGGTCGCTCTCCCGTGCCGGGATAGCGATAGGGTGAAGGTGGACGCCGTATGCCTTCGTTCCCTGCAGGATAGACACATGCTTGAGCGCCGATTTCTCTGAAATGAGGGGCTCGATCACATTGCGCAGCATCGCATTGTTCACTTCGATCTGGTCTGCGCTCGACCAGCCGCTCACCAGATCATCGGCATTCTCGTAAATTGCCGCATACGCTACGTGCGTAATGTCTGTGAGCGCAGACAGCGCCTCACGGGCGGCTCTCTCATCACGCAAATCCACCGGGATAAACGCGAAGTCTCGCCCACTCGGCAGTTCCGGCTTACGCCGCGAAATACCGACGACATCCCAGCCCGCAGAGAGAAAGGATTCAATGGCGGCTACGCCTATGAGTCCACTCGCTCCCACAACCAAAGCCCTATTTTTCGTGCTCATTACTTTTCTCCATTTCCGCGATTTCTGTCCCGGCCCAAACATTCATATTCGATTCTGAAAATATCGAATCTGCCTGGGCGCGCTTCCCGACTGGCTGCCGGTCGCGACAAATTTAGTCCCGGCGGTAGTTGCGCGGTAGCAGCGGGCGCGGAATCATAGTTATTCCCTGAAGTAATGGTCATCCTCGCCCGAAACGATCGATCGCAATTGTCTGAAAATAGCAAGCTCACGTTCCACCTGCGCCAACTTTGGCGCCGACGTGTCGTCTGTCGTCGACTAACCGCTGCTCAGCAGCTGTACCTGCCATGCGTGCCTCGGCCTCCGTCGCGAACGGACGCTGGCTGCCTGCCGTGACGCGTATCGGCGCAACCGCGGGTGAGTCGCGCCGGCACTTCTGATAACGGTTATTTTTTCTCTCCCCGCTCGTGTTTTTTACTTTTTTTTACTTTTTTACCGATTTTTTGGGTGCCACACTTGGCTCACGTGGGGTTGCGAGAAAACGGGCGGCAGCTTGCGCAAGCCAGGCATTTTTATAGCTGTAAATCCAAGAGGAGGTGCCGAAATGAACAGTTTCGATACGGCAATCCAGACTTTCCTGACGCACATCGCTTTTAACTCGATCACGCTTAACCACGCGATAAGGGTAATCGCGGGCCTATATACATTTAAGGGCTTCGTGCTCGTACCCATTTTGTGGTGGATATGGTTCAAACCCAGTCAGCGTGTCGAATGGGAGCGTGAAATGGTCATCGCGACGATTGCGAGCGGCCTCATGGCGCTCGCAATCGGCAGGCTTCTCGCCCATTACCTGCCATTTCGGGTGCGGCCGATCTATAACCCCGAGTTGCACCTGCACTTTCCATCGGCCGGTCTGCGAGAGGCGGTGCTGCGAACCTGGAGTTCCTTTCCGAGCGACCACGCGATGCTGTGGATGTCGGTCGCGACAGGAATCTTTCTCATCTGGCGCCGCGTCGGCGTGCTCGCGCTTCTGTACACCGCGATCTTCATATGCCTGCCGCGCGTCTATCTCGGCTTGCACTATCCGACCGACATACTCGGGGGGGCGGCGATCGGGATTATCATCGCCTACTTCATGACTCGCGACTCCGTTAGAGCGCGTTTTGCAGCGCCTATCCTGCGATGGATTTACAGATTTCCCGGACCCGCTTATACGTTGGCGTTTCTTCTGTGTTTCGAATTAATCGCCCAGTTTGACGAAATACTACTGCTCGGGCAGTCGATTTCAAAAGCACTGTGATTGCCCGTGCCCGCAGCTACGGGCCCGCCAACTACCGGCGATAGCGTGAGCTTCAGCGGGAGCATGACGGATGGACAGATTTAAAATCGGTTCGCACACGAATCCGGACCGACGTTGACCAGAAGCGGGGGCGACGAACCGCCGGGACACGGGTCGGTCAATGGCGGTAAACACAAGCGAAAGACGGCTATCGGGGGCCACGTCGAATGTCGCTTCATGGCCGGCAGCCCCCCACGCGTACCACCTCATGCCCGCCAGGCCGACCCCTCGGGAAAGTCATACTGATCGAGCGACGCCGCATGCATTTCGATGCTGTAACCGGCACGTTGCGGCGGCATATAACGCCCGCTTCGAATCACGACAGGATCAACAAAATGCTCATGCAAATGATCCACGTATTCGAGCACGCGGTTTTCCAGCGAAGCCGACACGCAGATATAGTCGAACAGCGAAATGTGCTGCACATACTCACACAAGCCGACGCCGCCCGCGTGCGGACACACGGGCACACCAAATTTCGCCGCCATCAGCAGCACGACGATCACCTCGTTCAGACCGCCCAAACGGCAGCTATCGACCTGGCAGAAGTCGATGGCTTGCGCCTGCAGCAACTGCTTGAACATGACCCGGTTATGACAGTGCTCGCCCGTCGCCACACCGATGGGCCGAATCCGCTCGCGAATGGCCGCGTGGCCGAGAATGTCGTCGGGACTCGTGGGTTCCTCGATCCACCACGGATCGAATTGCGCCAGGCGCCGCATGTTCGCGACCGCTTCATCGACATCCCACACCTGGTTCGCATCCATCATCAGCTTCAGGTTTTCGCCGATTTCGTCGCGCAGGATGCGGGCCCGGCGCATATCCTCTTCGAGATTGCCGCCCACCTTCTGCTTGAAGTGCGTCCAGCCCTGCGCGACGCCTTCACGCGCGAGCCGGCGAATCTTGTCGTCGTCGTAACCGAGCCAGCCAGCCGACGTCGTGTAGGCCGGATAGCCGTGCGCCAGCATTTCCCTCTCGCGCTCGCCCCGGGTCCTTGCATGACGGTGCAGCATCGCGATGGCTTCCTGCGGCGTGAGCGCGTCCGTCACATAGCGGAAGTCGAGACAACGCACGAGTTCTTCGGGGCTCATGTCGACGAGCAGCTTCCACACCGGCTTGCCTTCCGCTTTGGCCCACAGGTCCCAGGCCGCATTCACGACAGCCGCCGTCGCCAGATGAATCGCGCCCTTGTCCGGGCCGATCCAGCGCAGCTGGCTGTCTGACGTCAGCGCGCGCCAGAAAGCGCCCATGTTCGCCGCAATATCCTCGAGCGTCTTGCCCACGACCAGCGGGGCAAGCGCCTCTACCGCAGTCACGCAGATCTCGTTGCCGCGCCCGATAGTGAAGGTGAGGCCATGGCCGCTGAGCCCCTTCGGCGAATCGGTTTCGAGCGTCACGTAGGTGGCGGAGTAATCCGGCGCGGCGTTCATCGCATCGGAGCCGTCGAGTGAACGCGAGGTCGGGAACCGAATGTCCCGGACGGACAAGCTGGTGATTGTGGGCATCTGAACACCCTCTTCTTCGACAGCTATCGGCTTGCGCCTATGCGCAAAGAGGGCCGTGCGCGCTCGCCCGGCCTCTTTGCGGCCATCTGCTCTCTTCGCGATGCAAGGCGAGGCGAGAAAAGAAAAGAGAGCGCCGCGCCCCTCCTCTCTCTTCGCGCCTGGCGGCGACGGTCAGTCGTAGAGCACGGCGGCGATCTTGGGATCGCTCATATTGCTCTTGTCGTACCAGTAGAAGCCCGTGTCGACTTTCTTGGGCAGCTTCTCGCCCTTCAACGCCTTCACCGCGGAGTCGACGACGCATTTGCCAATGCCGACCGGGTTCTGCGTAATGGCACCGGCCATCAAACCCGAATTGATGTCGTCCTTTTGCTCCTTGCCGGAGTCGTAGCCAATCAGGACGAGCTTTTTGCCGGATTCCTTGACGCCGATCGCGGCCCCCTCCGCCGATCCTTCATTCGCGCCGAAAATGCCCTTGAGATTGGGGTTGGCCTGGATCATCGTCTTGGCGATTTCCGCCGACTTCAGATGGTCGCCGCCGCCATATTGGACCGAGACGATCTTGATGTTCGGGTGCTTCGCTTTCATCTCGTTCAGGAAGCCGTCGCGGCGATCGATGCCGGTGCGGCTCGTCTGGTCGTGCACGACCAGGCCGACCTCACCTGCATTGCCGATCGCCTCGGCCATCTTGTCGGCGGCAAGCGCGGCCGCGGCAAGGTTGTCGGTCGCGCAGGTGGTCAGCGGAATATCGCTGTCGACGCCGGAGTCGAAGGCGATGACGGGTATTTTGGCGGCCTGCGCCCGCTTCAACAGCGGAATGGCGGCCTTGCTATCGAGCGCGGCAATGCCGAGCGCCTGGGGCTTCTTGGCAAGCGCGGCCGAGAGCATGTCGATCTGCTTATCGACCATGGCCTCGGTTTCCGGTCCCTCGAAGGTGATCCTGACGTTGTGCTCCTTGGCCGACTGTTCCGCGCCGGATTTGACCGCCTGCCAGAACTGGTGCTGGAAGCCCTTCGAGATCAGCGGGATGTAGGTATCTTGCGCGTACGTCACACTCGTCCCGCCAATGAGCGCGCCAACGCCGACCACGACACCGATTAGTCTTCTTTTCAACATGGGGTTTCTCCTCCTAAGTGGGCCGTCTACCTTCAGCCATTGGGGGAGCCTTGAGCGCTCCCCTTTCTTGATCTTGTTGCGCGCGGCGTAAGCCTTCGTCTGACTTCGTCAGCTCTTCTTGCGCCGCAAAATATCGGCATAGACCGCGAGAATGATGATGAGGCCGGTCACCACGATCTGCCATTCCTGAGCAACGGACAGGATGCGCAGGCCGTTGGTCAGCACGCTCATGATGAACGCGCCGATGATCGTGCCGAGAATCGTGCCCGCACCGCCGCTGAGCGAGGTCCCGCCAATGACCACGGCCGCGATTGCTTCGAGTTCATAACCTTGGCCTAGCGCCGGCTGGGCCGAATTCAGGCGCGAGGCGATCAGCAGCCCGGCGACGCCGCAAATGGCCCCGGCCAGGCCGTAAATGGCGATCTTCCACCGATCGACATTCACGCCGGAAAGGCGCACGGCTTCTTCATTGCTGCCGAGTGCAAAGGTGTAGCGGCCGAGCGCCGTGCGATTGAGCGTGATGGAACTCACGACCGCAAGGAAAAACAGAATCAGGACTGCATTCGGAACGGGCAGGCTCGGCAGCACATAGCCGATCAGCGAATCCTGCGAGATCCGGTAGAAGTTTTCGGTGTCGCTGAAATAGATCGGCTTGTCGGCCGAGACGACGAGCGAAAGTCCCTTCAGCAACAGCATCATGCCCAGGGTGGCAATGAACGGCGGTATTTTCATTTTCGCCGTGAGGGTTCCCGAAATGGTCCCGCAGATCGCGCCCGTGCCAATCGCAGCAACGACGCCGGTCCACATCGGCAAATGCCAATAGGTCAGAAACACGCCGCAAATGACCGCCGTAAAGGTCATCAACGTGCCGACGGACAAATCGATGCCGCCGGTGATGATGACGAACGTGCAGGCGATCGCCAGCACACCGTTGACCGCCGTCGCCTGCAGAATCCCGAGCATGTTGTCCATCTGCATGAACGCGGGAGACGCGAAGCTGAAAAAGACCAGCAGGAGGATCAGGCTTCCGAAGGCGAGCAGCTTTTGCAGAGCGGTCGGCGTGAAGACGCGGGCTCTCAGGCCCGAGGACCTTTCCTTGTTACCCAGCGCCGACGTATCCGATGGCAGTGTCATAAACCGAACCTCTCCTCTTCAGGCTCACGCCGCTTTTAAGGTTTCGCGTTGCGTCGCCAGTTGCATGATGCGCTCCTGCGTCGCCTCTTTGGCTGAGAGTTCGCCGGTAATGCGGCCCTCGCACATCACGACGATGCGGTCGCTCATGCGCAAGATTTCCGGCAGTTCCGACGAGATCATCACGATCGCCTTGCCCTGCTCGGCGAGCGAGCGCAGGAGCTTGTAGATTTCGCTCTTGGCGCCGACGTCGATACCGCGCGTGGGCTCGTCGAAGAAGAGCACGTCGCAATCGCGCTCGAGCCATTTCGCGACGACGATTTTCTGCTGATTGCCGCCCGAGAGAAGCCGCACTTCCTGCGTCGCGGAGGGTGTACGAATGGCAAGCAGATTGATGAAATGGGAAGCTGTCCGGCGTATCTGGGCGCGCCGCAGGAAAAAGTTGAGCGACAGGAATTTGCGCAAATTGGACATCACGATGTTCGATTCGACGTTCATGCCGGTCGCAAGGCCGAAGCGTTTTCGGTCTTCCGAGAGATAGCCGATACCACGCGCCACCGCATCGCTCGGATTCCTGATCGTCGCCTTCACGCCTCTCACGACAATGTCGCCCGATTCGATCGGATCGGCGCCGAACACCGCGCGGGCAACCTCGGTGCGGCCGGCGCCCATCAAGCCGGCAAAGCCCAATATCTCGCCTTGGCGCAGCGCGAAACTCACGTCTCTGACCAGCGGGCCAGCGTTCAGATGTTTGACTTCGAGGGCGACTTCGCCTTTGTCTGCCGCGCTGTGAGAAGGCGCGACGTCGGTCAACGTTCGCCCGACCATCATGCCGATGATTGCTTCGATGCTGGTGTCTCTGGCGGTGACGGTGGCCACATATTCCCCGTCACGCAACACAGTGACGCGGTCGGCAATCTGCTTCAGCTCATCCATCTTGTGGGAAATATAGATGATGCCCACGCCGCGGCTCTTCAACTCGCGGATGATGCGGAAGAGTTCGGCGATCTCGGCGTCGTTGAGCGCCGAGGTGGGCTCGTCCATGATCAGGACGCGCGAATCGAAAGACAAAGCCTTGGCGATCTCGACCATCTGCTGCCTCGCGACGGTGAGGGTGCTCACAACCGCGCGCGGGTCGATGTTCACATGCATGCGGGCAAGGATGTCGCGCGCCTGCGCGTTGAGCTTGTCTTCGTCGAGGAACAGGCCGAGGCGTCCACGCGGCTCGCGGCCGATAAACATATTCTGGGCGACGGTCAGGTGACTCATCAACTGGAGTTCCTGATGAATGATGCCGACACCCATGGCCTGCGCCTCGCGCGGGCTCAAGAATTCGACCGGCTGGCCATCGTAGAGGATTTCTCCGGTATCCCGGGTGTATACGCCGGCGAGGATTTTCATCAGCGTCGACTTGCCGGCGCCATTCTCGCCCATCAGCGCGTGGACTTCACCCGCCATGAGCTCGAACTGGACTTCGTGAAGCGCTCTCACGCCGGGAAAGCGCTTGTTGAGCCTTTGGACGGAAATGAGCGGGATCATGGGGCGGCTTGAACGTCAATGCCGCGAGCGCCGCTGGCCTCATTGCAAGGAGCGGGTCGACAAAGCATGAAGCGCCGCTGCGCTTGGCGTCGCCGGGTATTCCGGCTGGAATCGCGGCTGAAATCGCAACGAGAAGCCAGACACATTGCCTGGTGCCCCCAAACCGATGTGCCACGATTTTACGCCGCTGGACAGTCGCGGCTCAATTGGGCATTCCCTAGTATTGTGCGCAATCGGATCGCGCGCCGATTTCCCACTATTTGACGGGCATATCGGGCCGGTTCGCTGGCCTCTATCCCACGCAGAATCCGGCTTAAGGATGGTGGCTCGTGACGCATCGAACGTCGCAAAGCTACTCTACGCTTCAGCGAGAATCTGCTGCATGACTTGCTCGAAGGTTTCCACGGGTTGTCCGCCGCTCACCAGATTGCGGCGGTTAAAGATAATCGCCGGCACTGACTGGATGCCCTTTGTCTGGCATTCGCGTTCTTCCGCGCGCACTCGCCTTCAGCAATGAGATGAAGTACGCGGTCGATCCAGACATCGGGCTTGCCTTCGAGCACGCGGGCCGGCCGGCAAGCACCGCTGAAACTGCCACCGGCCGGTAACTCGCGTGGCCCCTGCGCGCTGACGATCAGTAAGAGCCCATATAGTCGCGCTTGCCGATTTCGACGCCGTTGTGGCGCAAAATTGCGTAGGCCGTCGTCAGGTGGAAGAAGAACTGGGGCAGGCCATAGTGTTGCAGATAGGCGCTGCCAACCAGCTTCTTCTCTTTCGGCGTGCCCGGACGCAAGACGATTTCCTTGTTCTCGCTACCCTCGAATTGGGCGGCCTCGAGTGTGCCGATGTGCGTCAACGCCTTGGCGATAAGCGCTTGCAGGTCGGCAAACGTGGCTTCCGTATCGGGCCACGACGGCACCTCCACGCCGGCCAGGCGCGAGCTGATGCCCTTGGCGAAATCGGCAGCGATCTGCACCTGGCGCACGAGGGGAAACATATCCGGGAACAGGCGCGCCTGCAGCAGCGCGTTCGGCTCGATGTTCTTTTCGGTCACGTGTGCTTCGGCTTTCTTCAGCACGTCGGACAATGCAGTCAGCATTTGCTTGAAAACTGGGACGGAGGCGCTGTAGATGGAACTTGTCATGGTCACTCTTTCGGTCGGTGATGGATGGCCGGCGCGGAAGGTGCCGCGCCGGCCGGGTTAATGTCAGGCTCGTAACTGAACGTGTTGACGGAAACGGCGGAAGATTACCATTGTCCTCACGGGAACGCCTATGCCGAAGCGCTGCAGGTCTGCGATGGGAGGCCGCACTGGCAGATCAGCTCCTTGAGGACCTGGTCGCGGACCTGACATGATCGCTTCCCCCTGGATGCTGCCGTAGAGGTCACCCCGGGTCGAACAGGAAGTTCCGGGGCTGCTGATCGAAGCTAAACACCCGGTGGCACGCGCTTCCATTGCCTACACTCAGATTGCGCGCAAAACGCTTTCGACTACGACGACCGCAGCAGCGTCCGCAGTCCGACTTGCGCGTCTGGATTCCCTCTCGCACCAATCGTAAGGAGAATCGCCATGGCGACTTATGTGGTTCTTGCACAATTCACCGATCAGGGTATTCGCAACATCAAAAACAGCCCGCAGCGGGCCGGTCAGGCGGCGGAGTTAGCCAAGACCTTTGGCTGTGAAATGAAAGATATCTACTGGACAGTGGGCAAATATGACATTGTCACGATCGTCGAAGCACCCGATGAGCAAAGCTTCGCGGCCTTCGGCTACGCGCTAGGGTCGGCCGGCAATGTCCGCACGCAAACGCTCCGTGCGTTCACGAAGGACGAATGCAGCGCGATTATCGGCAAACTCCCATAAAACAGGTAGTCATCCGGAACGCGAGCCGTTTTCTTCCCGCGACTCTTTTTCAGGAGGTCACAATGAACGCAAAGGCAAATGACAGCGAAGACGTACGCGCATTCGTTCAAACGGCCGAGCAGGCCGGCGAGTATGTCTGGGTGATTACGCTGGTCGACTTTGGGGCACAAAAAATTAAACGTTCACTGGTTTCGGACGACACATTCGCTATGCGCGCTGCGGCTCAGGACGCCGGCGAAGCCTATCTGAAGGGGCTGGCCGCAGACCGGTAGCGCGGCGCGGGGCCGCCTTGCGGGGTTGCCTTGCGGGGTTGCTTTGTTTTCGCACGCGGACAAACTAAAGTTGGACCAAAGGCAGAGGGCCAGAAAGGGAGGTCGCCAATGTCCACGACGCAACACGCTTCTGGATCGCCTTTCGCGGTGTCTGTCGATGCAGGTAGCTTCCACGTCACTCGGCCGGGAAGCGCGAACGATGTGATCGATCTGCTGGAGAAAACAAATATCCAGATCGTCGATTTGAAATTCACCGACCTCCCCGGCCTCTGGCAGCACTTCTCAATCACACTTCCGGAAATTCACCCTGGCCTGTTCGACGCCGGGATCGGCTTCGACGGCTCGTCGATCCGCGGCTTCCAGGAGATTCACGAATCGGACATGCTGCTCAGACCCGATCCGGCCACCGCCTTTGTCGATCCGGTTTGCGACACGCCCACGCTGTCGATCATCTGCGACGTGGTCGATCCCGTGCTGCAGCAACGCTATTCGCGCGATCCGCGCTATGTGGCGAACAAGGCGGAGGCCTATCTGCGCCAGAGCGGAATCGCGACGACATGCTATTTTGGGCCCGAACTGGAGTTCTTCATCTTCGACTCCATCCGCTTCGGCCAGGACCAGCACTGCGGCTTCTACTATGTCGAATCGGCCGAGGGCGACTGGAACACGGGTCGCGACGAGGGCGCGTACGGTGGCGGCAATCTCGGCTACAAGCAGCATTACAAGGAAGGCTATTTCCCGGTGCCGCCGCACGACACGCTGCAGGAGATCCGCTCGGAAATTGCGCTCACGCTGCAGCAGGCTGGCGTACAGATTGAAGTGCATCACCATGAGGTCGCGACGGCAGGCCAGAACGAGATCGACATGCGGTTTGCCACGCTCACTCGCATGGCCGACAACGTGATGATCTACAAGTATGTTTGCAAGAACGTGGCGCGCCGGCATGGGAAGGTGGCCACCTTCATGCCGAAGCCGCTATTTGCCGACAACGCGAGCGGCATGCATTGCCATCAGAGCCTGTGGAAAGATGGGCAGAATCTGTTCTACGACGCTAACGGTTGGGCGCTGACCTCCGACCTGTGCCGCTGGTACATCGGCGGTTTATTGCAGCACGCGCCCGCGCTGATGGCTTTTTGCGCGCCGACCACCAATTCGTACAAGCGCCTGGTCCCGGGGTATGAGGCGCCCGTCAATCTGGCCATGTCGCAGCGCAACCGTTCCGCCGCGGCACGTATTCCAATGTATTCGGATTCGCCGAACGCGCGGCGCGTCGAGTTCCGCTGTCCGGACCCGTCGGCCAACGCGTACCTTGCTTTTGCGGCAATGCTGATGGCCGGACTCGATGGAATTGAAAACCGGACTGATCCGGGCGAACCGCTCGACCGGAACATCTACGACCTTCCCCCGGAACAAGCCGCCAACATCCGCCAGGTGCCCGGCTCACTCGATGCGGCCCTCGCAGCGTTAGAAGCCGATACCGCGTTTCTGCGCAAGGGCGATGTTTTTACCGACGACGTGATCCAGACCTGGATCGCATACAAGCGCGAACGCGAGATCGATACGATTAAACTGCGTCCGCATCCATGGGAGTTTTATTTGTATTTCGATGTCTGAAATAAGGGCGAACCCGTGGTAATCAGGGCGGCAGATTTCGTATCTTCGCTTTGGACTGACCGGCGATTACTCCCGATAGGAGGCCAGATATGCGGCGCATTTATTTTCTATTGCCCAACGTGCAAAGCGGGAAGGCAATCATTGACGAACTGCTGCTGAAGCGGGTCGAGTGGCGGCATATCCACGTGCTCGCACGTCCGGACGTGCGACTCGAGAAGTTGCCGGAGGCAACGCTTACCCAGCGCAGCGACCTGCTCCCCGCGCTTGCGCGAGGCACTGCGGCGGGCGGTGTGACGGGCATGCTCGCGGGCCTTGTCGCGATGGCTTTTCCGCCGGCCGGGCTGACGATCGCGGGCGGCGTCGTCGTCCTGATGACGCTGGCGAGCGCGGGATTCGGCGCGTGGACCGCGACCATGATCGGTGTCGGCATTCCGAGCACGCGTCTGAAGCGCTTCGAAAGCGCGATCGAAAAGGGTGAATTGCTGATGATGGTCGACGTCGGGAAGGATCGCGTCGACGAAATCGAAGAACTGGTCAAGGGTCATCATCCGGAAGCGGACATCGAGGGAACAGATCCGACGATTCCAGCGTTTCCCTGACGGCAAAGCAGGTTCAAGCCACGGACGTTGGCTCATTCGCCTACCCCCGGCGCAAAGCCGGGGGCAGATCATGCCGACGGCAGCTGTCGCCTTCGATCCGGCGCGACACGATCTCCGTATCGCCGAAGTGCCGCGCGGCATGTGCGATCAGCGAGGACACGGTGAGCGGCACATCCATCATCAGTCCCAGTAGCGGCGACGTTGTCGTGTCCATGGTCTCCTCAGCTGTCGTATATTTGCTCCCTACAGTATGAGGATCGGCATGCGGCGCTGACCGCCAAGATCCTTGTCGATTCGGTTCCCGCTCTTCCAGGTGCGACGCCGTGGTGCATCCGCCTGCCGTACCGCTGAGACGAACTATAGTAGAAAGGATTTTCAGCCAGCAGAGAGGTTCAAATATGAAAGCACGGACGTATCGCACCGCAGCTACAGGGATCCTGATCGCCCTATTGCTACCGGTCTCGGCCGCTCAGGCGCAACTCGGAGACCTGCTCAAGCAGGGCGAGAGTGGCGGATCGTCCGGTGGCCTCGGAAGCCTCGGCGGCATGGGCAGTGCCTTGTCGGGTCAATCATTAACTTCTGGCAGCACCGGCAACGTCGCGGGGGTGCTGGAGTTCTGCATCAAGAACAACTATCTCAGCGGGAACAGCGCGTCTTCGGTCAAGGACTCGCTCATGAGCAAGCTCCCGGGCGGTTCCAGTTCCGCCTCGTCCGACAGTGGCTATACCGACGGCGCCAAGGGTATCCTGAGCGGCAGCAACGGCAAACAGTTGGACCTGAGCGGCGGCGGCCTGAAGGAACAGGCCACGAAGCAGATCTGCGACAAGATTCTCTCCCAGGGGAAATCCATGCTGTGAGCGGGCATGGAGAAACGCGTTAGTGGGCAGACCGCTACCTCAAGGTCCTGGCGCTCTGCCGGTGCGGTCGTTGTCGTCTTCACGCCCCGGCGCGTGCATGGCCTCCGTTCTGGTTTTTTCGTCGAGGCGGAGCAACGCGGGAGAAAGGAAGCAGCCCATGACCGCGGACAGGATAATAAAAATCGAGGCCGCATCGACCAGCAGTCCGAAGCGCATGAAAACAAAGAAGCAGCAAAGAAGATTCAGCAGATGCAGGCATATACCCAGTGCGGTGACACCCTTGGGGAGGGTTCTGATGAATAACGCGAACCGCGAATGGGGGCGAGGCACATACCAGATGATCAGCAACCCGAACGTCATGATGAAGGCGCATTCCACCCATTTCAGCCAGGTGGGGCGGCGCAGAAAGCGTCCCTCGAAAATCGTCTCGATCACCTGCGCCTGAATTTCGATACCCGGCACCAGCTCCCCCAACGCCGTCGTGCGCATGTCAGTCAAGCCGGCACCGGTCAGTCCGACCAGCACCAATTTGTCCCGGATCCGTTCCGGATCGACAGTTCCCTGCAGGATGTCGCGTGCCGACACGTAGCGGCTCAGCGTCGACCGAATGGATGCGAAATGCAACCAGATGTCCCCCTCGGGCTGCGTGGGCACCAGCACATCAGCGACACCCACCGCTTGCACGCCGGATGTGTCGGCAAAGACGTCGATCGCCGATGAACCCGTGGCGAGGCGGAGCATTTCAATCGGCAGACTGGGGACCAGTTTCTCCCTCAATCCCATGATGAGGGGAATATGCCGGACTACGCCTTGTTCGAGCGCCACGCTCAGCATCGCCTGCCCGTGGGCCGCCGCTTGCAATTCCGGCAGGCTGGCGAGCACAAAGTCGAACCGTTGCACGTGGTCCAGTGGGTCGATGCCATGAACGAGGATCGGAGCGCTTCGCAGATCGGTGCTGGTGGCGAAGGCGGCATGATCGAGCGCCGCGGCACCCAGTATGGTCGGCGCCGCGCGCAACGATCTGGCAAGAATGGCTTCGTGACTCGGAAGAGCCCGCAAGCCGGCGGCGAGAGCCGCAGCCGTTTTCGGCAGATTGCCGGCCACCTTGTCGGGAGAGGTCTGATCCGGCTCCGGCATGTAAATGTCGAGACCGATAGCCAGCGGTTTCAGTGCCGCAATGGCGTCGATCAGGCTCGCGAGCCGATTTCGCGGCCATGGCCATTGACCGACGGTTGCGAGCGTCTCCTCATCAATCTCGACAATGGTCACGGGCTGAGCAGTCGGAATCCGGGGGAAGTGACGTTGATACTGATCGAATAGAATTTGCCGGGCTGTTTTAAAGGAGTCGGGAAGCGCCTCGTTGAGCGTGTCCACGAAAGCCGGACGTGCTATGACACTCGGCCATTCGCTGCACAGGTTGAGCAGGCTCAGGCCGAACAACACCACCAATGCCACCGGACGCCCCCGGGCCGCCTTCAGCAGACTCCTGATCTGGGCAAGCGACGGGTCGAAATAGCGTTTCATCGGCGGAAAGGCCATTCAGCGCCGATGACTGGCGCGGATCATTGGATTGTGATGACTGCGCGCCGGTTCATGCGATTGGGAATGCCCTCTGCCGTGGGCACCAGTGGTTCGCGCTTGCCCCGGGCAGCGGTCTCTATTTGTTGGGCAGGAATACCTTGCTTGATCAGGAACGCTGCAACAGTCTGCGCCCGCTGCATGGACAGCCGGTCATTGAATTCCTGAGTGCCCGCCAGATCGGTGTGACCGACCACCACGAGCTGCGGCGCGGGCCAGGTCGCCAGGACGGCCTTCAGCTTTTTAACCGTGGCGGATGACTCCGGAGCCAATTCGGTGGCGGAATCAAAGAGAAAAAAGATCGTAAATGTCATGGGCCGAGGCGGCCGGGCCGCGAGCAGCTCGCCATATCGCGCCTGCACACTGGATTGGCTATCCATCGTTTTTTCGATGGCGCCGCCCTTGGTGACGTCGACCCCTGCGTAAGCCTTGTCGATTGTCTGCTCTCCGGCGGCGCTGTGGACAATGACCGTTCCGACTTTGCCATCAGGATCGGGCAATAGAATAATTTTGTCCGGCGTGCTGCACGCGGCCAGAAAAGCCAGCATGACGAATGCCGCTGCAGATGCCAGCCCGTGACGTCGAATTGCAGCCTTCAACGTGCACCCTCCCCTTTGTCGCCGACTTCGATGATGAATTCAGTGCCGCGCACACCCAGCGTAGTAGTCGGCGTACTGAAGCGGACGGCATCCGGATTCGCCTTCGCCAACTTGCCGGAAATCACTGCCAGGGAACCGCGTTTGACGGAGGCGTCGAGCACCCCTTCATGGGTCGTGGTATTGAACGCGAATTTGTTGAGCTCGAGGATGGTATTGGCGCCGGCCGAGAGTTGGGTGGTGTCACGCAGCGTGATACCGACCGAGGATTCCGGGCCTGTCACGATGCGATCGCTGCCGAAAACCTCGCTGCCGATGGCCGCACCCGAACTTGCTCCAGCCCGCTCGATCTGCACCGTGCCCTTAAGGGTCTTGACGACGCCGGCAGCATCGGCGGCCAGTGCATCGGCGACAGCCACGCACCCGCAGGCAAGAATCAAGGCATATTTGATGGCTCGAAGACGCATCGGTGGCACCTGATTGCATAAAGCTGCTTTCCGCGGGGCAGCGCGGCTCCCCGATGTCGACGTGGCGTCGTGAGCGATCATTCCTCAACTGCTCTTAGCGCTGAGGCTTGTGAAGGGGGGCAGAAATACTGCTATTGGAAGTCTGGCGGAGACGTGTCAGCTGTATCGAACAGAATATGGCCCCGCTCCCTATGACTCTGTGCGCTTCCGCGCATATTCCGCCAGACGCTTCTTTGGCAGCCTGCTTACGGTTATGTCTGAAACCTGCGAGTGACCGTCCGACGACGCGCCAACCGCGATCGGCGCGTCGAGATAGATCAGGCGCTTGATTGTCGTTCAGGTCATCTGTCGTGCTTTGCCAGCAAGGGCTGCAATTCTTCCCTGACCGATCCAGCGCACTGCGTGAAATGAGATGTGTCCTGAAACCTGGCGGACGGGTAGTGATTGCGGTGTGGGCAGCGATTGAGCGCAATCCGTTGTTTGTCGCGATCCATACTGCGCTGAGCGCAACGACGACGTCCGAGTTGTCTGACCTGATTACGGCACCGTTCAGTTGGCATAACACCGCCGAGCTGCAAACGGCCGCCGAGGAGGCAGGCTTCCACGACGTTCGGATTCTGACTCGCAGCCTTCTCATGGTCTTCGAACAAGGGGTGGAACACGCCATGCGCTCCTTCAGTGCCACCCCTGCTTCTCCCGGCGTGGCCGCGCTTTCACAGTCCGTGGAGGACGCCCTCTTCGACCGTTTAAGAAGCGAATTGGCGCCCCTCATAGGGGATGGAAAGGTGATCTGCGAGATGGTGTCCAACATCATTGTGGCCCATGCGTGAAGTGCGACGCGCGAGATAACAAACGTCGCCCCCCTCCGTCAATCACTCGTGCCGCATCCACCACCGTTCCCAAATACGGTTGTGATAAGCGACGAGCCGCTTTTCTCGCGCGATGTAAGCACGGATTGGGCTTTCAAAGGGATGAACGAGAACGCTATGTACCCATGCAAAACCGGTCGCGTCGAGCGTACTCGGCACATCGCCGAGCAGATAGATCCTGTCGTCTAACAGTTCAGCCACCGCACGCCACCCTAGCAACCCAATATGAACGATTTCATCGTACGTATGGCGTCCGATGCCTTGTTCCCACGCCTGCCGCACCATTCGTCTGCGTGCCAAAGCCAATGCAATTGGCGCGATTAACGGGACTACGTGCCTAGGAATGTCCGGCTTGCATCGCTGTGCGTAATCGATCAACAGTGGACGGTAGATAGCCATATTGCTGTCGACGCCCCAGCGCAAATAAAGGAGCACAAAATATAGATCGCTCTCGAAGAGTGCCCTGAAAGCCACCGACTGCGCATTTTCGAGCGCACTGAGATGGCCGTCGTTCAGTGCTTCCGGATGGCGGCGCTGTAACTCCTCGATGATGAAAGAAGAGTCCGCAATCAGTTGCCCATCGATAGAAACGACGGGCAGCTTCCGCTTGGGCATCTTTGCGTAGTTGCCAGTTCGGGTCTCATAGGGCAGGCCGGACATGCGCAGCCACGTTTCGAGCTTGACGACGAAGGGACTGATATCGGGTGACTCGACGTTATTGGAGCCGTATCCGTACTTGTACACGATCATTGCCACTCCCTTCTGCAACAGGTACCCACGTGCGGAGTCGGTTTCTATCGACAATTGCCATGACATCCCGATCAAACGGGTGCGTCACGTTGCGCACTGCGCGAGGCCGGCCGGCTCAGACTGATCCAGATTAGGCGCAGCAACGCCTGCGGCGAGAAGAACTGCGCGGGCCCAATCAAGCGCGCGGCAAAATTATGCAGATGTCGCGACGCCCAATCGTCTTTCGCCGCAGCCGCAAATGCGAGTCGTTCGAGCACGTTGAATTTGCGGCGCCGCGCGAAGTCGTAAATGAAGAACCGATGGCCTTGCAGTTTCCGTGACACGTTTCTGGCGTAGCTATTTAGCGCACCCGACACAGCCCCATCTCCCCGCAAAGCTGGCGCAAGCGCATCGACCAGCCATTCAGCGGTCTGAAACGCGAAACCGCAGCCGACGCCCGGCACGAAGTCGATGCTCATCAGAGCGTCGCCTGCGAATGCAATATTGCGCACCACGGGTCGCCGCCATAAATTCGGGTAGTCTTTGACCATCAGAACCTGTCCTGTCGGTGTCGCCGTCGATAAATCCGGTGCGTCGGGAAAACCGGCCATGGCTCGTATAAGCGACTCACGTGGCGACGCATGGAACTGGTCAAACACATCCTTTGTGGACAGGTACGTCACCACGGTTATGCCGTCATCGTTCGGAAAGATATAACCGATCTCCGAGCCGCGCATCCACATCTGCGAACAGGTTCCGCGCACGAGCGGAACCCCGCGATAGCTAGCGAGCGCACCGAACCGCGTGTTTGTGGATGAAACGGGTTTGACTCCTGCAAGCGTTGCAAGCGGAGAATTTCTGCCGTCAGCGCCGACGGCGAGGCGCGTTAGAAGAACGCCCGAATGCGCGCCCGCCAATTCGACACCCGTCACGTCTTGTTGCTCGACAAGCCGTTGCACATGACAGCCCAAGAAGCTCGTGACACCGGGGGTTTGTATGGCGAGCCGCCGAAGAATCGGGTCGAGCGTGCGACGCTGAACGTTGTATCCGAACACCTCGTCACCATTTTCATCGACTGGAGAAACGTTGCCGATCCAGCCGTAGCGAGTCCAGATATCGATGCCGTTACGTATGGCTCCCACGTCCTCGATCAACCGGTCGAGACCGATACGCCGCATCGTCGGCGTGGCACTGGGCTGAATGAAATGAGTACATAGCTGCTTGAATGCCTCCGTGTTCGCATGATGCTCCACCAGGGCTACACGCAAACCTTCGAGCGCGAATAGCCGCGCTGCAGTACAACCCGCGATACCCGCACCCACGATCACGACGTCAAACAGGTTGTCGAGACATTTATCGCGTAAGGGTGTCTCACTGTTTAAGAGTATGGAGTTGTTCACCCATTCCTCCCGCCAAAATCCCGCGAGCACTGCCGTGCCAACGTCACTGAGTATAGGTGACGATATGTCCGCGCGGACGCATGGTCTTCGCCGTCGATGCCCGAGGGTCTTTCCCGTGCCCCACGTCCACCGCACGGATGGCATCTTCCAGCTTCAGTTCGTCCGACAGGTCGGGAAACATGAAGCTATTCTGGTGGTTCCGTTGCCCATCCCTTCAACGTACGCAAGCGCGAGGACATCATGAGCATTCCGGGCATCCTGCACCGTACGCGCAAGCCGCTCGAAGACAGTGTCGGCTCGGCCTATCTGGGAGAGGTCTCCCGGGCCGACATTGAGCGCGCATCCGAGTCGATCCGGGGAACTGTCATTCGCACTCCACTGTTAGCGTACGCAGCAGCCACAGATCGGAGCGTGTTTCTCAAACCTGAGAATCTTCAGCCGCGAGGATCGTTCAAGATACGCTGTGCGTTGAATGCAGTATCCAGACTCACTCCAGCTCAACTGTCGAACGGTGTCTATACCGCGAGCACCGGGAACTTCGCCCTCGGTGTAACAGAAGCAACGAGGGTTCGGGGCGCGGACGTCAGGGTGTACGTTACCGATACGGCAGCGAAGAGCAAGATCGAGGCACTTCGCACGCTGGGTGCCCAGGTGATTGAAGTCGACTACGAAAGATGGTGGGCAATACTTTGCGGTGAAACACCTGCCGGCGAAACTGGCACGTTTCTGCATCCATGTGCGTGTCGCGATGTCGTCATTGGAGACGCGACTATCGGACAGGAGATATTGGAAGACTTGCCAGACGTCGAAGTGATACTCGTCCCTTTCGGAGGCGGAGGACTGATAACAGGTATTGCGCTGGCATGCACACATTGGGGCTCCCACGCGCAAATGTATGCGTGCGAGACCGAGGCAGCGGCTCCTTTCTATTCCTCTCTTGCGGCTGGCGCTATCGTCGAAGTTCCAGTCGAGTCAACTCCAATGGTCTCGGGCATCGGTGTATCGACTGTACTCGATGCAAATTGGCCATACCTCAATGCGTTGGTGGACGGCGCTGTCGTATCAACGCTTGAGGGTACGGCTGAAGCCATCCGGTGCCTCGCGAAAAGCAATCATCTCGTCGTCGAGGGCGCGGGTGCAGTCGCACTTGCCGCAGCCCACCATCCTTACTTTGCTGGCAAGCGCATTGCCGCTGTACTGACGGGCGGCGGTATCGATATGCACGTTTTGGCTTCGGTACTGAATGGCGAGCGATCGGGGTATCTCATGCCGTCCCGGATTCGTGACTATGAATAGGACCATGGACCCGTAAAGTAAAGTCATATCTGGCGCTGGTTACCCCGGACGAGGCTGTCAATTTCTGCTCTTACGAAGATTGCTGGACGCTGAAAATCAGCGAGCGACATGGAGATAGCTGAAGCGGACTCGCCGCGACGGCTGACTATCTCCACAGCAGCCGTTCTCGACAACGGCGAACGGACCGGCGTGCCATAACAGGCACCCCCATGTGGCCGGTCACACTGGAATATTTGTTCCTGCCAGCCGTTTACTGCGCACGGGCGATCCAGGCCGGTTGTGCATGAAGCACGCCACGCTTGCCACCCGCCCGCCCCGCTGCTTTCTTGGAGAGCCCAGTCATGAACCCCGTCATACACGGCTTCAATCCGCCAATCGACCGGCAACCCTGCCAGCGCGTTGCCCGTGCAAAAGAACGCACGCTGAAACATCTGCTGCTGGCGGCTCTATACGGCGCCAGTCTCGCGCTTTCGCCGGCGGACTCGGCCCTTGCCGACGAACTCACGCCGCTGCTCCCACCGTCGTTCGTCACCTCGTCGACGGTGCCGGCCAACGGTGACATCAATCCGTACGGCGTCGCCTTCGTGCCCGACGGATTCCCCCGCTTCGGCACCGTCGCCGCAGGCAACCTGCTGGTGTCGAACTTCAACAACGCGCAGAACGCGCAGGGCACCGGCACGACCATCGTCAAGATCGTGCCGAACGACAAGCCGGTCACCTTCTTCCAGGGTGCCCCCGGCCTTGGCCTGAGCACCGCACTCGGTGTTCTCAAGGGCGGCTTCGTGCTGGTCGGCAGCGTACCGACCACGGATGGCACCTTCAAGACGATCCAGCCTGGCGTGCTGCTGGTGCTGAATCGAACCGGCAGCATCGTCGCGCAATGGACACCCGCGAAGGCGAAGATCGACGGCCCCTGGGATCTGACGATCTTCGATCAAGGCGACCGTGCGAAGGTGTTCGTATCGAACGTGCTCAACGGCACGGTCGTGCGCCTCGATGTGAGCGTCGACGACGACGGCGTTCATCTCAACCGCGCGACACAGATCGCATCGGGTTACCCGCTTCGCGGCGATCCGTCGGCATTGGTCGTAGGCCCGACCGGACTCGCGTACGATCCGCAGCGCGACGTACTCTATGTCGCGTCCACTGTCGATAATGCGATCTTCGCGGTATTCGGTGCGGGCTATTCGCAGCATGACGGTGGCAAAGGCGCGGTAATCTATGCGGACAACGCACATCTCCACGGCCCGATTGCGCTAACCCTCGGACCGAACGGTCATCTGTTCGTCGCGAACGGCGATGCGATCAACAGCGATCCGAAACAGCCGAGCGAAATCGTCGAATTCACGCCGCAAGGCCGTTTCGTCGCGCAACTTCCCGTCGACCCGGCTCAAGCCGGCGCCTTCGGACTGGCGTTCACAGAGCCGCGTCAAGAGTTCGTACGCTTTGCGGCGGTCGACGACAACACAAACACGGTGACCGTCTGGAAGGTGCCTTTCGAGAATGGCGGGCAATAACGCGCGAGGGCTATGGGTCGACCGCGTCGCAAGCGCATGGCTGATTCGTCGGTTCATTGATCCGAAGGCGCGCTTCCTCTGGCTGGACTCGCCGGAGGCCTGCCCGCCCGAGGCGAGCGGCCTTTACACAATTTCCGTGGAGCTGTCACGCCACTTCGACGACGATCACGAACATTGACTGCACGGTATGGTCATCTATGACGCGCTGTATGCGTGGTGTCAGGGCGATGCGCGCACCTAGGACAGCGGCCGCGATCGCAAGCCGCGGTGCGATATCGCGCCTGATGCTGCCCGCCGGTGCGGACGCAAGCGCGTTGCCGCTGCTCATCGGACGCGGGTTGCGTGGCTTCTGCGACGGATTTGTCGCCGTGCTGCTGCCCGCGTACCTGCTTGCGCTCGGTTTCGGCCAACTGGACGTGGGGCTGGTCAGCAGCGCGACGCTGGTCGGCTCAGCGGTAGCGACGATCCTGGTCGGAATGTTCGCCGGTCGCCATCCGCTGCGTCGCATGCTCACCCTGGCGGCAGGCCTGATGGCCGCTACCGGCATGGGCTTCGCAGGACTTTCTTCACTCTGGCCTCTGCTTGTCGTCGCGTTTGTCGGGACGCTCAACCCCAGTTCGGGGGACGTCAGCCTGTTCCTGCCACTGGAACTGGCGCGCCTCGCTGGTTCAGCCGCCGGCGATGCCCGCACAGCGATATTCGCTCGTTACAGCCTGGTGGGGGCGGTGTCCGCCGCAGTAGGCGCTTTGGCGGCCGCGCTCCCGGGCTGGCTCGCCGTGCATGCGGGCCTGTCACTGCTCGCAGCGCTGCGTGCGATGTTCGGCGTTTATGCGCTGGTCGGTGTCGCACTGTGGTTCCTCTATCGGAGGTTGCCCGAACCGCAAGCGCACGACCGGTCGCGCAACGCACCGCTGGGTCCGTCGCGCGGGATTGTCACGCGCCTTGCGCTGCTTTTCAGTGTGGACGCATTTGCTGGCGGCCTCGTCGTGAACTCATTGCTGTCTCTTTGGCTGATGCAGCGCTTTGGGCTTTCCCTCGGCTCGGCCGGGCAGTTTTTTTTCTGGGCGGGTCTGTTGACCGCGGGCTCGCAGCTCGCCGCGGTGCCACTGGCTCGCAAGATCGGTTTGTTGAACACGATGGTATTCACCCATATCCCGTCCAGTCTTTGCCTGATCGCTGCAGCCTTCGCGCCGTCTTTGCTGTTGACGCTGACGCTATTGCTCGTGCGCAGCACGCTGTCGCAAATGGACGTGCCAACCCGGACCGCCTACGTGATGGCGGTAGTGACGCCGCCCGAGCGCCCGGCTGCTGCAAGCTTCACGGCGGTACCTAGAAGCCTGGCTTCGGCGCTGGGCCCCACGCTGGCCGGCGCGCTGCTGGCAATGGGTTGGGTCGGCGCGCCGCTTGTCGCCTGCGGCCTGCTGAAGATTGCGTATGACCTCACGCTGCTGGGCGCCTTCCGACGTGTCAAGCTGACCGACTGACTCAACGTCACATACAGAACCGGGGCGCCACGAACGCAACCTCCAGACGGCCCAACGCTCGCTGGTTTGTCTTGGCCGCGTGCGCTGTCGCGGCGGCGCTGGGATCGTCTGCGTACTTTGCGTCGGGCGCGCATGACGATTTAACACGAGGCGGTCTGCCGTTGGAACATGGGCGGCAACGTTGCTCGTGCTGCTCGCTAGTGGCCCGAGCTAACTCTCGCTCGACGGGCTGATTCGGCGGCGTGTACTCCGCGACTCCCGCTCACGCACTGCTTGATCCAGAGATGAAAGCGGCGCTGGCACACTGGAATAAGCCTGCAGCACTGAACGTTTATCTAACGCTTCGTCCGGACCTCCGTCTGGTATCACGCGTAGGGGCGATCGGCCACTCTTTCGTACTCGCGGTATTCGTAGAGGAAAACATCATGTTCTCAAGCCAACGCAATGCAGTCTTCCTTGGTGTGACCGCGCTCGGCCTCGTTTGCAGTCCTGGTTACGCAGGGGAGACGATAAGAGCCACGCTGCTCATGAATGCGATCCAGCTTGATGCCAGTCACGTCAAGGCAGGCACAGTCATGTTCGAGGTAAGCAACGCACCGGACACTCGTCTCAAACATGAGTTTGTCGTTCTTAAAACGGACGTGGCCGCCGATAAGCTGCCAGTTAAAAATGGACAGGTGTCGGAGAGCCAGTTCAAAAAAATGGGAGAGGTCGAGGACATCGCCCCCGGCAAGAACAAGCGTCTGACACTCAAGTTGGCACCAGGCCGCTACGTACTAATCTGCAATCAGCCAGGCCACTACTCGATGGGCCTGCATACCTCTTTGCTTGTCACGCCCTGACAGGCTTGGGTCATGCGTTCTTTGACGCACCACCTTTCACTGGTCCCCGTTGGCATGTGGCCGGTCGAAGAAGGTTGACGCGAACGGGCTAAGCGACGGAGCAGCGTTAGCACCTGCCCAGCAACAATCTTTGCGCGGAAAATGGAATAGACCGCGGCGGCAAACCGTTTATATGAAATATCCGAACCCGTAGCAGACTTCGACGAGCATTAGACAAACGCACGTCATTCGATCCACGAGCGGACTGCTGCTAAATGCATCTGTTGCGTTGTTCGCGGCCTGTGGCTGTGGTATCTGGTGGCGCAGCCCGGCCCCCGGACATGCATGCCGCGCCGCGGTCTAAATCTTTAGCGGAGTCGTTCCGCCGCATTAGATGAGGTATTACCGTGCAGGACATGATTTTTTCCTCTTTGACGGGGGTGTTTGCAGCCGCGGTGCTGGGCGGCTGTGCCGCGGCACCTTACGACACATCGATGAATTCCTGTGATCAGGGGTACATCATGAGCAATCCTGCGGGCGCCGAATATTATTGCGGTCCCGGCTACGGGTACCCCCTGTACGAAGGAGGCTTCCTCGGCTTTGTCGATATCGACCACTTTCACCACCATGACCATGACCATGACTTCGATTTTCATCGCGGTCATGACCATGATCGCGACTTTCATCACGGCGGCGTCATGGCAAGCGGCGGGCACGGCGAAGCGCGCACCGAAGGCCACGGCGGGGGGCATGGCGAAGGCCACGGCGGCGGGCACGACTCAAGTGGTTTCGGCAGTGACTTTCAGCCGTCGGGAGCGAGCGGATCGCACGGGGGTGGCCCGCACAAGTAAGCGGAATCACGCAACGGACAGCACCTCCACAATCCTCCGCCCGAACGCCCGCCCTTTTTTGCCGAACAAATGGCAATGGCCGGGGCGGACGCCAAATACGCCGCAACACGGCTTGCCGCCGACAGCGTAGGCCACATCCGGGTCAGTCAACGCAGCAGGAGCCTGACTGCTGCATCGGCGGACACCTGTTGGTGCCGTATGAGCAGTACACGCAACAATCTCCGGGTTTCGGCCTGAGCACTGCCTTGCAATGCTCGCATTCGTAAAACCACACACAAGCGTTGGTGGGCATCGTCTCGGCTTTCCTGTGCCCGCACACCGGACACGTGATGATGGAATCCAGCACAACTGAAATCATCGCTGCCCCTGCCTTACGTGGGAAGGATAGCCGGCATCGGTCGTGGCGTTCGTCAATGCGCCGACCGAAGCCTTCTTCGAATCGAACAGCACGTACGCGCGTTTGCTTGCGAAGCCGGCTTTGACCAAGCTCACGCCAGGTACCTTTTCAAGTGCCTTGCGAACCGGCGTGGACGTTTCGCTAAGCACGGCGTCCGTGCAAACCGTATTCTGGGTTACGCCGATCGAAAGTGGAATCGCTCCAATGATGAGGCACAACGTCCTCGAAACGGATCAGCTCCACCTGGTCGCCGCGTTCGTCCCACGCGGCTTCGCCACTGGACCAAGGGTGCTGAATGGCGGACAGTTCATCGTCGGCAAACGCCGACAGCGGCCGCAAATCCCGCTTGCCCCAACTTCCTCTCATCCGGTCACTATCGTTGTTCATGGCTCGTTTCAGACTTCCTCCCAACCTGGTGCCTCGTGCTGATGGAACGTCGCGCACGGGCCACCCTCACCTCTCCGGCGTCGAGACCCTTAATAAACGTACGGCGGGGCCGCTCTACTCCAACCGGGTGAAGTGAAGGTTTGCCGTGGCGGAGCCGGGAGTACTTCTGGCGCCACGCCGCCACCTCGCTCGGGCCAGACACGACGCAATGTTTTCGCCGCATCAGGGACTGCGCGAAAGATGGAATAGACGCCCTCGCGAAATCGTTTAGACGACGTACGAACCACCGGCAGACTTCGATGAACACTCGACAACAGCACGTCATCCGCTCTGTCAGCGCAGAGCTGCTAATTGCATCCTTTGCGTTGTTCGCTGGCTGCGGCGGCGGAGGCGGGGGCGGCGGCAGCGCAAACAGCACGTCGATGATTTCGATCGCCGGCACGGCGGCAACCGGCAAGGCACTCGCAAATGCGACGATTAGCATCGACTGCGTGCGGGGCTCAATATCGGTCTCAGCCGATGCGAACGGAAACTACCACGGGACATTCGGCGCAGTGACGCCATGTATGATCGCTGTGACTTCAGGCGGGACGATACTGCATTCCGCAGCGTTCGCCGGCGGCACGTACAACGTCACGCCGGAGACGGATCTGTTGTTGTCGTATCTGGCGGCGCAACTCGGTACGAATGAAAGCGGACTCATCGTCGGCTTCGCGACGAACACGCGGTTTCAGCAGACGCTGCAGAATCAGACCGACGTTCTGACTGCGCAGGCCGCTGTCGTCCAGGGTCTGCAGCAGAAGTACGGTCTTACGCTTTCCACACCCAATTTTCTGACCACCGCATTCACTGTCGGCCAGCCAGGCGTGGACAGCGATCTCGAAGCGCTCCTCGCCCGCGGCGCAATCGACACCAACGGCGAACCAGACGCGGTCGCCGTCACACTGATGGCCACGATGGGGGCCGCAAATCCGATTCCGGCATCGCCAGGTACCGGCACAAGCGGCACAAGCGGGACAAGCGGGACAAGCGGGACAAGCGGGACAAGCGGGACCGGCGGGACCGGTGGAACCGGCGTGGGCGGCACTGGAAGCCCGGGCGGCATGATGTGAGACGACAAGACACATGATGCCTTGGGTCACCGTTCGACGGCTCTGACACCTTGGGCCGTCTCACACCGCACTCATGGCGGTTCGTAACGATCGTTACACCAAAATCTTTCAGTTTCCGGAGCGTCTCGATGCTCTTTACCGTATCCCGCATGATCAGGCCCTCCGTGACCTCCAGCTTCAGCGAGGCAGCGCCGATGTGAGCACCGGACAGCGCTGCCGCCACGTCGGCAACGAGGTTGGGGTCATCGAACTGCCGCGGCGAGAGATTGACGCTGATCTGCAGTGGCGGCTCTGCCGGGAACGCCCGCTGCCAGTGGGCGACTTGCTGGCAAGCCTCTTCCAGTACGTATCGTCCGAGCGGAATGATGAGGCCGCTTTCTTCTGCAATCGCAATGAACTCGGACGGCGGCAACAAACCTCGTGTGGGGTGCTGCCACCTCACGAGCGCTTCCATTTCACGGAACCCTGCCACCTGAAGCTGCATGATCGGCTGAAAATACACGCGTAGTTCACGATGCTCGACTTCGGCCTGGCTAATACGGTCAAGCAGCAATGCGCGGTTCGGTAACGAGGTGAGCGTGTCGTAGAACGCCCGTCGCGCGAGCTGCTCTTCGAAGTTCTTTCTTTCGGTGGTATCGCTCGCTGTCGCCACGATCGCGCCGACAGCCGGTTCGTCGAGCAGATTCGTCAAGGTAAGCTGAATATAGCGCCACGCATCGCCCTCGCCTCGAATACGGATCTCGATCGATTTCGTGGATCGAGCCGTCGACGACACGGTCTCCAACAGGCCCTGCAGCGTGGGACGGTCAGTGGGATGGATCGGATCGAGCAGACTGGTGCCGACGATCTGGCCCATGTTGTTCAAGGGATCGGGGCGTCGCGTCGGCGCCTCGTAGGTCACCGTCCCGTTGACGTCGGAAACCAGTATCGCATCCGACGTATTGGCGACAAGCGCCTGCAGCCTCTGCTCGCTCGTGCGCAGCGCGTCCTGGGCCGCCGCATCCACGTTCCTGCGAATCCGCCGCAGCATCTGAAGAAACAGCAGCGCGAGCCCCACGCCGATCGCCAGGACTACAGGGGTCGGGATAGGGATAGGCCGCTGCGAAGCAAGCTCTCGAACTAGAACAGCGGGTGCGCTTGCGGGTACAACGCGGTCCTGAGGGCGAAACCACCGAGGACAACGAAAATGATGGCGGCCAGAATGTGGACCGCCTTTGTTGGCAAGCGGTCGGCGAATTTGTGTCCGAGGTAGATGACGGGCACATTGGCCAGCATCATGCCGAGCGTCGTGCCCGCGACGACGCCGAAGAACTCGTGAAAGCGCGCAGCGAGCGCAATCGTGACGATCTGGGTTTTGTCGCCCATTTCAGCGAGAAAGAATGTGAGCGCGGTTGTGCCGAACACCCCCATCGAGTTTTTCGTCAATACCGCGTCGGCGTCGTCCAGCTTGTCCGGAATGAGAATCCACACCGCCATCACCGCGAATGATGCGACAACCGCCCAATTCAGAATACCCGGACTCAGAACGCTCGCGAGCCACGCGCCGAGTGCGCCGGATGCACCATGATTGATGATGGTAGCGGCAAAGACACCCAGGATGATGGGAATAGGCTTGCGATATCGCGCGGCCAATACCAGGGACAGGAGTTGAGTCTTGTCGCCAATTTCGGCAAGGCCGACCACGCTGGTCGAAATAAGGAAGGATTGCATGGGTTGTTGTACCCGGGCCGCGCTGAAAGCACGCGATGACGCGCATTCCGGCGACCCGGTTAGGTCGGAATGCGTGTCATCGGTCTTGCCAGGCACTTAGCTGCGCACGCCATAGCGGGTCTCTCGACTCGCCAAGTATGTTGACATGCGCCCTCGAACATGGCGTTCGAGGCGGCTACTCCCCAATGAGCAGGCGCGATTTTACCGCGCCGTGCACTACCGAAGCAAGTCGCCGCGCCGCAAACGCGTGGCGGATCGGCGACTTGGCTGCCATGGTTCAGGCCGACGCGTGTGAAGCTTGCACTTCAACGGTGACATGTGACAGCCCCCTGAAGCGCTCGAGCACTGCGTGATAGAAGCGCGAGTCTCGCTGAGCTTCGCTCGTTGCCACGGACACCACGGCACTCATGTGACCCGGACCCACCCGCCATACATGCAGATCGACGACCTTGTCGCCACGGTCCTCGATAGCGTTTCGCACGTTCTCCGCCATGCGCCGGTCGGGATTCATGTCGAGCAGGATGGCACCCGTATCTCGCATCAAGCCGTACGACCAGTTTGCAATCACCAGCGCGCCGATGACACCCGCGAGCGGGTCCATCCAGAGCCAGCCAAATGCGCGTGCCAGTAAGAGACCGATGATAGCCAGCACGGAGACCGCCGCATCCGCCATCACGTGGATGTAGGCCGACCGGATGTTGTGGTCGCGGGTTGCTGCTTCATGCGCGTCGTGGCCGTGCTCATGCTCTTCGAACTCGACTTCGTGCTCGCCGTCCGGCATCCGCACGATGGCCTTGAAGGCGTGCGGCTCAGGAATGTCTTGCTTCGATTCCAGATAGCCGCCACGGTCCGCCAGTGCGAATACCTGTTGCGTCCCATCGGGTCGTACCGTCGTAATGGACACCGTCGAGGTGTCCAGTCGCGAACCGTCCGTCGCCGGTGCAATGCGGAAAACGGGTGGCACCCCATCCTCGAAGATGGAAACGGCAAACACACCGGACGGCGCGAAAATCTTCTGCACTTCGTCCTCATGGTCATGGTCGTCGTGACCATGACCATGACCATGACCATGACCATGACCATGACCATGACCATGTCCGTGGCTGTGACCATGGCTATGGCCGTGATCGCCGCCGCTCAGCAGCCACACGCTTGCGAGGTTGACCAGCAAGCCGATCACCGCGATAGGAATCGCTTCACCGAAGTGAATGGGTATCGGTGACAGAAAACGCGACACCGCCTCGTAGCCAATCAGTACTGCAATCATCGCGAGCACAATGGCACTCGTGAACCCCGCAAGGTCACCCAGTTTGCCGGTACCGAACACGAAGCGGGAGTCGGTGGCGTGCCTGCGCGCGTAGGTGTACGCCAGGGCTGCGATCAGCATCGCTCCGGCATGCGTCGACATATGCAGGCCGTCGGCGACAAGCGCAAGCGAGCCGAACATACTGCCGCCAACGATTTCAACCAGCATCATCGCGCTGCACAGCGCAATCACGGCCCACGTCTTGCGCTCGTTCGTTTCATGACCGGCACCCAGAAAGATGTGGTCATGTCCCGCGCCGAATGCGGCGTTTTTAAAATCACTCATGTTCTGCTCTACTTGAAATAACTGTGAACGACCTCGATCAGCTGGTCAGTTGCGCTGCCGGTCGATTCTTCATGGGTTTCCGCATCGACGAGATGGGTGCGGATATGATCCTCAAGCACCACAGCCAGCAGGCCGTTCATCGCGCCGCGGCAGCTGGTTATCTGCTGCAGGACGTCAATGCACCCCTGCTCTTCCTCGAGCGCCCGCTCAATGGCTTCAACCTGCCCCTTAATACGCCGGACCCGGTTGAGCAGCTTCTGTTTCTCGCGAATGGTGTGGCTCATGAATGATCTCCGATATACCGAGGGGGAGTATATGACAAATAGGGTGGGGGGGTATACCAAGCTGTTTCGAGTGAAAGCTTTCGGAAAGTATTCGCCTGGGCAACCTCGTCCAATAACGGCTTGCGCAGTCGAGCACCACGCTCAATCATCCTCACTGACGCGAAGCTGTCAGGATGGAACTGGTCTTCGGGAACATTGAGGCGCTGACGCCCAGGTATTGCCCTGGTTTTGAGCTGCCTTCTCGATGGTGCGACAATCGGATCAGGACCAGCTAGTCCTCAACACGGTACGCCGATGGTCCGCTCAATCTGAAAGGGCAAGAACATGCGTCGATACATCTATCTCGCGGCATTGCCTGCGACCTTCGTTGCCGGCATGTTTGCATCCCATCTGGGCACACTGGCGCGAGCCCAGGCGTCAGACGTACCGCTCACGGCGCAGATCATCGACCTGGCCGCCTTAACCGATGCCGATGTTGGCCCACAGATTCCGAACATGGGTACCTTGCGTTCGAAGGGCCTGGTCGTCACGCCGAGCGGAACCGTTGCGGTGCAGACCGGTAACGTACCCAAGCATACGCATCGAGGTTCTGACGAAATCCAGTACGTGATTTCGGGAAGCGGCACGTTCTGGCTAGGTAACGAACAGCGTCAGATTCACGCCGGCGACCTGATCATTATCCCGAAGGGAACCGTGCATGCGGGGTCCGAGCCGACCAGCGGCGAATTCAAGGTCCTTTCCATCAAGCTGCCTCCGCAAGCGCCAGGCGACATGCAGATGGTTCCCTGACGTGTCGTCGATATCCGGCCCCCCCGATCCACGCCGGACACTACGTGATCTCGTGCGCCGCGCGCAGCAATCGACCATGCTAGGCTACGCGTAGCTATGTTCCCGCATGGTCAATTCCGCCGTCGGGAAAGGAAACACCGAAAGTTCACGTTGCCTGAATATCCGCGTCCGCTCGCTCGTTTAGGTTAAACGCAGGCGATATAAGGTGGATCGATGATCGACGTTAACCAGCGTATTGTCCGGCGGCGGCGCCTGTGCGTCGCGCTATGCGGCTGCGCCGCAGTGGCGGGCTGCATGGTCGGTCCCGACTACCGCACTCCCCCCGCGCCGCCTACCGACACCTACACCGCCACACCGCTGCCCGAGCAGACGGCCTCTTCTCCAGGGGCTGCCGGCTTGCCACAGCGTTTTATGCCGGGACAGGATATTCCCGCCGCCTGGTGGGCACTCTTTCACTGCGAGCCGCTCGACGCGCTGATCCGTCAGGCCCTCGTCAACAGCCCGAACATCGCCGCGGCGCAAGCTGCATTGCAGCAGGCGAGTGAAAACTTCTCGGCACAAGCCGGCGGCACCCTTCTACCCAGCGTCGACGCACAACTTGGCGCCACGCGCGAGAAATTGAACGGCGTCGCGTTCGGCCAGCCCGGCGTCGTGGATGAGTTCAATCTCTACAACGCATCGGTGAACGTATCGTACAAACTCGACGTGTTCGGCGGCACACGGCGCGAACTCGAAGCGTTGCACGCGCAAGTCGATTACCAGCGCTTCCAGTTGCAGGCCGCCTATCTCGCGATGTCGGCCAACATTGTGACCGCGGCCGTCAAGGAAGCGTCACTGCGCGCACAGATCGAGGCAACCGAGCGGATCGCCACGGAAGAAGACGAGCAACTGGGCGTACTCGGCAAGCAGTTCGACCTGGGGGGCGTGGGCCGCACGGCGGTGCTCGCGCAGCAGACCCTGTTGGCGCAGACCCGCGCAACGCTGCCGCCGCTGCAACAACAACTCGACCAGGCGCGTCACCAGCTCGCCGTGCTGGCCGGCAAACTGCCCAGCGACGCCGCGTTGCCAGAATTCAAGCTCGAGATGTTCTCGTTGCCCGAGACGCTGCCGGTCAGTCTCCCGTCCGCGCTGGTGCAGCAGCGGCCCGACATCCTCGCCGCCGACGCCGTCCTGCATCAGGCCAGCGCGCAAGTCGGCGTGGCGACTGCGGCGATGTATCCGCAGATCACGCTGTCCGCCAGCTACGGCGCCGAGGCCCTGACGCCGGCCCAGGTGTTCAAGGCCGGCAGCACGATCTGGAGCCTGGGCGCCGGTCTGCTGCAACCGGTCTTCCATGGCGGGCAACTGAGTGCGCAGAAGCGCGCGGCCGAGGCGGCGTACGAGCAAGCCGACGCGCAATATCGCGAAACGGTGCTGCTGGCGTTCCAGAACGTCGCGGACTCGCTGCGCGCGCTCGATCACGACGCGACCGGCCTGAGAGCGCAGACAGACGCCTGGCGTGCCGCTAGCGATTCGCTGGAACTGACGCGTGGGCAGTATCGCGTCGGCGGAGTGAGCTACCTGTCGCTTCTCGATGCCCAACGCCAGTACCAACAAACGGTGGTGAGCCTCGCGCAGGCCCAGGCATCCCGCTACGCCGACACCGCGGCCCTCTTCCAGGCGCTCGGTGGCGGCTGGTGGAACGCCGCTGCGCCGGCCACCGCCGCAACGACGCATTGACATAGCCCGGCAGAAGGCTCGCTGCACCGCTCTTTGCAACACGCGCGATCAGAAACGAAGGGATGCAAAGTCCAGCGCTTCGCCCAATGCCGTGCAAGGACATCACGATGACCGAAAGAAAACCGATGACAAAGCGGATGGTGATCATGCTGATCTGTGTCGGCCTGCTGCTGGCCGCGCTCGTCGGCTTCAACCAGTTCCGCGCGTATATGTTCGGCAAGTTCATGGCGGGCAACTCGGCACCGCCCGCCACCGTCTCGGCAGCAGTCGCCGGCTATCAGTCATGGCAACCGCAGCTTGCGGCGGTCGGGAGCCTGCGCGCCGTGCGCGGCGTCGATGTCACCACCGAAGTCGCGGGCCTCGTGCGCGAGGTGGCATTCAGCTCGGGGCAGGAAGCGAAAGCCGGACAAGTCCTTGTCCGGCTCAACGACGACACCGACGTGGCGCTGCTCCATTCGTTGCAGGCTGCGGCAGAACTCGCGCAGACCGTCTACCGGCGCGATCAGGCACAGTACGACATCAAGGCGATCGCCAAAGCGCAACTCGACGCGGACGCCGCCGACCTGAAGGGCAAGGTGGCACAAGTGGCGGGACAGGCAGCGTTGGTCGAAAAGAAAACCATCCGCGCACCGTTTGCGGGACGCCTTGGCATCACCACGATCAATCCAGGGCAGTACATCAATCCGGGCGATGCGATCGTCACGCTGCAAGCGATCGATCCGATCTACGCCGATTTCTACCTGCCGCAGCAGCAGTTCGGCCAGCTCGCGATCGGCCAGACCATCGTGGTCGACACCAATGCGTACAGCGGCCAAACGTTCGTGGGCAAGATCCAGTCGGTCAGCCCGAAAGTCGACAGCGCCACGCGCAACGTGCAGATCGAAGCCACCGTGGACAATCATGAGCGCAAGCTGCTGCCGGGCATGTACGCAAACGTGAAGATCGACGCAGGTGCCGGACAGCGCTACCTGACGCTGCCGCAAACGGCCATCACCTACAATCCCTATGGCGCGACCGTGTTCATCGTCAAGCCAGGCACACAACCCAACGCACAGGGCGGCAAGACGCTGCCCATCGCGCAGCAGGTGTTCGTCACGCCAGGCCCGACGCGCGGCGATCAGGTTGCGATCCTTAAGGGTGTCGACGCCGGCACGCAGGTCGTGACGAGCGGGCAGCTCAAACTCAAGAACGGCACGCCGCTGATCATCAACAACAGCGTGCAGCCGGCGGACAATCCGAACCCGGCGCCTCAGGAACAATAGAGAGACCGCGCGATGACATTCACCGATCTCTTTATCCGGCGGCCCGTACTGGCATCGGTGGTCAGCCTGCTGATCCTCGTGCTTGGACTGCGCTCGCTGGCCGCTCTGAAAGTCAGTCAGTATCCGCAGACCGAAAACGCCGTCGTGACGATCAGCACGGCTTACTATGGCGCGAATGCCGACACCATCGCCGGTTTCATCACGCAGCCGCTCGAAGCGGCGATCGCTCAGGCGCAAGGCATCGACTACCTGTCCTCGACAAGCACCACCGGTGTGTCGACCATTATCGCCACGCTGCGCCTGAACTATGACTCGAACCGCGCGCTGACCGAGATCAACACGCAGATCCAGTCGGTGCGCAACCAGTTGCCGCCGCAGGCGCAGCAGCCGGTGCTGACCGTGCAAGTCGGGCAGACCACCGACGCGATGTACATGGGCTTTTACAGCGACGTGCTGCCGAGTAACAACGTCACGGATTATCTGCTGCGTGTCGTCAAGCCCAGGCTCGATTCGATCGAGGGCGTGCAGACAGCCGAAATCCTCGGCGGGCGGCAGTTCGCGTTGCGCGCGTGGCTCGATGCGGCGCGGCTCGCCGCACACGGCGTGACGGCCGCCGACGTCTTCACGGCGCTCGGCAACAACAACTACCTCGCGACGCTCGGCACGACGAAGGGGCAAATGGTCAGCGTCGACCTGAACGCGGGCACGGATCTGCATACCGTCGACGACTTCAAGCAACTCGTCGTCAAACAGAAGAACGGCGCGATCGTGCGCCTCGAAGACATCGCGAATGTCGTGCTCGGCGCCGACAGCTACGACTTCAACGTCGCGTTCAGCGGCAAGCGTTCGGTGTTCATCGGCATCAAGGTCGCGCCGGACGCCAACATACTCGATGTGGCCAGGCGCGTGAAGGCCGTCTTTCCCGGGCTGCAGAAGCAGTTCCCGATCGGCATGACGGGGGAGATCGTTTATGACGCGACCGACTTCGTCAACACGGCGATCTTCGAGGTCATCAAGACGCTGGTCGAGGCGCTGCTGATCGTTACCGTGGTGATTTTCCTGTTCCTCGGCAGCTTTCGAGCGGTCATCATCCCGCTGATCGCGATGCCGTTGTCGCTCATCGGCACGTTCTTCGTGATGCAATTGCTCGGCTATTCGATCAATCTGCTGACCCTGCTCGCGCTCGTGCTCGCGATCGGGCTTGTCGTGGACGACGCGATCATCGTGGTCGAAAACGTCGATCGTCACATGATGGAGGAAGGCAAGGCGCCATTCGATGCCGCGTTGATCGCCGCACGCGAACTCGGCGGACCGATCCTCGCGATGACCGTCGTGCTGATTGCCGTGTATGTGCCGATCGGTTTTCAGGGCGGCCTGACGGGTGCCCTCTTCACCGAGTTCGCCTTCTCGCTCGCCGGCGCGGTGACGGTATCCGGTGTGATCGCGCTCACGCTGTCGCCGATGATGTGCTCGCGCCTCTTCCGCGCCGAGCAGGAGTCTGGGCGCTTTGCGCGCTTCGTCAACCGCCAGTTCGAACGCATTCATCATGGCTACGGCCGGCTGTTGCACGCGACGCTCGACACCTGGCCCGTGTTCATCGTGATGGGCGCGCTGCTGCTCAGCGGCACGGTCTACCTGTTCATGACGTCGAAATCGGAGCTCGCGCCGCAGGAAGATCAGGGGATCGTCCTCTCGCAGATCCAGGGGCCGCCGAACGCAACCATCCAGCAGATGCAGATGTATGCGGACCAGGTATTCAGCATCTCCAAAGCGTTGCCTGAATACTCGCAGATGTTCCAGCTCACCGGTGCGCCAACCCTCAACCAAGGCATCGGCGGCGTGCTGTTCAAGACATGGGACCAGCGCCGCAAGGGCGCAACCGCCTTGCAACAGGAATTGCAGCAGAAATGGAATCAGATTGCCGGGGCGCGCGTCGCGGCATTCCAGTTTCCGCCCCTGCCGGGCTCGCAGGGCTTGCCGGTGCAGTTCGTCATCAGCACGACCGAGCCTTTCGAGAATCTCAACGAAGTATCGCAGGCAGTCCTGCAAAAAGCCCGCGCAAGCGGCATGTTTTTCTTCGTCGACAGCGATCTCAAGCTCGACAAGCCGGAAGCCACGCTCGTTGTCGACCGCGACAAGGTCGCCTCGCTCGGGCTCTCGCAGAGCGACGTCGGGCAAGCGCTCGGTTCGGCGCTCGGGGGCGGCTATGTCAACTACTTCTCGATCGCCGGGCGCTCGTACAAGGTGATTCCGCAGGTCTTGCAGACCGACCGTCTGAATCCCTCGCAGGTGCTCGATTACTACCTGCGCACACCGGACGGCAGCGTCATTCCGGCTTCGACGATTGCGCATATCCAACACAACGTCGTGCCGGAATCGATCAACCACTTCCAGCAACTCAACTCGGCGACGATCTCAGGCGTGATCGTGCCGGGCGTATCGCAAGGCGAGGTGCTCGACTTTCTGCGCAAGGCGACCGCGCAGGCCGCGCCAGCCGGGTATTCGGCAGACTACTCGGGGCAATCGCGGCAGTTCGTGCAGGAGTCCGGCGGTTTCGTCGTCACACTGATGTTCGCGACGATCATTGTGTTCCTCGCGCTCGCGGCACAGTTCGAAAGTTTCCGTGACCCGATCGTGATCCTGGTTTCGGTACCGATGGCGCTCTTCGGTGCGCTCATCTTCATCAACATCGGCTTGACGACGCTGAACATCTACACGCAGGTCGGGCTCGTTACGCTGATGGGGCTCGTCAGCAAGCACGGCATCCTGATCGTCCAGTTCGCCAACGAACTGCAACACGCCGGCAGATCGAAGCGCGAAGCCCTGGAAGAAGCAGCGGGCGTGCGGCTGCGCCCGATTCTGATGACGACGGCGGCGATGGTGCTTGGCGTCGTGCCGCTCGTGATCGCCTCGGGCGCCGGCGCCGCGGGCCGCAATGCGATGGGGCTCGTGATCTTCACGGGGCTGTCGATTGGTACCCTCTTTACATTGTTCGTAGTGCCTGCGATGTATATGTTCCTCGCCGCCGATCATCATCGGGAAGTTGGAGCGCCGAAGGCGGGCTAGTACAACATCCCCTAAATATTTTGAATAAATAACCGCCCCGGTATCATATTCAACTCAAGGTACCGAGCCAGCCTTAGCGGTGTATACCGCTTTCTATTGCTTAATAAGGTCCGCCCAGGAGCGGGACATTTTTTATCCGCGGATTGCAACGCTTGCGCTTCGTCCGCGCCCGTCTCCTATTCACGCAGTTCGCGCAGTTCGCGCAGTTCAATGATGCCGGCCAGTGCGTCGAGTTCTTCCGTTGCGCCCGCTTCAATCTGCAAATCGTTGATGGTGTCGCGGTCAACGATGGCGCGTACCGGATGTTCCCCTTCGTTGTAGATCGTACCTTTCATGGTTTGCGCCTCCTCTGGATGCCCGCACGGCGGGCGTTGTTGACGCACAGATTAGCGCCGGTCCTGCTTTAACGCTGCCAGTTTCAGCCGGTCTGTAAAGATGTGTCGCGCGACGGCGCTTTTCAGAAGTGTCCCATTTTGACGCCCAACTCCCCGATGCAGTGTCGTTTATTACGCATTTCTAACGACACGTTACAAACGGGAGATATATGAGAATAAACAAACCGTCTTGCGGGCCAGCAGGCAACCTGGCCCGTGTACTGGCCGCATTCATGCTGCTACTGTCGGCGTTCGGCGCGCGAGCTGACTACACGTCCGACTGCACCAGCCGCTACGCACAATCCGGCGCAATACGAGGCACGAAATGGTGTGCCCTCGACGCGGCGAGCAATTCTCCAGGTGGGCCGGGTGGCTATGCATGCCTGAACGACATCGATCTCATCAAGAAGTGGTGCGCAGGCGAAACCGATCCGCAGCCTGAAAAGTCCTGTCCGGTTGCCGATCCTGTTTATCCGGGCAGCGGTGCCGTCACGCTCGGCAGCACGGATTTCGTCAGCGGCGACGACATGCCGATGGTGTTCTCCCGCACCTACCGCTCAGCTTCGCTCGGCGCTGCCGGCAATGCGATGGGCCCCGTCTGGTTCCACAACTGGCAGCGTCAACTGAACCTCGCGAGCGCAAACAACGGCGGCTCATCCAAGGTGGTCGCCTTCCGCGAAAACGGTGAACCGGTCACCTTCAACTGGTCGGGCGGCTACTGGCGCACGGGGGCATTCACCGGCTTCACGTTGGCACAGAACGGCCCGGACTGGCTTCTGACCGACCAGCTTGCCGGCACTGCCGAAACGTACTCCTCCAAAGGCGTTCTGCTTTCGGAGCGCACAAAAAATGGCTTCACGCGAACCCTGAACTATGACGGTTCGGGACGCCTCAACACGATTGCGCAGCACGGTGACGATGCGCTGGTGAAGTTCGATCTGACGCTCCGCCTCGATTACGACAGCAAGGGCCGCATCTACAGGCTGACCGATCCGACAGGTGGCATCACCCAGTATGCGTACGACGCGAACAATAACCTCGTCTCCGTTAACTGGCCCGATGGCAACGTCCGCCGCTACGTGTACGACGACAACCGGTTCGCCAATGCGCTCACAGGTGAGATTGACGAAACCGGCACGCGCATCGCTACGTGGACCTATAACGCGGATGGCAAGGCCACTGCGGTCAGTCACCCGGACACGACGCGCAACGTGCAGTTCGCCTATAGCAGTGGCTCGACTGCTGTTACCGACAGCCGGGGCACAACGACGCTGGGCTTCTCGTCGATAGGCGGCATGCTCCGGCCTACCGCAAGCAGCTCAGCATCGGCGACAACTTCCACGACGTGGACCACCTCGGGCAACGTGCTCAGGGAGACGACAGCGAGCGGCGGTACTGCCGACTACAGCTACGACGATGCAGGCCGGCCTGTCCGCTGGACCACGCAGAACCCGGCCACCGGCACGCGGATCGTGTCGACACGCTATGCCGACGCGACAGGTATGCGGCCTTACATGATCGCGTCGCCCGGCAAGCTGCGCACGTTCGTCTACGACGATCGCGGCAACATTACCGGCTACAGCGAACGCAAGACCAGCGACCCGACCGGCGCGAGCGCCTTCGACGCGGCGTGGGATGGCGAGCAGCAGCGCACCACCGGCGTCCGCTACGACGCACTGAATCGCGTGACCGGCGCGCGCGTCTACGTCAACAACCAGCTTACCGAGGACTGGGTCTATTTCTACGACACCACCGGCAATCTGGAGACTGCACAGAACCTCAGGTCGCCGTGGCTTCGCGGTAACGTCGGACGGGACGCGGCGCATCGCGTGACGAGGCAGTCCAGCAACGGTTTTACCGCTGGAATTACTTATGACCAGCGCGGCAGGATAGCGCGATTCAGATACGACGAAACAGCCGCGCCGACAAACGGCCGCGTGGCACGCGTTCTTGCCGTGGACTATGGGTATGCGTCGGACGGTCAACTGGCCTCACGCAGCGGCACGGTGGCAACAAACGGCGGCGCGCCCGTTTCGATCGGCAGCGATGAGATTGACCAGTGGCTCGATAACTACGAGGCCGGTATCGATCCGGTTGGGCCACCTCCGGGTACGCTTGGATGGGCTCGCGCACTGCTTCGGGCATCGTCCGAGCCAGGGCTCATACCGATCTGCATCGAGTGCATGTTCAATCCCGCGCTCAGTTGGGGTTGGCAGATGTCGTCAGACAATGACGACCCGTTCGGTATTATCGGTATCGCTGGCACACTTCGCGGCGCGGTCAATGGAATCGCCAATCTCTGCAAGCCGACCGGTGCTAACAGCTTAGAAGGTATTGCTTTCAAGAGAGATCATTACATCAATCGCGCGAAGGCCGATAATTTAGACTTGGACAAGGCCGAAGGCATCATCGCTGATGAGTTACGCCGGATTCGCTCTGACATGGTCCCCGGGCAGCATCAAATCGGACGCACCGAAGTTGACGGGCAACCTGTCCAATGGAGAGCGTATATGTTGCCGAACGGCGATATTAACGTTGGAACAATTTTTGTGATCAAGTGACATGGACCGTGAACTAACCGATTGTGAGAAGTCGTTTATTCGTGAGGTCGCAGCACGACTCGATCCCGAGGACGGAGCGAGGCTCACGCACGACTTGGCAAACGCTCACGCCGAGCCAATGCTGGATGACGGTTCGCTAATTCTCTTCCATATTGACGGCTACCAGCGCCCCCAAGAGCGGGGACAACATACGTACCCGTATGAAGGGACACTGAAAGACGCGGACGGTGCGGTAGTCGATGTCCTCCTCCTTGCTGACCCGGCTGATCGTCTGTTTCAGCTGGAGTTCTTGCGTTGGGGCGATGGCCCGTTGAAAAAGCCGGACTGGACGACGCTAAAGATTGTGCATATCAGCGACAGGGGCAAATTCTGACCGGTTGCCAGAATCGTTGCCCCCGGACGGCACGGGCGCGAGTTAAACCAGAAGCGGTGAATGGATCGGCTTTAGAGGAAAAAAGTGACGGCCAAGTTGGCCCTTGAAGACATCGATGACGCTCGCGTTCGTCGCCCGTACTTTTTTGTTTTTTTGCTGGAGGATGACGAGACATATTGGGTTGGCCAGTTCTCTCCATTCATGCGGATAGTGATTACCGAAAATGTGAGCTTGCCCCCGAAAAACGAATCCCTTGCTGAGCAGGTAAACTCAAGCAAGGAGAAGAACGATGACAGGCAAGGCAAAGCGGGCACAGTACACGCTCGAATTCAAGCTGGAAGCCGTGCGACTGGTCAAGGCCGGACAAAGCATGGCGGCCGTGGCGGCGACACTGGGTGTTGTTGAACAGACGCTGTACAACTGGATAAAGGCTGAGCGGGAAGGCAGGCTGGCGGGCGCTGGCACGAAGCCTGTGAGCCCAGAACAGATGGAACTGGCGCGGCTGCGTGCGGAAGTGGCTCGCCTGAAGATGGAGCGGGATATTTTAAAAAACCGCCCTACGCGCTTGCGCGCGCCCCTCATGAGTAGAAACTCCCGGGGAGTACACTCGATGCACGCAGAGACAGTGGCCGTAAGCTTCTTGGAGGTATGAACCCCGTCAAAAAACCTGGCCCAGGGGAAGCTGCGGACTCATCTGTGGCGGCGTCTTCGGGCGACCCCGTTTAGGAAATTGATCTATTCCGAGTCCCCGTCCTGCGCCTGATTATCCAGGAGGTGGGTGATGCCAAAAGACCGAACACGATCCAAGCCCTCAGGGTTGCCGATCATTCATCCGTTTGCAGCCGGTATTGATATCGGTTCACGGTTCCATGTTGTCGCCGTGAGTCCAGATCTGTGCGACGAGCCGGTGCAGACATTCCAGGCATTTACGAGCGATTTGCAACGCATGGCGGACTGGCTCGTCGCGACCGGCACAAAGACGGTTGTGATGGAATCGACCGGCGTGTACTGGGTCGCCGCCTACGAGGTGCTGGAGTCCCGGGGCCTTGAAGTCGTTCTTGCCAATGCACGCGAGGCGCGCGCAGTCCCTGGAAGAAAGAGTGATGTCAACGACGCACAATGGCTGCAGCGACTGCACGCGTGTGGGCTACTACGGGCAAGTTTCCGGCCTGGGCGCGACATCGCGGAATTACGCGCATACCTGCGTTGCCGCGAAAGGCATACTGACTATGCCGCCGCGCATATCCAGCACATGCAGAAAGCGCTGACCTTCATGAATATCCAGTTGCACCACGTGATCACGGATATCACGGGCGTCACTGGAATGCGGATCGTCCGCGCGATCGTCGCCGGCGAACGCGATCCAGACCGGCTGGCGGCGATGCGCGACGTCCGCTGCAAGGAAAGCCTTGAGACCATTCGTAGTGCACTGGTGGGCAACTACCAGCCCGAGCACGTATTCGCCTTGAAGCAGGCGCTTGCGCTGTATGACTTTTACCAGCGGTGTATCGACGAGTGCGATGTTGAGATCGAACGCGCTGTCGCGATTCTCAATATCGCTCACCCGATTCCGGATGCGCCGTTGCCGAAGGCGAAGCATCGCAGCAAGCTGCCCAGCGATCCCAACTTTGATGTGCGCACGGCCATGTACCAACTGGCGGGGACCGACCTGACGCAAATTCACGGCATCGGCCCATTCCTTGCACTGCGCCTGATTGGCGAATGTGGAACGGACTTGAGCCGATGGCCAACCGCCAAACATTTCACTTCATGGCTCACGCTTTCGCCCGGCTGCAAGATCAGCGGTGGCAAGGTGCTGTCATCGCACACGCGCAAAACAAGCAGTCGCATCACAGTCGCCCTGAGGCTTGCGGCGGTGACCGTTGGAAGAAGCAATACCGCGCTTGGTGCATTCTACCGGCGCCTCGCCGGGCGCATCGGCAACGCCAAGGCCGTGACCGCGACGGCGCGCAAGATCGCTGTCCTGTTTTATAACGCGATGCGCTATGGCATGGACTATCGCGACCCGGGTGCGGATCATTACGAGCAGCAGTACAGGGACCGCGTCATCAAACAGCTTCATCGCCGCGCGGCGCAATTTGGGTATTCACTGCAACCTCAGGACTCGCCAGCGTGAAGGTGTGTTTCTTAGGAAAGCCGCAGCGTACTTCGCGAAGGAGTCGATGTGAAGTGCGCGTTCATTGACCGGAATCGACACCACTGGCCAGTTTCAGTACTGTGTGAAGCGCTCGAAGTCAGCCCCAGCGGATATCATCAGCGCCAGCAACGCAGCGCCAAGGACAAGCCGCAAAGAGGCTACATGAGCAACGATGCCCTGCTCGCGCACATCAAGGCGATTCACGCGCAGGTCAAGGGCGAATACGGCTGGCCGCGCATGTGGAAGGAACTGCTCGCGCGCGGCGTGCGCGTGGGCAAGGAGCGGGTTCGCAAGCTGATGGCGCAGCATGGCATTCGTGCACGGCACAAGCGCAAGTACATCGCGACGACGAACTCGAATCACAACCTGCCGGTTGCACCGAATCTACTGGGGCGCGACTTCACGGCGTCGGCGCCGAATCAGGTCTGGACGAGCGATATTACCTATCTGGCGACAGCCGAAGGCTGGGTGTACCTCGCGGTCATCATCGACATGTTCAGCCGGCAGGTGGTGGGCTGGTCGATGCAGCCGCACATGAAAGCGGAGTTGGTCACAGACGCGCTACGCATGGCGTGGTTCCGGCGTCGCCCCGAGGCTGGTGTAATCGTGCATAGCGACCGGGGCAGCCAGTATTGCGGCGGCCTGTTCCAGGACACGCTGAAGGCCTACGGCATGCGCTCGTCGATGAGCCGACGCGGCGATTGCTGGGACAACGCGCCGACGGAAAGCCTGTGGGGTTCGCTGAAGGTAGCTCGTATGCATGGACGACACTTCACCACGCGGCGTGCTGCAATGGATGAGGTGATTGACTGGCTGAGCTTTTACAATGCACGCCGGTTGCACTCGACACTCGACTACGTCAGTCCCATGACATTCGAGAAAAACTGGTTCGCGGCTCAGCAGGGACGAGCCGCATAATTCCCTCGGTTATGGGATTCGCGGAACGGGGGCAAGGTCACACATACTCGAAACTGCTCGCGACTTTCTCCCAGAAGCGCTAGCAAGCGGTGACTAACAGCTACAAAAGGCGTGAGCAATCGCGCCTTTTCTATTGCTGCAGCTTACTCGTCGTGGCGCGAACCCCGTGGGGCAACCAGCAATCGGCCTGAATGGGTTCGGTCTCTGCTGAGCGCGTTGCAGGAATCCGGCTTGGTGCCAAGCTGCATCGAGTGCATGTTCAATCCCGCGCTAGCGTTCGGCATGCTCCTGCTGAGCGAGCCACTGCAAAATGCGTTGCCTGGCCGGATGCAGGGCGCCCGCTGTCTGCAGCCAAAGCACATAGACCCCCTTGGTCTTCAAAGGCGTGCCGAAAGGGATAACCAGATCGCCGCGATTGATTGATTCCTGCGCCAGGGTCAGGTCCGTCATCGCGACGCCCAGCCCGCGAGCGGCGGCATTCATCGCCAGCTCATCCAGATTGAACGTAATGTGCTTATAGTGCCTGGCAGCCGATCCGCCGTGGGCCTTCAACCACGTGGCCCACTCGTGCTGGCCGGTGGAACCGTGAATGAGGGTGTACTGCGACAACTCTTCCAAAGACGTCGGCAGCGGCTTGTCGTTGACAGCATCAGGCGCACACACCGGCACCAGGATCTCATCGAACAGCGTGATGAAGGCCGGGTCATCCGGCGGTTCGGGTAGGTAAAGGATATAGGCGTCGCAGTTACCGGAGGGATCGACCAGCTCCGTCGCGACGGTCTCGATCGATAGCGAGAGATCGGGATGCTGGGCATAAAACCCAGTCAGCCGCGGCAATAGCCAACGGACCGCCAGAGACACGAAGATGCGGATGCGAAACGGCCTGTCCCGTGGCGATATCCGTTCATCGAGCATCTGAAGTTCCTTGAGGATCTTTCGCGCCACCTCCAGCACCGCTTCGCCGTGCTCGGTCAGTTGCACGCTGCGGCTGTTGCGAGCGAACAGCGGCACACCGTAGTGACTTTCCAGTTGCTGAATCTTCCTGCTCACCGCGCTCTGGGTCAGATGCAACTTTTCCGCCGCTTCGGTGAAATTGTCCGACTCTGCAACGAGCGCTAGTGCCTGAAGGGCCCCGACAGACGGTGGCCGATAGAGCTTATCCATGCGTTTTCTGAATGCTCCAATGAATTTATAGCGCTGGATAACGCATCCAGGTCCCAATATATTGACACTTAAGCCAAGGCGGTGTCGGTCTAGCATGCTAATTATTCATACTTTGGACCGCTTTGGTTATCCGTAATACTGAGGGGACACGATTGTGGTCAAAAATATCTGTGGCTGGATCGCTCAAGCCGGCGTCTCACCGCCCGCAGCGACCCTGAAGGGCGCGCAGAAAGCGGATTGGCTGGTGATCGGGGGAGGCTTCACGGGCTTGTCGGCAGCGCATACGCTCGCCGAACTGCATCCGCAGTCGCGCATCATCGTGGTCGATCGGCAGCGCGCCGCACAAGGCGCTTCGGCACGAAACTCGGGTTTCGTGGTTGCCTACGAGCGGCCGTCGCCCGATGAGCTCATCGGGCGGCAACGGAATGCCGATTACCACGTCGCGAGCACCATTGGCAAAGCCGCCAGCGACGAGGTTCGCCGGCGTGTGGCGAGCTTCGGCATCGAGTGCGATCTGAGCGATGCCGGTTATCTCTTCGCTGCCCACGACCCGGCCAAACTTGCGGAGGCGGACCGTCAGGTGCAAACCCTGCGCGAAGCAGGTGCGGCCGCCGAACTGCTGGAAGGCGAGGCGTTGTCGCAACGACTGGGCTCACCGTTCTACCGGGCGGGCATATGGTGCCGGGGCGGGAACGGGCTATTGCAGCCGGCCAAGTATGCGAAGGGGCTGCTGGACGCGTTGCCCGCGAATGTTTCGGTCTACGAAAATACCGACATTACCGGTCTCGAGCATTTGAGCCGCGGCGGTATTCGCGCGCAGTCCACCAATGGTCACATCGAGGCGGGCCAGGTGATTGCATGTGTCGGCGCATTCTTACCCAGGATAGGGCTGGCGGACAGTAAGGTCTTCCCCCTTGAGCTCAGTGCGTCGCTTAGCCGGCCGTTGAGCGACAACGAGTATGCCTGCCTGGGGCGTGCGGCGCCCTGGGGCGTACTTTCGACTCGTCCTGCCGGCGCCACGTTACGCCTGACACCGGACAGGCGGCTACTGATCCGCAACACCGTGGAATATCGCCAGCGCGACCTGACCGGCCATTCCCTGGTGGCACGCCGGGCCAAACACGTGCACGGATTGCAACGCCGATTCCCCTGGATCACGGACGCGCATCTGCAATTTACCTGGACTGGCCACCTGAGCGCTACGCGATCAGGTGAGCCACGCTTCGGAAAACTGGCGGAAGGCGTTTATTCCGCCGCCGGATGCAACGGCTCCGGGGTAGCGCGCGGCACGCTGTGGGGGCGACTGCTGGCCGAAATGGCGTCGGGAGGCCAGTCAGCGCTGCTGACTTCAGTCCTCGACAACGCGAAACCCGGCTGGCTTCCACCTCGGCCATTCTTCGACATCGGCGCCTCGATACGACTGCGATATGAAGCGCTTCAGGCAAGAACCGAGTCCTGAGAGCGACATGCTTTATCCGCAAAATCACCGAGATCTTCGCAACGTCACCTCGCAAGGAAAATATCATGCGTGCTTGTCATCCTGTCATTCGTCTGCGCCGCGCGGCCATCGCCGGCGCCTGTATCGCGGCGACTCTCTCTGCATGGACAGCGCCCGCCGCCCATGCCGCGGACGCCGAACTGAACGTGTACAACTGGTCGGACTACATCGCGAAGGATACGATTCCGACCTTCGAGAAACAGACCGGCATTCACGTGCGCTACGACAACTACGACAGCAATGACACGCTGCAGGCCAAGCTGCTGGCGGGCAGTTCTGGCTACGATATCGTGGTGCCGACGTCGAACTACATGGCCAAGCAGATTCAGGCCGGCGTGTATCAGAAGCTCGACAAGTCGCAACTGCCGAACCTGAAGAATCTCAGCCCTGTGCTGATGCAGATGGTCGCAGGCGCCGACCCCGGCAATCGGTACGGTGTGCCCTGGGCGTTCGCTGTCACTGGCATCGGTTACAACGTGCAGGCAGTGCAGAAGGCGCTCGGTTCGAACGCGCCGGTCGACAGCTGGGCGCTGGTGTTCGATCCGGCTAACCTCTCCAGGCTCAAGGGTTGTGGCGTTTCATTCCTCGATGAGTCGGTCGACGTGTTTGCCGCGGCGCTGCAGTACCTGCACAAGGATCCCAACAGCACCAACCCGGCGGATTACCAGGCCGCGTTCGAACTGCTGAAGAAGGTGCGCCCGTACATCACCGAGTTCAACTCGTCCGGCTACATCAACGACCTGGCGAACAAGGACATCTGCGTGGCGATCGGTTTTGCCGGCGACGTCGGCATAGCGCGCCGACGCAGCGCCGAAGCCAAACATGCGTACGACATCAGGTTCTCGAACGCAAAGGAAGGCGGCCTGCTGGCGTTCGACGTAATGGCGATCCCGAAAGACGCGCCGCACCCGGAAGCGGCGCTTAGGTGGATCAACTACATCGAGGACCCGAAGGTTAACGCGGCGATTACCAATGAAGTCTTCTACCCGACGGCGAACCACGCAGCCCGCCAGTTCGTTACGCCTGCTGTCGCACAGGACCCGACGGTGTACCCGCCGGACGACGTACTCAAGAAGATGACGCTGATGAAGCCGACGTCGGTTGAAATCGTGCGCCTTGAAAACCGCTTGTGGTCGCAACTGAAAACCCTTCACTGATCCGGTGAAACCGACGGAGCAGGATTTGCACGAGTCCTGCTCCGATACCGGCGGGTCCGCTTTGCATTTGCGCACCGAGCAGACCATACTGGCGAGAACCTTGGGCACCACATCGCGAACAATAATAGTGCTTACCGCGCAACAAGGTTATTCTTCGATACACCACACTACCCCGGAGTGCCCCATGCAGACAGTCCGTCGTTTCGCGTTCGTTGCGTTGACATGCAGTGTCATTGGTTTGTCCCATTCATCGAACGCATCGGCTGGCTCTGCCGATCCGCAGCGAAACTTCATGCAGGTCGTCTCGTTCGGGGACAGTCTTTCGGACGTTGGCACCTACGCGTACGCCCGACAATTCGGCGGCGGCACCTACACCACTAATCCGGGCGCTATCTCCGTACAGCTTATCGCGGAACATTATGGATCCGGCCTCACGCCCGCGTTGACGGGCGGCTTCGGGCAACCGAGCGTCGTTCATCCGGAAGGATTGGGCTACGCTCAAGGGGGCGCCCGAGTCGCCGGGCCGCCGAACCCCGGCGACGCAACGGGCGACACCGGCGAGTTGCAAACTCCATTGACCTCACAGGTGGCCGCCTACCTTCAGTCGCATACACGCTTCACCGGCCAGCAACTCGTGCTGATGCAAGGCGGGGCCAATGACGTTCAGGACGCCTATACCGCATGGGCGGGAATGGTTGCGAACGGCGGCGATCCGGGCGCTTCTTTGCAGGCAGTGCTCCCTTCGCTGAGACAGGCAGCGCAACAATTTGCGAGCTTGGTGCACAATGCGCACCAGAACGGTGCCACACATATCGTTGTACAAAACGTCCCGGACATCAGCAAGGCGCCGATCGCGAACCTTCTCGAGCAGCAACTGCCAGGCTCCGCAAAAGTGCTTCGGCGTCTGGCGCAGGTATTCAACACCGCGCTGGATGACGCGCTCCCTGCATCGCCGGCCGTGCTGCGGATCGACGCGTTCACGTTCATTGACGAGGTATCGGAGAACTATCGCCAACTTGGTTTTCGCTTCGACGGCAGCGTCGGCACCAACGTAGCATGCGCGCCGGCGAACCTGCCCCCGGCATTTCAAGCCGATGACACCAGCGCGCTCTTCTGCTCGCGCTCGACGTATGTCTCCCCTCATGCTGACGATATCTACATGTTTGCCGACGCTTATCATCCGACCACTCACCTGCAAAAGCTCATAGCGGACTACGTCGTGGTCCAGATCGACACGTGGTTGCACGAATAGCGCATCGCCCTGGCGCTTCGTTGCCCCGAACTGCAGGCGGTCTGAGATGAATCTATGGTGTTCGGCGAATTCAGTAAGCGTGACCGTCCGCTACCGATAGGGATTTTGGCCATTTAGTGGAAAGGCGAAACCAGCAGTGTCTGGACGGACCCGGCGGTTGCGCCGGGAGTCCAACGATAGACAACGATGCTGGAGCCGTTGTAGTCGTCTTTCGTGACCACGTACTCCCCGGTCGAACGAAGGTACGATCTAAGGCCGTACATCGAATCTACGTCATTGCCGACATACACGGTATTGGGACTGCTGTTGGTCAGCGTGATGTCCAGACTGCCTGTGGTGAGATTGAAGGCGTCGATGTTGGGCACGGTGTGTACGTATCCAACGAAGAGATAGTTGCCTGCTGCCGTGATCGACTTGGGATTGGCGCTGGTGATGTTGATCACTGGATTGGGAGCGGTGGTGTTGCCTGCGAGCCAGCCGTGATACACCTCGACCCTCGTTCCGATCGACGTCCAATCTGTACTCCCAACAATTCCTTGTGCCAGGATCATGGTATCGCGATCAGGCAGGTAAATGATTCGCGTCAATGGCGTAATAGTGCCTGGAATGGGCGTTGAAATTCCAACTCCCCATGTCGGCTTGCCGTTGGCATCAAACCCGGTCAGCGGATAGTGCCAAATGGCATTCGTCTTGTCCAAACCGGCCCAGACGTCCCCTTTTCCGTCAAGGCAGAATCCATCGCGGATCCTTGCTGTCGTATTAAACGCCGTACCCGGAATCGTGGCGTCCGGTATTGCAATGTAGCCATTCGCGGCGTTGAAGTGGAAGAAGTAAAAGGTATCGGGATTCTGGCCGGCCGCCACAAGGATCCGGTTTGCGCCGACGGTGGCGACTTGACCGAACTGCTCACCGCGTTCCGGGTCGTTGATGTTCATTCGTGGATCGGATGGGTAGTCGATTGGATCGACGGTGTTCGCTACGAAGGTTCCTCCAGCGGAGCCAGTGTAGACGTTGTCGCCCCCATAGAAGTAGGCGCCGTCAGTACCCGGATCCGGAGCGGCGATCCCCTCGAAGTTGAGAGACTGAAGCTTCCATTGCAGGTTGCCGGAGTTGTCGTAGGCGTGAATGTCCGTGCCGCCAGTGCGACCAAGATCCCATGTTCCGCCCCACGGGTTATTAAGCACGTACAGATTGCCAAAGGAGTCCTTGCCGACGCCAGTGACGGCGGTGAAACGCTTGGCCCCGACCTGACCTTTGATCCCGGTCGTAGTGTCGAGATAGCCGCCCTGAATACCGAACGTGCTGACTAGTGACGGAACACCAACCAGGCTATAGACCTTGATGTTCATGTCAGGACCTTCGTCACCCACCATCATGTTAGCGGTAGTTGGGTCGAAGTATAGGGCCGACGGTCTTGAGCCGACTGGCATCTGAATCTTCGGCAGCGGCGTTCCGTTCGGACGGAATCCAAGCACCCTGTTTGCGCGCTTCTCCGCAATCCAGATGTTGCCTGCCCCGTCGATGGCGAGCGCCCCGGGGCTTGGGACTGCAATATCCCGTTGCCAGACCCCGTCAGTAGTGAAGACGCGGACCCGATTACCTGGAAAGTCGCTGGCGTAGACGAGCGTTCCCGCCGTTGCCAGACCCGTAACGACATCGGCATGCCGTTCGGTGGTATCCGCGCTGACCGGGATGAGCAGGTCACGGGCATGTGTAGTTCGATCATATCTCCCGACACTACCGCTGCCGAAGGCTGCGTTGAACTGAAGCGCAACGAAGAGATCAGTCGAGTTGCCTGTGATCGCACTGCCCTGAAAATCGCTATGAGCGCCGATCGAACCGATGCTTTGCCCATTCTGGTATATCGCAACGCCACCTTCGTTTTCATCCCACAGGGACGATGTGTAGATGACTCCTTCAGGCGCAATCCACATGGAACGGGCGGCGCTGCCTACATGAGTTGCGTTAGTCCCAAACGTATTCGCTATCCAGTCAGTCGTGTACTGCGCCTGACATTCTGGCGCAATCGCAGCGATCAGCACTGCGGCAAGGAATGCGGCAAAGATTCGTTTCGTGAACATGAGTGATGCCCTAAAATCATTTGGCGCAGGATGGCCACCAAGGGCATGCCGAAGGTTTCAACCATCGGCCAATCCCTTGAATGGAGTCAGTGAGGATAGGTTCGACAGACGGTCCGCGCCGACTGAAATTTCTTATTGTTCTAATATCGCGCGGACCGGTGCCAGTCAGAAATTTAGGCACTTTTCAGCCGAGTTTCTGAGCATTTCAAGCGCGTGTGTGCGCTATCGCACGTGGCCATGGCTGTGAGCGGTCACTACGTCCTTGCGTACGCAAGGGAGCCTGAAGCAGCCCGCGACTGTAAAGCGCGGGCAATTTTGTCGTCGTCCACCTGAATACGGGACGAATCAATCACGCCCAGGTAACAAGCGACGATTTTATTGAGCCGATATTGGACCAAGGTCCAATATCGGCATCCCCGCTGGTGCCATACTCTATTTCACAGGCGAAAGCGGTTGATCGTGTATTCCCGCACGAGACGATCGAAAAAATCAAGAACCAGATCATCCCTGTGAAAGCGCTGATCCTGGACCTTTCCCGAGTGCCGCATTTTTTGACGAAATGAGGGCAAGCTCATGATCAAGCGTCTCCTGTGGATTGCGATGGTGCCCGCGTTGCTGCTCGCGAATGCCGCCACCGCTCAATACCCGATGATGGACATGGTCGCCGACAAACTCGTTCAAAAGTACCAGCAATCGTCTTGCGAGCAACTGTGGCAAGAGAAAGCGCAGAAACAGGGGCGACCCAAGACCGGGAGAGAGCAGGAGGCCATGCAGATGCTGCGCGACGATCCGCAGATGCGCGCCGCGTTCATCGCCAGAGTGGCCGCGCCGATCGCCAACAAGATGTTTGAATGCGGCATGATTCCATGAAGTCGTCGGGCGCACCGTGAAACCGGCTTACTTACCGAGGCCGCGATGACCTGCGAGAAATTGAAGTTTGGCATAACCTTCGTCATGCTAAGTGTGTTCCTCGCCGCCGGCGGCCACGCCCAGCAAACGCTACGCACGCCGAAAGCAACCGCCAGGCCGGCGGCGAAAGCTGCTGCGCCGGCCTTCATGCCCGGACTCGAACCACGCGCGATCGACATCCTCAAGGCGGCGAGCGCGCGCCTTGCGGCCGCGAAGACGATGACTTTTACGGCCGTCGTCTCCTATGAGAGTCCGAGCCGCCTCGGTCCGCCTCTCGTCTATTCGACGAAGTCGGAAGTGACGCTTCAGCGCCCCGACAAGCTCAGAGTGATCACCCTCGGTGACGGTCCTCCCTCGGAGTTCTACTACGACGGCAAGACGATGACAGCGTTCGCCCCGCTCGAGAATCTGATCGCCATTGCTGACGCTCCGCCGACGATCGATGCCGCACTAGAGGCAGCCTATAACCAGGGCGCCATTTATTACCCTTTTACCGACGTAATCGTCGCCGACCCCTACAAGGACATCGCCGATGGACTGAAAGTCGCCTTCTATATCGGTCAATCGAACGTCGTCGGCGATACCACAACGGACATGGTGGCGTATGTGACCGGGGATGTATTCGTGCAAATCTGGATCGGCGCGCAGGACAAGCTCCCGCGCCGCATTTACGCCGTCTACCTCAACGACCCCGCCCGTCTGCGCCACGTATTGGTGCTCTCCGATTGGCAACTCGATCCGGCTGTGCCCGCAGACGCGTTTGCGCCGGCCAGCGCAGCCGGCGCGGCCCGCATTGCGTTCGCGCGTCCAGACGCGAGCGATGCGCCGGGAATGAAGCCGCCGCCGAAGACCAGACACACCGGGACGCAATGAGGAGACGCATCGTGAAGAAAGTCGTCATCCGTCTGGTGGGTCTTCTTGTGTCGTCGCTCGCAGCCAGTTCAGCCGGCGCATGGTCGCATGCCAACTATTACGGAGGCAGCACGTCGCACGCGCCCGGCTCGGGGTCGACAACCCGCAGCAACGCATGGGGCGGCAGCGAAACGCACACCTATGGCCAGGGCACGACCGCGACCGGGCGCTACGGCGACACCGCCACGCACGCGCAAGGATCGGGACAGACGAGCGTCACTAACCAATATGGCGGCAGCGCGACCCACACCTATGGTCAGGGCACCAGCGCCACCAACGCGTATGGCGGTTCGGCGTACCACGCCGCAGGCTCGGGTTATACGAGCTACACGAGCGCCTCGGGTGCGACCGCTTACCATAGCGCTTATTACGGCGCCAGGTACCCCGCCTACCATCCTCCGGTCACGGTGAACAATTACGGATCCAGCTGCTACAACTGCGGCGGCTGGTCCACCGCGGGGGCAGCCGCAGCGGGCGTCGCAGTCGGTGTGGCGGCGGGCGCGGCCATAGCGTCGGCCAACACGAACGCAGCGGCATCGAATGCTTACAATGCGGGCTACGTCGCTGGAGCAACGGCAGCCCCGCCACCCGCCCCTGTCAGTACGACATTCGCCATGGGTGCGATCTATGCGGCACTACCGGCAGGCTGCATAAAGCCCTCGGTTCAGGGCGGCACATACTACCTGTGCGGTAATACGTGGTTCCAGCCCGCCTACGGCGCAAACGGCGTTTACTACCGCGTGGTGCCAGCGCCTTAAGGAACGTTAAGGGTTGCTTACCGTGCTCGCGTAACTCGGCCCACAGAGACAAATTGGAAGCCAGCTGGCGAAGCTGACCAATACTCGGTATGGCGGTCGTTGCAGCCGGTCGGTGTCGCGCGTCCTGATTCGGGGCGGCTCAGAGTCAAACCGCAGGGGGCAATCATGAACTCACTGGTAGTCGCCTCGATCGTATTTGTGTGCGTCTCCGGCAGCGGGATGCTCGGTTTGGCTCTTCGCACTTTTCTTCCCGACCATCATCTGAGCGAGGATTCAACAGCTATCGTGAAGCTGGGGGCGGGCCTGATGGCGACGCTCGCCGCTCTCGTCCTTGGTCTCCTCATCGCGTCGTCAAAGGTTACTTTCGACCGACTCAACGACGAGTTCACGCAGACGGCGGCTACGGTCTTCGTGATCGATCGCACCTTGGCCGATTATGGTCCGGAGGCAAAGGAAGCCCGCGAGTTCCTGCGCAGCACCTATGCCTCAGCTGTGGAGCGGTTCTATTCCGAAGGCGGCGCCGGAAAGGCCGACGTGGACGCTCCTGAAACCTTGGCGCACATGGTGCAATTTCAGCAAAAGCTTCGAGAACTGGCTCCACGAAACGACATGCAGCGCATGCTGCAATCGGAGGCCCTGGCTCGCAGCCACGACCTGGCGGAAGCGCGCTGGATACTGTTCCGACCAGGGGAAGGCGCGATCCCAACGCCATTCCTTGCGGTGCTGGTGCTTTGGCTCGGTATCCTTTTTGCCGGCTTCGGTCTGGTCAGCATCAACTACCGGACCGCCTTTGCGACGCTTTTCGTCTGTGCACTATCGGTCGCCGGCGCTATTTTCCTGATTGAGGACATCGCCCACCCGCTCGAAGGGCTGATGCAGATCTCGCGCACGCCGGCACAGATAGCACTCTCCCATCTCGGCCAATAGGCCAACGCTACCCGGCGGCGGCTTTCGGCAAACATGGGGCACCGCAGCCGTCCTCCATCTCCCGCCGTTCAGCCGGGCTTGCGAAGCGGGCATGGATTCGACCCCGCTATTGGCTGACGTCTCGCCTACAATGACACTCATACGCAGGGTCCGCGCCGGCTTGAACAGGTGCATGGCGCCCACGCGTGTTCCGGCTAGCACCCGCCTGCCGCCGCCAAAAATCCGTGAAAGGGGAACAACATGACACGACTCATCGCTCTGTTTTTGATCGCCGGCACCGCTCTCCTTGCGGGCTGCAACACCGTCGCGGGTGCGGGCGAAGACATTTCGAAGGGCGGCCAGGCCATCCATAACACGGCTGAGCAAGCCAAATAGCCGCCGCTGGCGCGACGGGCCAGCCGTTCGATATTGCGCGCTACACTGCCGGGCGCACATGTGTCCGGCAGTGGCGAATACTCGCGGCGCCGTGATTACGGCCGTGCCCCATAATGGAGCGCTGACAGCGGCCAGAACATCCGAGCATGAACCTTCATCGTCTCGATCTCGTCTCACTTTCGCTTTTCGCACTCATTGTCCGAAGCGGCAGCATCAGCAAGGGCGCCGAACTCGCCCACCTCGCGATCGGCGCCGCAAGCAAGCGAATCGCGGACCTCGAATCCACAATCGGCGCCGAGCTATTCGAACGCCACTCCCGCGGCATTACGCTCACCGCGGCGGGCGAGGCGCTCAAGCTTCACGCGCAGCGTATTCTGAACGACGTCGACCTGATGACGGCCGATATGTCGGACTATGCGGCCGGCGTCGTGGGCGTCGTTCGGCTGTGGGCCAACACGTCGGCGGTGACGCAGTTCCTGCCGTCAGGGATCGCGGAATTCAATTCCAGCAATCCGCAAATCCGCATCGAGCTGGAAGAGCAGGATAGCGAGCAGGTCGCACTGGCGGTGGTGGACGGCGTTGCAGATTTCGGCATCATGGCCGACCAGATGCCGACGTTCGGCCTTCAGACCATGCCCTATCGCCACGACCATCTGGTCCTGGTCGTCCCCAGCGGCCATCCGCTGACCCAGCGCGAGTCGGTCTCGTTCATCGACGCGCTGGAGTTCGACTTCGTCAACCTGTCGCGCAATACCTCGCTCGCCAAACGCCTTCAGGCCGCCACCGCCTTTTCGGGCGGACAGCTGAAACTGCGCATTCAGGTCCGCAGCTTCGATGCGATGTGCCTGATGGTTGCCGCGGGACTCGGCATCGCCGTGCTGCCCGATGAGGCGGCAGGTCCGCACCTGAGGTCGATGGGCTTGCACAAGATCGGCCTGTCGGAAGACTGGGCCCACCGCGAACTGCTCATCTGCGCTCGCGATCTGAAAGCACTGCGCAAACCGGCGCGGCTGCTCGTCGACCATCTGACCCGCGCGGCGCCGGAAACGGCCCAGGCCCCGACCACGACCCGCTGACGCAAAGCGCGCTTTCGCGTCCCGCGAAAGCTGGGTTCCACACTGTTGCATTCCGCCCACGGGATCGCGCGCGGAAAATGACTCTCCATAGACAGCAGCCTTGCCGGCCGTGACTGGCCGGCCAGGCAAGCATTCTTTCATATGAATGGATGGAGACACCCCCTCATGCAGCCCGCGAGTACGCCCCGTACGTTGTTCGACAAGCTGTGGCAAAGCCACGTCGTGGCTCGCTCGACAAGGTCTTCATCGGCTCGTGCACGAACGCGCGCATTGAAGACCTGCTCGTGGTGCCGCTCGACCGCGCGAACGTCGACACCGATGCAATCATCCCCAAGCAGTTCATGAAATCGGTGAAGCGCACCGGATTCGGCGTCAACCTGTTCGATGAATGGCGCTACCTGGACCACGGCGAGCCCGGGCAGGACGTATCGAGCCGCCAGCCCAACCCGGACTTCCCGCTCAACCAGGCACGCTTCGCGGGCGCCCGGATTCTGCTCACGCGCGACAACTTCGGCTGCGGATCGAGCCGCGAACACGCGGCATGGGCTTTGTCGGACTTCGGCATTCGCGCGCTGATCGCACCGAGCTTCGCCGACATCTTCTACGGCAACTGCTTCAAGAATGGCCTGCTGCCGATCAGGCTCGACGAGCGCGTTGTCCAGGACCTGTTCGACCTCGTCGCCCGCCCGTCCGGTTTGCGACTCGAGATCGATCTGGAGGCGCAAACCATCCGGCCCGTAGGCGGCGACGCGCTCCCGTTCGGGATCGAACCGGAACGCAAGCGCCGCCTGCTCAAAGGGTTGGACGACGTCGCGCTGACGCTCGGCCAGGCCGACCTGATTCGCGAGTACGAGCGCGTGCGTCGCGCTCGGGAGCCTTGGCTCTTCAACTAAGTCAACGCGCCTTTGGACACCGACCGCACGCTCAGGAGTTTTTCATGATGAACGGCCACGCTTCTTTTCCGAGTACGCCCGCAGCGCTTAAAGGCGTGCGCGTGATCGAGATGGGTCAACTGATTGCCGGCCCTTTCGCCGGCAAGACGCTCGGCGAATTCGGCGCCGAGGTCATCAAGATCGAGCCGCCGGGCGCCGGCGATCCGCTGCGCAACTGGCGTCTGATGAAGGACGGCACGTCCGTCTGGTGGCAGGTGCAGTCGCGCAACAAGCGCTCGCTGGCGCTCGATCTGCGCAGTGCCGAAGGCCAGAACATCGCGCGCCAGCTGATCGCCGAGGCCGACGTCCTCATCGAAAACTTCCGGCCAGGCACACTCGAAGGCTGGGGCATGGGCTACGAGCAACTGGCCGAGCTGAACCCCCGGCTCATCATGCTGCGTATCTCGGGGTACGGCCAGACGGGACCCTACCGCGATTTGCCGGGATTCGGCTCGATCGGCGAGGCGATGGGCGGCTTGCGTCATCTGACCGGGGATCCCGGCTGCGTACCTGTGCGCTGCGGCATCTCGATCGGCGATACGCTCGCTGCGCTGCACGGCGTGATCGGCGTGCTCACCGCGCTCTATCACCGCGACGCGAACGGCGGCAAAGGGCAGGTCATCGACGTGGCGCTTCATGAAGCAGTCTTCAACGTGATGGAGAGCCTGATTCCCGAGTACAGCGTGTTCGGCGCGGTCCGTGAAGCCGCCGGCAGCGCGCTGCCCGGCATCGCACCATCCAATGCGTATCGATGTGCCGATGGTTATGTGCTTGTCGCCGGCAACGGCGACAGCATCTTCAGGCGCCTGATGACGGCGATCGGCCGCAGCGATCTGGCGGACGCCCCTGCGCTCGCGAACAACGCCGGGCGTGTTGCGCGCGTTGGCGAACTGGACCAGGCCATCGAAGCGTGGACCGCGCAACGTTCGACCGAAGACGTGCTGGCCACGCTGACCGAGGCGCGCGTGCCCGTTGGCAAGATCTATACGGCCCGCGATATCGCCGAGGACCCGCACTACCGCGCACGCGACATGATCTTGCGGCAGACCACGCGCGACGGCTATGACGTCGACGTGCCGGGCATTGTGCCCAAACTGATGGGCACGCCGGGCTCCGTGCGCTCGTCGGCGCCGAAGCTTGGTGACGACACCCATGACATCTTGCGTGAGATCGGGCTCTCCGAAAGCCGGATTGCCGAGTTGCGTGACAAAGGAGCAATCGCATGAACATCTGGAACGGACAACACCGGCGCATTTACATGCAGGAAGTCGGCACGCGCGACGGCTTCCAGGCGGAAGGCACGTTCGTCGAGACGCGCGACAAGATTGCGCTGATCGACGCGCTTTCCGAAACAGGCATGGCGAAAATCGAGGTGACGGCTTTCGTGTCGCCGCAAGCGATTCCCGCGTTACGCGACGCCGAAATCGTGCTGCGTGAAATCGAGCGCAAGCCGGGCGTCGTCTATACGGCACTCGTGCCGAACATGCGTGGCGCCGAACGCGCAATCGAGGCGCGCGCGGACGAGTTGAATCTCGTGATGTCCGCGACCGAGAGCCACAACCTGTCCAATCTGCGGATGACGCGCGAGCAATCGTTCAATGGGCTGAGGCAGGTTGCCGCCAGCGCGCGCGATGTGGGACTCCCGGTCAACATCTCGCTGTCGTGCGCATTCGGATGCCCGATGGAGGGCGATGTGCCGACAGACACCGTGATCGAGTGGACGCAACGCTTCGTCGAAGAGATCGGCGCGCGCGGCGTCACGCTATGCGACACGACCGGCATGGCCTTTCCGCAGCAGGTCGCCGCGCTGACGGCGCGATGCATCGAGCGCTGGCCGCAGACCGAGTTCACGCTGCACTTTCACAATACGCGTGGCATGGGTCTCGCCAACGTGCTCGCCGCGATCGATGCGGGCGCCGACCGCTTTGACGCGTCGCTGGGCGGTATCGGTGGTTGTCCCTATGCGCCGGGCGCCAGCGGCAACGTCTGCAGCGAGGAGATCGTGCATGCGCTCGAACTGATGGGCTACGACACAGGCGTCGATCTGGGCGCGCTCATCGACGCGTCAAAACGCTTGCCGGCGCTGATCGGCCACGATACGCCGAGCCAGATCGTGAAGGCGGGGCGGCGGCTCGACCTGCATCCGCTCCCGGCCGACTTTGCCGCGATCCGCGAGCCCGCCCCTTTACGCTCAAGCAACTGTTCACCGAGCGCGAAGCGCTTCGCCGCACGCTGCTAACGACGGTGCTTTCGATTGTCGCGACGACTGGGTGGTGGTGAGACTCGGGAAACCAATGACGGTGGTCGTCGCAGACTATTTTCGATGAGCAACTTTGTGCGGAAATTGGCAACAGTGAATTCTGCCGGTTGCGCTCGTTACTGAGCGAGTGCAGATCTACACTGCACGTACCGGGTACGTACAAGACTGTACGCGGGACACCTCCTGGAGAAAAAACCATGAAAGTTGCTCAATTTATCGTCGCCGCCGCTATCGCAATTCCCGCTGTGTCCTCGTTTGCACAGTCGACGCCTCCGTCAATGAACGACGCTGTGAGGGCGCAAATAGCGCAAGAACAGATGACATATCGATACACGGATCCCGCTGATCAAACGCAAGCTGCGATAAATGATGTTAAGCGGACCTGGGTGCCACCACGCCAGATAGCTGAAGTGAATATGGGGCGTTATTCGCTTTCCGTAGTCCGTCCGTCTTTTTGATACTTTCAATCGTAATCGAGATCTCGTTGTCTTGATCGAACTTGAGGATCACGACAGCAAGGTTTCCGACTGTCGCACGATGCATTCGAGTGTCGTGAGCGGGAAGGTCGACGCATGAGGCAACGGTGTTCAGCAGGTTCGGCGGTAAGTCATAACTTCAGGAAGCAACAGACCAGCGATTGTGTCAGGCTGCCTGCCGGCTCGATACACTGACGCACAAAGCATTGTCCGACGAAGCTCAGCCACTAAGCGGAAGTTCGCAATCACGAACCCTCTTCGGTGCCACTTACGCTTCATCGACACGCGGTCGTCGAATGAATCGAGGTATACGCGGGACCGGGTGCGTTAAGGGTTGTTCGATGCCTGCCAACACGCGCAGAGGCACCGTCACATTCCTGTGGCCGATGGCAGGCATCGAATAACCCTTAACGGGTGGAGTCTCATGGGACCGGCGTAACCCGACTCGAAACGGCCGTCTGGCCATCCCGGACGCGGCCGTTTGAGGGCTGCCGTTGCCGCCTATATCCAGACAGGAGGCTTGCCTGCTAGCAGGCCTATACTGGTAGCGGCTTGCAATCCACCGTGGCCGTGCTCGCAATCAACGAATTTTCCACCTCAAATTAGTTGCGACTGACGGACTCCGCCGGCTCACATGAGTTACGCGACTGGGCTTGCAATGAGCGGGCAAGCCGGAGCGTTCCCGATAGCAAGCCCTTACATTTAGCGGAGAATTCTGATGCAACAGAAATTACGTGCTGCGGTTGTGCAATCGGGATCCGTCGTCTTCGATGCGGACAGAACCATCGATAAAGTCGCGACGTTCACCGCAGACGCCGCGCGACAAGGAACTCAACTTATCGTATTTCCCGAAGCATTCGTCTCAGCTTATCCAAAGGGACTCGATTTCGGCTCGACAATTGGTGGAAGGACCGCTGCCGGACGCGAGGACTATCGTCGTTACTATGACAGCGCGGTAGAAGTGCCAAGTCCCGGCACCCGCCGGTTGGGCGAGGTTGCCGCCGACCACAAGCAATACATCGTGATCGGCGTAATCGAGCGGGACCACGGCACGTTGTATTGCACTGCGTTGTTTTATGGTCCGGACGGTACGATGCTCGGCAAGCATCGCAAGCTGATGCCGACCGCCGGCGAGAGGCTGATCTGGGGCTATGGCGATGGGTCGACCCTCCCGGTTTTCGACACGCCGTTCGGCAGGCTTGGCGCAGTCATTTGCTGGGAAAACTACATGCCATTATTGCGTATGGCGATGTACGCCAAGGGTGTTCAGATTTACTGCGCCCCCACCGCTGACAGCCGGCCGACATGGGCTTCCTCCATGCAGCATGTTGCCTTGGAGGGTCGTTGCTTTGTATTGTCAGCCTGCCAGCACCTGCGCCGATCGGATTGCCCAACCGACTATGCCGCAATCCAGGGTAACGATCCGTCCACTGTGCTGATGAGCGGTGGAAGCTGCATCGTCAGCCCGCTTGGCGAGCTCATTGCCGGCCCAATCTTTGAGCAGGATGCATTGCTCGTGGCCGATCTTGACCTCAACGACCTTGCCCGGGCGAAATATGACTTTGACGTCGCGGGTCACTACTCGCGTCCGGACATCTTCCGTTTGCATGTCAACGAAGCGGCGACGCCTCCCGTCGTGTTTGAGACAAATGGATTCGGCAGCGGCTTCTGAAGGTCAGCGCGGGAGCCGCCATTTGCAATGTGATGCGACAGAATGCCGGCCGGGAACCGCGCAACTAATTTAGCCCTCGGCCTAATCGGCCATCAAAGTCTGAGCTCGCGCACACATCGGTTCGAAATGAAGCTGGCTCGCCTGACGAATCGCTGGTCGCCGTCGCTTCGGCATGTTCCGATGCAATATCCGCGGCACCACTCCACGTTGGCGCTCACCATTGCATGGTTTCCTGACGCAGGCCACTTCAGTTCATATTGCCGCCGTGTCGAGGCCCTGGAACATCGCAGCGGTCAGTCTGGACCACCGGCACGTGAAGTTGTATCGTTTGAAGAGGGGAGCGGAAACGTCTGCTGAAATTCCGCGCTGGAACGGCAAGATTTCTTTTCATCACATTGCGAGGCCAAGGGATTTGATGGCACGCACACTGACAGTCGGACGGCGGATTCTTTGGGTGCTCGTACTCTGCATTGCCGCGACATGTCTGGCAACTGGCGCAGCGCTGCTGTTCGAGTTGTCGGTCGTCAGCCGCGCGGTGAGCGATTTCAGCCAGGACGAGACACGGGAACGGGCGCGCATCGCCCATGGTGGGCAGGTTACGCTCGATGAGCGCCTAAATCCGGCCTACCTGAAACGCTACGATCTGGACCCGGGCCAATACACCGACAGTCAGGGCCATTTTTCACCAACGGGCGCCGACTGGCAGCGATGGAGGCTTCGAACCAAAGCGGCCGCGACGGTGATGTGGCTCGGCCACGATCCGCCAGGCACATGGTGGACGCTACGACAGATCAAATGTGTCGATCGCTTTCCCGAAGCCCACGCCGATAGCGAGCCGATCGTCGACATTGCCGATGCATGCATCGGTCAGCCGCACTAATTGGCGCAATGTTCAGCGGTTGCGCGAGGGCGGGCGTGCCGGTTGGGCGATGATGCCGGCCGGCACCGTGAGCAGGCACTGTCACGCAAGCGGCGAAAGGAGAGTAGCGAACATGAGCATCACGCTTAATCACACTATCGTGTACGCGCGGAACAGGGATGCATCGGCGGGATTTCTCGCAGAAATACTCGGACTTCCCGAGCCGAAGCCATTCGGGCCGTTCCTTGCCGTGCAACTGGAAAACGGCGTCACGCTGGACTTCTACAGTGATGATCATCAAACGCGGCCGGAACACTATGCGTTTCTGGTGAGCGAGACGGAGTTCGATTGCATTCTTGCGCGAATACAGAGCCGCGGATTGCCCTACTGGGCGGATCCCTTTCACCGCCGGCAGGGCGAGATCAATACGAATGATGGCGGTCGAGGCACGTATTTCGAAGATCCGAGCGGCCACAATCTCGAGATCATCACGCAGCCGTACGGCAGCGGCGCATAAGGAATCCAGTCGGCTTCCGGTCCGGACCGGGAAAGCGTGTTTGGCAGTATTGGCCTGCGGAGAAGCCGAAGGATTTCTCGGCATTCGCGCGCTGGTCGCCGATCGCACGTTGATCGAGCCCTAGTGTTCTCGCGACAGTCAGCACGCGCCCCGTTACGGACAGATGCACTGCCCGACAGCGGCCATTCGATGTCGAAATTTCTGCGGTGGCTAGAAGTGGCATTAAGCGTCACTCGTAGCAGTTCTGAAGGATTACAACGCTCGGTTCATAGGCTAGAAAAATATGCCCGATTGCTAGCCGCGGCGGACTCAAGCGCTTGCAGTAGCGCCCAAGCGGTTTGTCGGTATGACCGGTTCCATCGTCAAGATATTGAGCTACTGCAAGAAATTACGCAGCGAGTATTCGAAACTTTCTTTGTCACATATGGTTCCCATTCGCAAGATCGCCGCCTCTCAGTTTGATCAAAATTGCATCTGACGATGCCTGATTGTCGGCGATCCAGGCACCGATGTCGATCGGCCGACTGCAGCCTGACACCAATGGTGCCGAAAGCGTTTCACTAAAAAACTATCGGATCATTTTGTTACACCTCTTACCGAGGTCCGAATGACGAGTTACAAAAACCTTTCGGAGGGCGGTTATACTCAGCGCCGTCCCAAAAACTAAAGACCTTTTATGTCGAAGAGAATCTTCCAGATTGTTGCCATTGCAGCGCTCAGCACAGCAGCGTCGTTACCGGCGGTGGCCGGTGATATGAACAATGCCCTTGGCGGTGCGCTCGGCGGCGTAGCCGGCGCTGCCTTGGGTGGCGCAGTAGGCGGCAGCACGGGTTCCGTCATTGGCGGTGCAGTCGGCGGCGGCGCCGGCGGTGCAGTCACGTCAAACCGCAGGGAACGCACGGGCGCCATCATCGGTGGGGCGCTCGGGGGCGGTGCCGGTACAGCGGCAGGCAATGCGATGGGCGGCCGCACGGGCGGCCTCGTCGGCGCGGCCCTGGGTGGCGGCGCGGGTTCAGCGCTTGGCGGTAACATGTCGCGGTCCAATTCGTACGCGGACGACTATGCCCGCGGCTACCGACCGGACAAGCGCCATCACAAACATCGCCACTATGACTGAACGTTGAGCAAAAACGGCGTGGTTCAATCAAAGGTTAAGCCCGAAACGCCGAATACCTTTCGCAGCGCTGCACGAGCGATTCTCATGTGAGCCAGAACCGGCGCTTGATGAGCCACGCCAGCCTCTTCAATCGCCATAGCGGCGCCAGACTCCGACCGCAGCGAAGGACTCCGCGAATCCCTCCATCGCGCCTTGTCTGACGCCCGCCCGCACCACTTCGTACAGACAGTCGTATAGACGAAAACCTGGCATCGAACCACCCTTGGCGATGGTTGCCAGACAGGTCGTGTCGAAGCGGACATTCGCCATCACGCGCAGTGGTGGTAACTCGCATGTCTTTTGCCCGGCCAGGAAGCAACCGAACTCGTCGGCGCACCAGCTGCATCCGCAGCCCATCGAGTCCCGCGCTCAACGAATGGCCGTTTGCGAGCGAAGCTTAAGACAGGAGTCGACCCAAAGCAGCCCTTTGACTGTTTCGAAAGAGACATTCACGACAGGCCGCTACGCGCCCGATGCGCGGCCATTCTGACAGCCGCGCATCTGCCAACAGGGTCAGGCGGCCTGCCCCGCGCCAAGGTCAGCACCTGTCGTCGGATCGGACTTTGCATCCGAGGCCGTTCTCGATGCCATTGCCTGAAGCACCTTCACATCCCCCTTCGATACATTTACCGTGGCGCTCCCGTCTCCGCCATCCACCGCCGGCTCCGGAGAGTCAACGAACTGCCAGTCCGGACCTTCGTTCCATGGCCCGCGCGTCACATCATCACCTTGCGACATTTTGTAGTACACGCTGGTGTATTCCGGCACGCCGGGAAGCTTGCCCTGCGGAAAGTTTGGCTGAATCGAATGTAACGCTTTCTCGAACGATTTCTGGTGAGCGATTTCTCGCGTCATCAGAAACCCGAGCGTTTCCTTGATACCCGGGTCATCTGTGACGTTGATGAGCCGTTCATAGACAATCTTCGCGCGAGCCTCGGCGGCGATATTCGAACGCAGATCGGCCGTCGGATCGCCAATCGTGTCGACATACGCGGCGCACCACGGCACACCGGCCGAATTCGTCAAGGCCGGGCCACCTCCGTAGAGTAAAGCCGTGGTGTGCGAGTCGTTTCCCCCACCAGTCATCGAACGGTACAACTCTGCCTCGGCTTCAACGGCTTCGGCCAACTGGCCCTTCGCGCTTTTGTTCAGCATCGCGACGATCGAGCCGACAATTTCCAGATGACTCAATTCTTCGGTCGCGATATCGAACAACAGATCCTTGCGGCCAGGATCATCCTCGCCAACGGCCTGGGTAAAGTATCTGCAGGCGGCGCCGAGTTCTCCTTGGGGACCACCAAATTGCTCGAGCAGCAGATTCGCAAGACCTGGGTTCGGCGCCGCGACGCGCACGGTGTATTGAAGGCGTTTGTTGTGAATGAACATGAGACTTCTCCGGTGATTGGCCGCAGCAATCCCGCACGGGCACAGACGGGGACCATTAATGTCCCTGTACCCGTGCAGAGTCGCACATGACCATCGATCAATCCGGACAGCGGGCCAACCACATGGTCGTCCGCACCCAACAGTGGGCGCCCGGGTCTCAGAGCGAGCGCCCTGGCGGATGCGCTGCGAGAATGCCGCGCATGGCAACGCGTTGCCGATTCTGATGCAGCATGCACCGTGCCCATCGAGAAAATTCCGCCGTCTGACCTGCCATGCCGGCTTGCACCATGGCTCCACGGGAAAATTGGCGGGTGGCGCTGAACTCCAGGTGAATTCGATTAACCGATCCGTGCGTCGGTGGAAAGCCGCTATTTACGTGGACTACCTTCTGCCCTTGTGTAGCGGCAGGAGGAGACGCTATTCGCCGCGTGGCAGTCGTACGGCAAACACGGTTTCGTCATTTTCAGAGCGAACTTCGATCTCGCCTCCGTGAGCCTTCGCGATTTCGCGCACGATGTACAGTCCGAGGCCGAGGTGACTGTCATCGTTGTATCCTTCACTTTGATCCACACCGCGCCTCAAAGGCTCAAAAAGCTGCTCCATAGCTGCCGGCCCAATCGTAGCGCCGCTATTCAAGACAGCGATATGAATATCGGCCTCCTTACCGGTCACAATGACCCGCACCGGTGTAGTCGATGCCCCGTACTTGACGGCATTCAGAACGAGATTTCCGAGCAATTGCTGCAAACGTGGGCCGTCCCAGACACCGTCACATTTCCCCTGTATCGTCAGATCCAGCTGGCGATCAGGATGTATCGCGCGAAGCTGGTCCAGTTCGTCGCGAAATACGGCAGCCAGGTCCACATGGGTCGGAACTATATTGATGCCAAGACCGAGCTTCGTCCGGTTGAAATCGCTGAGATCGTCGAGAAGAGACTGCATGCGGGCGCCGCTTCGGATCAGGCGACTCGCAGCACCCGTCACTCTCTCTCCGGCATTCAACCCGACGAGATACGATGCGGTCATCTGAATGGTCTGGAGCGGGCTGCGCATATCGTGCCCGAGCATTCCGAGAAACAGGTTGCGAGCCTGGTCCACTTGCTTGCTGAAAAGGCCGACTGATTCAGCCAGTGCCTGGTCGATGGCTTCGTTGAACCGGATGACATCGTCCAATTCCAGTTCGTTGCTCGGGCAGTGGTCCATCCATAGCCGAAGGACACTGGCGCGGAGCGCTCGGTATTCCGCTGTCAATTGCTTGATGTCGAAACCGCTGCGTGCCCGCAGGATCGCGTGTGTTTGTGCCGCGGTTTCTGGAGCGTCGACTATTACTGGCGCGCGTCCTTGTGATTTTTCGACTTGTGCGTTTCTTGTCTGGGCGGCGGACAGATCCTTCGCGATCGCCTCCAGGATCTGTTGCGCATGGTCGCGTAAAGCGGGCGATTTCAGATTTGCGGCAGCCGGCAACAGCGTGCACGCGAATGCCTCCCATTGCGAGAGGATCGCTTCCATGTTCCGCAAAAGGAAGTCGGCCAGTCGCATGCGCGCCTCGAATAGTGGCAATGAGCCGTGAATTGAACGTCTATACCGGACCCATACTACGCGGAAATCTTACGAATGACCGCCTCGGGTCTGCCAATTGCGTCCCGGCAGGCACAGTCGGGAGAAACGCAATGTTCCCAGGCCAAGCTCACCACTTACTTGTCGCAGATTATGACCCTGGCTTGCTCGCCGCATACGTCCACTATTTCGAGATTCACGGCTACGAGGTTCGGGCCGCTCAAGACGGAGTCGATGCGCTGGCCGAGTACTGTCGGTGGCTTCCGGCATTCGTTATCCTCGACATTCAGATGCCTCGACTCGACGGTCGGAAAGTGGCTCGGGAGATCAGGCGCCGTAGCTGCAACCCCTCACCACTGCTTGTCGCGGTGTCCGGTTTGTCATCGCAGGTCGAAAGGGAGCTAAGCCTTCGGTCGGGTTTCGACCACCATTTTGCAAAACCTGCCCAACTGCCGGTCATTCTTGCCATGGTTGCCTCTCACTCGCGCATCAGCGACGCGAATATCGCCCTGGTTCATAGCCGTTGTGACTGACCGCTTTCGCGACGCAGGTCGATTGACCGCTTGTGGCCGACCGCGGTCCGATGACAAACCGCGGTCAACCTCGAACGACCTTCATCGTCTCGACCAGCGGACCATCGCGAAACGCAGATCGCGTCCGCTTAAGGTCGATTCTTCAACGAACTCAGTGCCGAAAGCGCCTGAAAAAGCTGCGAATGTCGGCCGCGAGGAGTTCAGGTTCTTCCATTGCCGCGAAATGGCCACCGCGCGGCATGTCGGTCCATTGCGCGATATTGAATACTCGTTCCAGCCATTCGCGTGGGGGGTGGTTAATCTCTTTCGGAAAGTGTGCAAAGCTCACCGGCGGCAATACCCGTTGTCCTGGGGTGAAACGCAGGGGTTGCAACCGGTTTTCCCAGTACATTTGAATTGCGGTACCAATGCTCTGGGTGTACCAGTAGAGCGACAGGTTGGTAAGCAACTCATCTTTCGAAAATCGCCCCTCGATAACCCCGTCGCAATCGCTCCAGGCGCGAAACTTCTCGCCGATCCACGCGGCCAGCCCGGCCGGCGAGTCGTTAAGCGACGCGGCCAGAGTTTGCGGCCTCGTGGCGTGCATATGCGCATAACCGCCCTCGAGCGCAGCCCACTCGCCTTTCTCTCGAAGGTAGTTTTGTTCTGGGATGGTAAGCGGCGAATCAGCGGCGTCAATTGCTGGTTCGTACGATGTCGGTAGAAAGTTTAGATGAATTCCATCGACTACCTGGGAGTGGCGCGAGGCAAGCACGACCGACACCCCCGCGCCCAGATCACCACCCTGAGCGCCAAATCGCTGGTAGCCAAGACCACGCATCAGCGACGCCCACAGATCGGCTACCTGAAACGCCGAAGTACCAGCGGCGGCAGGTGCCGGCGAAAATGCAAAGCCCGGCAGTGACGGAATAACGACGTCGAAGGCATCGTTCGGGTCCGCACCGAATGCAGCCGGGTCGCGCAAACGATCCGCCAGCTCACGAAATTCGAAGAACGATCCGGGCCACCCATGCGTGACGACCACCGGGTATGGCCGCGGTCCAACACCACGCTGATGAACGAAGTGCACACGCTGACCGTTCACGTTGGCCATAAACTGAGGCTGCTGGTTCAGACCGCGTTCCGCGGCCCTCCAATCAAAACTGTCGGCCCAGTACTTCACCAATTCGCGCAGCCATGTGGTGTCTGTGCCCTGTTGCCACGGCCCGGAAGGTGTCGCGGATGCCCACCGACTGTCGCGCAAACGCCGGCGCAAGTCGGCGATCTCAACATCGGACACGCAAATTTGAAATGGCTCGATATGCATGGCACCTCCTCTGGAAGGATGCAGTCGATTCTCCACGATCTAACCGACAGTGCCGAACGACCACGGTTGGCTGGGCTTTGTACGACGACGAAGTTCCGTAGACGGACCCTGAACCGCCGTTCCGACTTTTGCCATCGCAACATCGTTCCTCGAAGTCTAACGGCCATCCGTCCACGCCAGGTCGCGTGCCGCTTATTGGCAGTTGCAGACGTTCACTGAGGGCGCAGACGTGTCTTCGGCAATTGTCCGCTGACGAGAAGCCAGATGATCGTGGCCGCCCCGATGCGGGTGTCACTGTCGCCAGTTCAACTTCCTGTTGCCGTCTCATCCCTGCCATCGGTGGCATAAACAAATTCTATATGGCTCACCGTGCCGTGAGTGAGCACATTGCGCGGCCGATTGTAAGTTCTTTGTCTTCAGATTTCTTGCAACTCCGTCCAGCTTACTGCTTGAACCGCGACCACAATGTGTCCCCTGCGCGGTGAAACCCTCCAGATCGGCAGAGCCGGTTCGGCCCTGCCCGCCATGCCACGCCGTTACGGCGTGCGCGGAAACTCGAACGCGTCGAACAGATCACCGATTGCGGGCGAATTGACCGGCACATACGGATGCGTCTGCAGCTGGATCGGATTCGGCAGATTGTCGCGGCTTCTCTGCGTGATCGGCTTTAGATGCCAGTTGCGTTCGATGAACTTCAGGATCGACGCGTGATCCGAGTACTGATGCACGACACGGCCGCCGCGCGAGTATGCCGACACGACGATCATCGGAATGCGCGGGCCGTCGCCGAAGTAATCGAGCGGCTGGATGTAGCCTGAGTCGTAGTAGCCGCCGCCTTCGTCGGTCGTGACCAGGATCGCCGTCGAAGCCCACAGGCTCGGGTCGCGCTGTACCTTCTCGATCAGCTTGTGCACGAACGATTCAAAAAGCCCGAACTTCGACGACTCCGGGTGCCCGTCGAGCAGGCCGCCCGGCTTCACGAACGAAACCGCCGGCAGCGTGCCATTCGCAATGTCCGCGTACAGATCGGTCGTGTCCTGCAGATGCGCACTGACTAGCGCGGGGTTCGTCATGATCGCGGTTTCATACAGGAACGGGTTGCAGATATTGCAGTAGACACTCGTGGCCGGCGTCTTGACAAACGTATTCCAGCCTTCGCCGTAGTACTTCCACGAGATGCTCTTCTCGATCAGCGTATCGGCGATCGTGCGCACCGGCGACGGCGGGATCGTGAACGTATTTGTATTCACCGTGCCGTCCCCGTTGTAGCCGGGGTTGTAGTTGTTCAGCAGGTAATACGTGTTCGGCTCGCACTTCGCGTCCGGCTTGTACGGCAAGCGGTCCAGATAGTGGCGCAGCGTGCCGGCGCCGGGCTGATGACTGTCCGAGCAGTTGGTATACGTGCCGCCCGAATAGCCGTCCTGCGTGTAGTAGTTGTTGGTGCCCGGTTGCGGCAGCGGATTCTCGATCTGATCGGCGGGCGGTTTCGCGGCATTGCCGTTGCCGTCCGTGTAGTAGAGCGCGTCAGCCGTGCCGATCATGATGCTGTTCGCGCCCGTGCCGCCCATCACCGGCTGGTGATAGTTGTCGCTAATCGTGAATTGGCGCGCAAGATGCGTGAAGTACGGCATGTCGCCTGTATTCACGTTGTAATAGCCGAGCGCGGTTGCGCCTTCGCCGGTGGTCTCGTCGTTGAAATTCGCGGGCTGCGGCTTGCCGTTCGAACCGGCGCCAATCGAGGTCTCGACCCATGCGAACAGATCCATCTGGCAACCGCTCGGATTATCGAGCGTGGCGTGATCGAGGCTGCAATCGGCCTGTTGCCAATTCTGGTAGAAGCGGTGCACTGGGCTGTTGATGTACTGATCATAGTCGGGACCGACGCGCGAGATCTGGTACGGTCCGTTCGGCAGGTTATACGTGTTCGAGCCGAAGCGCGTATCGACGCTATGCTGCGGCACGCCGCTCGCCCCGGTAGTCAGGTGCACGACGTCCCAGGGCTCAATCATGGCGCCCTCGGCAGCCTGAGCCACTGTGAGTGTGGCGAACGGCGGCGGACTGGTATCGCTAGGCGTGCTCGCCGTACCGCCGGTATTCGGCGCCGGGAGCACCGTATAGGGCTGTTTGCCGCTTGGCGCCATATCGAAGCGCTTCGGGTCCGTGGCGCTGGCCGTGTATTGCGCGGCTAGCGCGAAGTTAGGTCCTGGGCGGCCGTCGGCCGTGATGATGCCCTTCGACAGCAGGTTCGCCACCGTCTGCCCCCGGCGCGGCGTGTAAGCGCCGAATACGTGATCGAACGTGCGGTTCTCGCCGACCACCACGATGACATGCTTGATCGGCGACGCGGTGTTCACCGCGGCTGCGGCGGCCTGCTGCTGGCTTTGCGCGACTGCCGGCCAGATAGCCGCGGCAAGCGCGAAGGCAGCGGCGCTGCAAAGCAGGCCTCCTCTAAATGCTGGGGTACTAATTACATTGGCAATTTTCTTCACGAACGCCTCCATGACGTTACCCGGATGAGCAAGCGGTAATGTGGCGTGTGGTAACAACGAGCAGCTCCCTGCGTGGAGACGCTGCCTCTCTCTTACAAAGCATTACGACGGAGAGAAGTTATAGGTTGGCAATGACGATATAGAGACAAAAAGAAGTCGATGGCGTGTGAATTTTCTAACGAATAACTTTCAATGCGATCCGTATTGCATAATTCGCCCGCGGCACTGGATTGGACGACAACGATGTGCCCGCAACAAAGGTGCGCAAGCGCATCATTGACCATTGCCGTTATCTCGTCGCTTCAACAGGAACCGGCACTATACTTTCGCATGTCCTTATCGTTATTGCAGATTTCGACCACGCATCCGGTTTTTATTTGGCATTACTGTATGCAGACGGTCCATTCCATCTCGGCCAGTTTGAGTCGTTCGGCATCGTGGACCAGATCATCAACAATTGGCTAGCTTCATCAAATTTTCTCTGTTGCCAACTTCAGACCTAGCCCGACAAACAAGGCGCCCATGGTCTTAGTCAACCATGCGGAAATAGCCTGGTTACGACGAAGTGCGCCTGTCATTCTCGCCGCAAGAAACACGTAGGTGATACTCGTTGATATTCCGACCATATTGCCAATCACGCCTAACGCAATGAGATGCTTCACAGGACTCGGGTCTTGTGCGCTCATGAACTGAGGAAGCAATGCGATGTAAAACAGAGCGACTTTCGGATTCAAGACGTCGCTGAGAAAGCCTTGCCAGAAGATGAGATGTAAAGCTTTTTTCTTGGCATCACCGCTGACAGGGAGAGCAATTCCCTTGGAGCGCAATGCTCCCAAGCCAAGGTAAATGAGATAAGCCGCACCGACCCACTTTACAGCGGTGAACGCCGTTGCTGATGCCAAGAAAAGCGCCGAGAGACCAGTTACCGCAGCGAGCAAATGCACATAGGCGCCGAGATTAATTCCGAACGCAGCACATAGCCCTGCCGCACGTCCTTGTGCAATTGTTCGCCCAAGCATGAACAACATGTCGGGACCAGGCACGAGACAAAGAACAAGACTCGCGGCTACAAAGAGCATGTATGTATGCAGACTCATAGTTTCTCCGGTTCAATCTCGGGAGGGGGCGGACAAAGCTTGCCATAAACAGGGCTTGAGGGCGGTGAAAAAATATTGTTGCCGCCATTGTCGATCTGCCCGCATTGGGTCAGTTAGGGCAGCCTTAATGTCCGCTTTCAGGTGAGCTGGCTGTCCCTTGTGGGTCGCGTGCCGCCGATCAGAGATTCACGCGGCTCAGGTCGCGTATGCTCTTTGCATGAGGCACTACGCGGCCACTTTCGGCCGTTCGACATTGCTGGATGAATCGTCGACAATCTGCAGAGGCTTTGCCATCGGGCCACTAACGCGCACAGTCCGTATCGAGTCTTCACATGCCACATATCGAATTGAAGCAGGCTGAGAAATCGGATCATCAGCTAATCGTGAACCTGATGCAGTTTTATAACTATGACTTCAGCGAGTGGGTTCCGCTTTCGTTTGCGGAAGACGGGTTCTTCGCTATCCGTCCGAAGCTTGAGTATCTTTCCAGTCCAACGACGATTCCACTTCTCATTCTTGTTGACGCCCAAATTGCCGGTTTCGTGATCGTCGACGACGAGGTTCATGCCGCAGGGGCGCAGCACAATATCGGCTACTTTTTCGTAGCGCGGCGTTATCGCGGTCTAGGTGTGGGAACGCGGGTCGTGTCCGATTTGCTGTGCAAATTCCCCGGCCGTTGGCAGATATGGCACGTCAGGGAAAATTTGAGAGCAGCGGCGTTCTGGGCAAAGGTTGTCCCCGTTTTATCCGACGGCAAATATGTCGTCCATTCTCTGCCCATCGACGACTGCAATGCGACGCTGTACCGGTTCGACCGATGAAAGGTCGTTCGGCTGGGTGCGGCCGAGGCCGTGTGAAAACGGAAAAGTACTCGGTTTTCGGGCGTCGTTTTACCTTTCCCAAGGTGCCGCCAAGCCGATATGGCGCGATCTGAAGGGTCGATTTATTCGACTGCTACTTTTAGCTTGCGTTTTCACACGGCCTCGGCCGCGTGCTGCCCGACGCGTCAGGCACATCTCGACCCACAAGGGACCTTCGCGTGCCACGTACGAGTGTCCGGTGAACACCTCAAGGTTGCCGTCGCATTGCGAGCTGTAAATCCCGCTAAGATACGTTCTTTCCTCAAGAGGTTTCTGCTCATGACTACGTTAGCCGGTCGCCCCAACACCGCACTTGTCGTGATCGATCTTCAAAATGAAGTCGTCGCGAACGCATATCGATGCAATGAAGTGCTCGACGCGGTCAACGTGCTCATTGAGCGGGCACGCACCGCGCACGTGCCAGTTGTTTGGGTCCAGCACACCGACGAAGACCTCAAGGAGGGCAGCGAAGCATGGCAGTTTGTTGCCGAACTTGCTCCAGCGCCAGGGGAAGCGGTTGTCGAAAAAAGTTATCGCGATGCGTTTGAAGACACTGATCTAGAGCAGGTTCTATCCAGGCTCGGCGTAGGCAAACTCATTGTGACCGGAGCGCAGACGGACATGTGCGTTCGCTCGACCCTGCATGGCGCACTCGTGCGCGGCTATGACGCCACTCTGGTCAGCGATGCCCATACGACTGAAGACATGACGACAACTGGCGCGCCGACACCGGACGCCGTGATCAGGCACACCAATATGTACTGGAGCAAGCAAAGGGCACCTGGCCGCTCGGGCGGAGTAATCGAGAGCAAAGACGTCGATTTCGCGCCGTGTGGTCCCTGAATACGGCAAGCAACCGCCCAAGCCGTATGCTGCGGTCCGTTGGGAGGCCGAAATCCGGCCCAAATTGGCCACTACGTTCGCTGCCCTGTGTGACCGAAACTGGCCGGACTCCGGCCGTTGGAATCAAGACGCTTATCCGCTCGACCGGAGCGTTGCCTACACGCGTTTGCAACGTGGGCGATGCGCCCGGGGACCACTCCCCGAGCTACCGCGTGACAGCTACGCGAGCGGTCAGATCTCTATGACGTCCCCCATCACATCTTTGAGCGCCAGTAAAACGCTGAGCGAGGAAAGCGTTTGTAGGTGGCCTTTTTAGCTCGATGATTTCCTCTGTACCTAGATGTTTCGACTGCTCGGAACAGAGAGTACGCTGGACGACTAAGTCCCATTTTCGCTGACAACTTGCAGACGCAATTCCTTCCGCATTACCTTACCGGTGGCGGTCATTGGCAAGGTTTCAACGAAGCGAATTTCGCGAGGATACTCGTGAGCAGCAAGCCGGGTTTTCACATGTTGCTGGATATCACGCGCCAGATTTTCATCACCGACAAACCCTGGGTTGAGGACGATAAACGCCATCACGATCTCTGTGCGCGCACTATCGGGCGCCCCAATAACCGCAGCCATATAGACAGCAGGGTGGCGCAGTAAAGAGTCCTCAATTGCTCCGGGCCCGATGCGGTATCCTGCGCTCGTTATAACGTCGTCGTCGCGGCCGACGAAGCGAAAGAAACCATCCTCATCGCAGGTCGCCAGATCTCCCGTGACGAGATACCGGCCCCGATACTTCTCGCGGGTCGCTGCTTCATGCTGCCAGTAGCCCAGGAACATGACAGGGTCAGGGCTCTCGACGCCGATATTCCCGATCGTCCCGGGTGGCTGCTCCTGTCCCGCATCATCAACGATCTTAACGCGATGCCCCGGCACGCACCGACCGATTGCGCCAATGCGTGGCTCGTAGAGGGCAGCGCAAGATGAGAGAACGACGTTGCACTCGGTCTGACCGTAAAACTCGTTGATTGTCACACCCAGCGTGTTCCTACCCCACTCGATCAGCTCCTCGCCCAAAGTCTCACCACCGCTTGCAACGGATTTAAGCGACAACGACCAGCGTTCCGGCCGCTCCACAGTACGCATCATCTTCAAAGCTGTCGGCGGAAGAAACGTATGCGATACACCGTGACGCTCCATCAGATCGAATGCCGCCTCTCCATCAAATTTCGCAAATCGCCTCGCGAGCACCGGGACGCCGTGATGCCACGCCGGGAGCAGGACATCAAAGAGACCCCCAATCCAGGCCCAATCAGCAGGGGTCCACATCAAGGTCGCGTCGGTCGGAAATCCTTGCTGTGAAAGCTCGACGCCCGGAAGATGTCCCAGCAGCACCCGATGCGCATGAAGCGCCCCTTTAGATTTTCCGGTAGTTCCAGACGTATAAATAATGACGGCGGGGTCATCGGCCGTCGTTTCGACGGGTGTGAAATCACTGGACGCAGCTTGCAACTCGCCCCAGAACGAATAAATCCCTGCTTGAGTTCCCGCCTCCCCACCGTCGACGTTATAAATGCTTTGCAGTTCTGGCAGCGACTGTCGGATGTCCCGTAATTTCTCGATGCCTGAAAGATCGGTAATTAGCGCGACGGTGCCGCTGTCGCCCAAGCGGTGCTCAATAGCATCGACGCCGAACAAGGCAAAGAGTGGAACCGCAATCATGCCCGCTTTGTACACAGCCAGATGCGCTATCGCCGTTTCAGCAGACTGAGGAAGGAAAATCGCGACCCTGTCACCACGGCGCGCACCATGACGTAGAAGCGAATTTGCAAAACGGCCCGACAGCGATTTCAGCTGGTCGAACGAATACTTCGTAGCCTTCCCATCATGGTCCTCATAAATGAGGGCAACGCGCCCGCTACCGTCAGCCCATTTGTCGCAGGCGTCCACACCGATGTTGTAGTTTGCAGGGATATTCCACGCAAAGTCCGCTGTAACACTCTCGTACGTCTGTCCTTCTAGCTTCATCTCCGCCTCCAACTATCGAAGTACCTCTGTGCTTAATCCTGGAGCCCTTTAGGCGGTTCGTAGCGAGGGAACCCGTTATATTCGGTGACTCGCTCAGCGTTGGCGAGCGGCCAGGAATGTCGGGCGTTGGGAACCCCGCCGTCCACGCGGATCACTGTACCGTTAATGAAGGCCGATGCCTCCGAAAGTAGGAAAATCGCAGCGCTCGCGAGCTCAGATTCGGTACCAAAACGTTGCAGCGGCACTTTATGCTTCAGTTTGCGAAGCAATGCCTGGTATTCTTCGTTATAGCTGTCCATGCCTGCGGAGGCGATCCACCCCGGCGCCACGGCGTTCACCCGAACGCCGGCATGCCCCCATTCACAGGCTGCTGTCTCGGTCAAATTCCAGACACCCGCCCGTGCGGCGCCCGAATGACCCATCCCGGGCATGCCCCCCCAAATATCCGCCAGCATATTCACGATCGCACCACCGTGACCCGCCATCCATTGGGTAAAGCACTCGCGCGACATGAGGAATGTCCCATGGAGGTTGTTACGCACTACAGCGTCCCAGCCATTCAGTGAGATTTTTTCCAGCTTTGCCGGGAATTGTCCACCGGCACAGTTAAACAGGCCATCGATGTGGCCGAAGTCCGCGAGAGCCGCCGCAACCGTCTGTTTCACGCTGGCTTCATCGCGAATATCGCAAGCATATAAGCCGATTCGGTCTGCACTTTCCGGATAGTCCACATTAAGCTCGTCACGAACCGCAGTCAATTTGTCCGGATTCCGTCCGACCATGATCAGCGTCGCGCCCAGCGAGGTAAGCTCGTGCGCCGTGCAGCGACCAAGGCCACTTCCGGCACCGGTTACCATCACAACTTTTCCGTCAAACAGGCCAGGTCGAAACACCGAACGGTAGCGGGCACTGACTGATTCATTTACGCGGTCCTTCATATCGTCTCTCCGATTTGGCGATGCGGGCGCCCGGCCTTTGGTGCCGATTGTTCCGTAAAAAAGGAACTCCGTGAATCGGCTGCAGGTGCAATCATGTGGCTCGATCACAGTCCGAGCTTTGCTTGCAAAGTAGTACCTTTAAAGACCCAAAATACGAGAAATTAATTCCATAGTTTGCAGCGCGTCTCTGCCTTGGTGATAAAGGCCTGCTCGCCAGGGATAGTGGCTCGGCAGGCGTTTTAACCCGCATCAGATACATATCGTGAATCATGCTTCCATCGGCGCGGATAGCCGCCGCTGACTGTGTCGGGTCAGGCCAGGTTGCAATGCACCCCGGCTGTGACACTATGCAATACGGGACGCGACTCCCGCACCGAGGCCACCACCACGTAGGCGACCACCGATGGGGCAGTCCTTCGTGGTTTAGGTGTGTGGTGGCAAGGGCGACTCACCTCGCGATTAGAAGCTACCGTCCGTCGACGTCGAAAGCGACTCCAGGGCGTGCACCGCCTTCAGCCGAGCCTCCACAGCCGGCCCGACCACCGCCAGTGCATCGCTTCCCGCCACGAACACGCGCGGCGGAATGTCCAAACCCGCGAGCTCTACCAGGACCTGGCCGAGCTTGTCCGGATCGCCCGGTTGCTGGCCGGCGTATGGGGACCACATTTCCTCGGCGCTGACTTCGGCGGCTGCGTAATCGTCGATACGCTTGTCCGGCCATTTGGCGTTGGCTGCGTCCAGCAGGTCCGTGCGGAAGAATCCCGGCTCGACCACCGTGATCTTGATGCCGAACTTTCCGACCTCCTCAGCCACGGCAAGCGAAAGGCCCTCCACGGCGAACTTGCTCGCGCTGTAGGCGCCGCAGTGCATCAGGCCGACCACGCCTGCCACGGAACTGACGTTGATGATGTTCCCGGAGCGCTGCCTGCGCATGATCGGCAGCGCTGCGCGCATCACGTTGCTCACGCCCCAGAAGTTCGTCGCGAGCAGGTGTTGAATGTCTTGCGTTCCCAGTTCCTCGTAGTTGCCTAAGAGGCTGTATCCGGCACTGTTCACGACTACATCGATACGACCGAACTTCTTTTGCGCCTCTTCGACCACGGTCGTTGCCTGCGCCTCATCGGAGACGTCGAGCCGGAGAATCTCCAGATTCTCGCCGGCCAGGTCGCGCAGGGCATTGCCCATTTTGTCCAGGTTCCTGCCTGTAGCAACGACCCGATCACCCGCCTTCAATGCGGCCCTGGCTGTACCAGCGCCGATACCGCTGCCAGCACCCGTGATAAACCACACTTTGCTCATGCTCACACTCCCAGTCCTGGTCAATGCTCTTCACTCTAGGCAGATTGACTGAGAAGAAAAACACCCTAGTACTGAACATGCTTTGAAGATATTCTTCAAAGCATGAGACTCAATCAGCTTGATGGACTGCTCGCATTCTGGAAGGTCGCGGAGCACCGTGGCTTCTCTGCCGCCGCGGCAGCGCTCGAGGTTTCGCCTTCTGCGCTCAGTCAGGCGATCCGCCACCTGGAGGCCCGGCTCGACGTCAGGCTTCTCAACCGGAACACGCGCAGCGTCAGCCTCACTGAAGCCGGACAGGCATACCTGTCCCGGATTGGACCGGCGTTGAGCGACGTGCTGGAAGCCGGAGAGCAGCTTCATGAGCTTCAGGGCCGGCCATCGGGCGTCCTGCGCATCAACGCAGCGCGAATCTCGACCGCGATGGTCCTCCAGCCGCTGCTGGCCGGGTTCCTGAAGGCCTATCCAGACGTCCACGTGGAGCTGACGAATGACGAGGGCTACGTGGACATCGTCGAAAGAGGGTTCGACGCCGGCATTCGAATGGGAGAGAGTGTCCAGAAGGATATGATCGCGCTGCCTCTCGGCGGCCCGGTTGCCGTATCCATCGTTGGATCGCCTGACTACTTCAAGCAGCATCCCGTACCGCGCCACCCGTCCGATCTGATCCATCACAACTGCGTTCGGTTCAGGTTTTCAGGCAGCGGGGCCGTTCACAAGTGGGAGCTCGAGGTTGACGGCCGCATCGTCGAATACGAGATCAGCGGCAACCTCACGATTAGCGACTCGTTGTTCTCGGTTGAGGCTGCGCTGGATGGCATTGCACTGGCGTACACGTTCGAGCAGCTCGCGCTTCCTCACATCCGGGCCAGAAAGTTGAAACGAGTCTTGAGCAGCTTCTCACCGACTTTCCCCGGGTTCTACCTGTACTACCCGAGCAGACGCCAGCAGCCTGCCAAGCTGAAGGCCCTGGTGAACTACGTGCTGGCGCATTCCAGCCCGGAGACGATTGGAATGTCAGCAACCGTGCCCGCGACAGACGTGTAGTAGTACGACCATTTTTTCGGCGACCGAAAGTCTGCGTCGGGCCGACAAATTCCGCACGAAGGTAAGCATCGCGCGACCATTAGACAGTGGAAACAACCGCCGACTGTACCGACGGCCATTCGAATCAGGATGCAAAATCCGCATGGCCGGTTTACCGCAATCAACGGTCAACCGTTACACGAACGTGATCGGCCTCTCCCTAACCTTCAGCGTCAGACCGTAGCCCCTACCGCGCGAGCGGCACAACGCCGTTGACGCTCCGCGTGTTTTCTACCGACTGCCGTTTCCCGTCGTCAAGATTCCACCGCCGTCCGACTCCGTCTCTGTGCTCGCCGTGCTCTCTACACGTTCAATCCGTACTTGCATCGACCGTGCGTCTGTCAAACCCAAGGTCTTCGCCGCGGCATAAGAGAGATCGATAATTCGGTGTTTGATGTATGGTCCGCGATCGTTGATACGCACGACAACCGACTTTCCTGTTGCCAACGAACTGACGCGCACATAGCTGCCGAGCGGCAATGTTCGATGGGCAGCCGTTAATGCGCCGCCATCATAGCGTTCTCCGTTTGCGGTCAGATGCCCCTGGAACGTTGCCGAATACCATGACGCCTCGCCGGATTGCAACATCTCGTGTCGCATGCGACAGGAATCAACTCTGCACGCAGCATGGTCGGACGCAATCTGTCCGCAAGCCGCGAACAAAGCGCAGATTCCCAAAACTCCCAAATAGCGGAGTGATAGCACCATAGACCACATGTCAGTTAATGAGGCATGGTTTTAACGTTCTCAAAAAGTTCAGGCAAGCCGCGTGCCCGGGCGAAATAACATCTTGACAATTTTTATTAGATCTCATGCATCGGGTCTGTCAGTCCGACCCTGATTTCATTGCAGGTGTCGCCGATGCAATTGGTACTGGCCATGACGAAAATACGTGAAATACGTATTCATTTGCCTGGGGCCACATGGCTATCATAACGGCCACGAATCTCGCCCGGTGCGCGAAGTTACACGCTGCACCGCCCAATTGTTCGGGCTGCTCGCCACGATGCAACGTCCACAACGTTCCGGACGTCGAACGGGTTTGCAAGGCAACTCGTGAGTAATGCGTCTGCATAAGGTTCAACGGATATTATCACCTGCGGTGCGATGGACCGCTCAGTGTCGAGTACGCGCTGGCAGAGATGACCACGTGAACGACCGTTATAACCTGGAAGCTGCGACGACAAAGTATGGTTAGCGGCGGCGGTCCGGCGAAATTCTTCAGTGCGGTGATTTCCGGTGCGTTCGCGCAATAACTGTTGCTTCCGAGCGGGGATGCTATGGTCGCTTGCGCTCTTGACGGTCAGATTCACCTGTACCAATTGGACAAAACATCGGGTGGCTATCGGGAAGCTAGCGTTCCACTACCCTCTTGCCAAACGGAACACCCGGCGGCAGTGTTCCTGATGGTCCGCGACGGGGCAACTATGTTGCTGAGCAGAATGCCTCCCTATGGCAATGTCGGGCCGAATGCGTGTTGCCGATTGCCGTCAGATAATTACCGGCCATCTCCTGCCGTTCGCCCAAGCCGTCGCACGGTCATTTGAACGTCCGCTCCGCACCAAGAAACAGACGTTCGCGGTGAGATCATGCTGACAGCGTCAGCCGCTCAGCGATCGGGACTTGTTCGCCAACTATGTTTCTCCAAGTACATGATCGGCTCATCCTTGCTGGGCGCGCAGTACCTGCTCGGCAGTCGTGTTGAACAGCGCCGAGCCGGGCAGGTTCTGGCCGCCATCGCAAACAACCACGCAGCCCGTCATGTAGGAAGCGAGCGGCGAGGCGAGAAACGCCGCAACCTGACCAATGTCGTCCGCCGTTCCGGTGCGGCGCAGCGGAACGGCGCTGATCAGCCTTGCCTTTTCCGCAGGATCGGAAAGGCGCTTCAGCCCCTCAGTTCCCTCGATGGGACCGGGCACGATGCTGTTAGCACGGATGCCGAATCGTCCCCATTCCAGAGCGATGTTCTTCATCATCATGTCGATGCCAGCCTTGGCTGCGCCCACATGCACCTGAAAAGCATGAGGCATGTAAGCCATGCCGGCCGAAATGTACAGGATCGACCCCTTCGTTTCATTGAGTTGCTCGAATGCGCTGTGAGTCGCATTGAAAGATCCAAGCAAATCGATGTCGACTACTGCCTTGAAGCCGTTCGGAGAGAGCTTCTCGGCAGGTGCGAGAAAATTGCCGGCAGCACCACAGACCAGTACGTCCATTGCGCCGACTTCCGCCCTGGATTTCTCGAACGCCGCTTCAAGCGCGGCACTGTCGCGCACGTCTGCGCTCGCCACGCAGACCTCGGTGCCGAACGAGCGCAACTCCGCAGCCGCCGCATCCAGTTTTTCCTGCGTGCGTCCACAGATGGCGACGTTGGCGCCGAGTGCGGCGAAGTTCTTCGCCACGCCGAGATTGATGCCGCTGCCTCCACCGGTGACAAAAACGGTTTTGCCTTTGAACAGGTCTTTTGCGAAATACTGAGTAGCGAGCATGGTGACGTCTCAAAAAAGCCAGGAGAATTAGGTCTTGCTTCGTTCAGGCGGCAGGCATTGCCACGAGGACTACGAAGGGGTTTGCAGCGAGGTGTTCGTCCGTCGGATCGAGTATTCGAAAAGGAACTTCTTCATTTCGGCATCGACCTTTTCGACGGCGGCATCATCTGCACCGGACATCGTGACGACAACCTCAAGGCCGCGTTTTCCGCCCACTCGCGCCTCGATCTCGAGCGAAGGATCGCGAGCGAGTGCGGCCAACGTCGATCGAAGCAGCCGGACCGTTGCATCGGCGCGCAGCGCAGGCTTATGGACCTTCCCGACCGCGGTCATCGGCAACGCGTCGACGATATGGACACGTTTGGGCCACGCGGGACGTTCCGCGATGTATTGACACGCGAACTCGATCAGTTCCGCTTCGGTCGCCTCCATTCCTGCCGAGAGCGTCACATAGGCAATGGGCAGCTCGCCAGCATAGGGATCGGGTTGGCCCACGACTACTGCCGTCGCAACCGATGGACATCGGGCAAAGGCGGCTTCGACCATCGCTGGGTCGATGTTGTGTCCGCTTCGAATGATGATGTCCTTCGCGCGGCCGGCAATGAAAAGCTTCCCATCCGCGCTCAGGTACGCGAGGTCGCCAGTGTCGAGTCCGCCGTCCGCAAACACCTTGTCGTTCTGCGTGGAGTCGAGGTATCCGGGGGACACGGTTGGTCCAGTGACGAACAGCACGCCGACCTCGCCAGCCACGCAATCATCGCCAAGGCGTCCGTCCTGATTCCGTCGGCGCACGCGCAAGGTCGTGTAGGGAAGCCGGATCCCGACCGAACCAGCCGTCGGCTGATCACCTGTCGGATCGACCGCCGTTACGCCGCCGCTCTCGGTCATTCCCAGAATCTCGTGCAGCGGTTTCCCTGTCAGCGCGGTGAAGCGTTCCACTACGCTTCGCGGGATCGGCGCCGCCCCGGTGAGGCCGAAGCGAACCGTCGCGAGCGAACCTGTAACGGGAATAGCCAGGATCGCGGTGAGTGCGGTTGGCACGGCGACCAACACCGTGATGCCAAAGCGATCCACGATGTTCCAGAACCGCCGCACGATGTCAGGGTTGCGCAGCCCTTGCGGGGACAAGACGACGATCTCCGCGCCACGCATGAAAAAGGAGAGACTGCCCGCGATGGCGCCACCAACGTGAAACATCGGCATCCCGTTCGTCACGCGGTCGGTTTCTCGAAGCCCCATCAGGGCGGCCGCGCCGAATGCCGCGCATACCTGATTGCGACTGGTATGTGCAACCAGTTTGGGTCCGCCTGTCGTGCCGCCCGTATGGAAATACGCCACGATCGAATCGGGCGAGTTGCTCGCACTGAATTCGAGCCTGTCGCCGCCGCGTTGCGCTACTGCCTCGTGGAAGGATACGCAGTTCACCTCCGGCTGCGCGGGCGGCTCGATGCAGACCACAGACAGATTCGGCAGAGCGCGCTTGACATGAACGCTCTTTCCCCAGATCTGCGCATCCAGCGCGGGCCCCACAGTGACGAGAAGCTTCGCTCCGGCCGCCCGGACGAGTTCGACGATTTGTTCCGGCGTCAGCAAAGGGTTAAGCGGAACTGCGAATCCCGATGTCTCCGCTCCCCACAACACGAAATGCGTTTCGATGAGCGAAGGCAGCAGATAGGCGACTCCCGCATTTTCCCCACCCAGACTCGCGAACAGATTCGCACTTCGCGTGATGCCCTCGAGTAGCGCCCGGTAGCCGACGCGCCGGGTAAGTTCGCTTTCCTCGCCGCTCAACACCATGTTAAGCGCACACCGGTCACCATATCGCGCGGCACTAGCCGCGAAGACGCCATATACCGTCTGCGCCGGCGACACCTCTTCGAATGAAGATTGCCTTTCGAGTCCGTCGATGTCACGCAGGCTCGTGAGCGTGATTGAATGATTGTGATGGCCCATCCTTGTCTCCTGTTGCATTTCGCCGTTACCCCAAGTCACGGCGACGCATGGGCATCATTTCATTTGCACGGTGCAAAGTCTTGAACAAAACCGCTACGGAGTACAAGAGACGGGGAAAACCCGAAGAATTCGACGAAAGTGCGCGTCATGTGAGCCGCATCGGAGAAGCCACATTTGTTAGCCAACTCCGTGAGTCTCTCGGTGCGTGAGATCTGCTGCATGGCGAGCCGATAGCGCAGCCACACGACGTACGAGCGCAGCGGCACACCGACTGTCTCCGCAAACAGGTGCGACAGCCGATCCTCCGACAGGCCTACCAGCTTCGCGAGCGTGGCGATGGGCGGCCGCTCAGGCAGGCTCGCATGAACATATGTGAGCACGTCGGCGACCCGGTCATCGAGGCGCGTCGACTTCAATGAGGGCCCGCTGGCTACCTTGAGCACGGCATCGATCGATGAAGCCGCTGCACGGGCGGATGAGCCTCCTTCGAAGAGGCCGCTCAATTCATTGAGGCCCAAAAAATGGCCAGGGTCCAAAACGACAATTGCGTCGCCGCGCAATCTGCTGCGCAGCGAATTGTACTGGGCGTGGCCCGGCTCGACATTCACGCTGAGCAGAGGGCCTTCGGATTGCAGCGCGCGTTGTTGCTGCGGCGCGACCAGTATCACGTTCGCTTCGATGCTGCCAATGCCGGGCATCGTCAATCGAAAGGGACGACCGTTGGTGGAGAGCAGGAGCGTCACGACTGGACGCTTGCACTGACCCGCAACTACCTGCTGGGTTGCAACGACCAATAAATGTCGCTCGAACAGACCTCGCGGTGCGAGCGCGGTGGCTGACATTGAACCTCTCCTTGAACCGCACGGCAGCCGGGGGGCTCTAGGTCGTGTCGCCGCACCGTACACGCTTGTCCCGACGCATCCAGGCGTTCGAATACGGATGGCAAACGATTTCATATTGGAAAATCTGAGCATTCAGCCCAAGAATAGCACTATCGTTCACAAAATAGAAAGTGCGGAGAAACACCAACCCGCGCGGCGGCTCTGACGGCTTTATCCCGGTCTTCGAATGGCCGTTGTAATTCCTGAAGCCGCCGTCAAGGCCACTCAAAGTCGGAGGTCCGCAGTGGGTCGGGAACTGACCATCAAAGTCGCTAGGACAAAGGAGCGAATCGACGCGGCGAGGCCGGTGGGCATCGACGCGACGGAAGCGCGACGTATGCTGGCGTGCCTGGACCAGGAGCTCGCGGATGCAAAAAAGCGCATGATCGAAGAATTCCATCGCATGCCTGGCGCCTGATTGCAAACTCCAATCAAGGCCAGGGCATTCCGCCGATCGGCGCGGTACCGAACGAATCGACTCGCTGAAGTGGTTCACGCAGGCGCCATCCGGCCACGGCAAACTGAAGTACCTTATCCGACCGATCATGACACGTAAGTCCCCCTCGTTGCGGCATCACGAGGCGCGCATTCTGTAACGAACGAACGTCCTGGAACGGTTGTTGCATAGCCTAGAATGCTTGTTGCATAGCCTAACTTGTCCAGTGCGCAGACGCTGGGGAGGAAATATGTACGGCCATTCTTGCGAACCATATCGGGGGCACGGCGTTTACGTCGAGGTGACGGAGAATCAATCCGTGTCGTTCAACGGTGCCGAGCGGCGTTACTCAGTCGCGTGGTACGTGTATAAGCGGGAGCCCTTCATCCAGGCAAACGTGATTGCACGTTTTGCCGAGACGGTTGAATTTTTGTCCACTGACGAGGCAGTGCGTTACGCAGAGGGGCGCGCGCATACGTTCGTCGATTGCTCACGCGTCATCTCGAGGAAGTGACGTCGCCACACGCAAGTGATGTGCGGCAGCTTCAGGTGCATGTCACGTGTATCCATATGATCTCGCCACAGAAGCGGAAAAGCCGGTTGCATAGGCGGTGAGAAATTTTTTCGCAACAACGTGATCTACCGCGCAGTGTGACGCACAGGTACTCCCTGATTATTGATAGCGCTGACTCACCAGTGGCTGTATGAATAAGTGGTCGGGACAGTGGCGTTTTGCACCCCCGGCTTCAAAGTCCGATTTGAAGCCGGCGGAATGTCACCTGACGATGAGAGGAGTTCATCATGCTGCGGTGGATAGCCAACTGTGCTGTACGCAACGCACTTACTCCGGAGAAGCAGGCCGAAAAAGCGTTGCGAGAATTGCGTCTGGAACTCTTCCAGGCTGAACAACGCATCCTCGACGCTCAGATGCACGCAGATTACTACCGAGCCCGTCTGGCCTTTTGTGAAGCGGTGTTGAAAGGCGGCATCGAGCAAGTAAGCGATCAGCGAAAGGAGCCGCAGACGGGCTGGCAGGCATTGAGGACAAGCCCCAAACTCACAGCGGCCCAATAGCCCAAACCGTTGTGTTGGCGAAGCGGCGACTCCTTCCAGATTTCGCCCTGCGCATCGCCCTCCTCGACGGCCTGCGGAATCCCCAGGCGGACGCACGCGTCTGGGGACGTCATAGGCCTTCGCTGCAGCGACGGCGGTAGATCAATGCGCTACGGCAACATCGCTGTCGGCCACGCGCGCCGTCGTGCGAATCGCGATGACGGCAAGCATCGCTGCCGCAAGAGGTACGGCCAACGCCAGATAGAATCCGCCCGGGCCTCCGTGCGCAAGGACCGTACCGCCTATAGCGGAACCCGCGATCGCACCGACCCGGCCCATTCCGATCGCCCACCCGGTCGCCGTTGCGCGCAGTGTCGTCGGATAGGCGCCCACCACCAGATAGTTCAGCGCGATTTGCTGACCGCCGATACCAAGCCCTGCCGCCCCCGCAAGCGCAAAGACCAGGCCCCACTCAGTTCCGGCATAAGCAAGCCCGGCGGAAATCGCAATGCCAAGTCCTAGCAGCACCATCAGCAAACGGCGAGTGTTCACTTTGGGAAGAAGCATCGAGAGGGGAATGGCACAGACGATGAACACTGCATTCACGATTACCGTACCCATCGGCGCTTGCGAAACGGGCAGGCCCGCGGCTTTCAGCACGGTGGGCAGCCACGAGAGGAACATGAACCACGCAACCCAGTTGCACAGATATACGGCCCAGATAGCAATGGTGTTGCGCGCATTGCCATTGCTGAACAGTGCGGTAACGCTGGCGCGTGCGGCCGTCCCCGGGACCTGAAATATCGCGTCGGCCGGCAACGCGACGCTCACGATGCGACGCAGTGTGTTGCGCACACGCTGCGCGCTGTCGTTGCTTGACCGACTAACCAGATATTGGAGAGACTCCGGCAACGCAAAATACAGCACGACGAGGAGCAGCAGCGGCGCCCCTCCGCCGACGACGAACACGCCCTGCCATCCGATCACAGGCATCATGCGCGCCGCCAGCAGTCCACCCAGCATCGCTCCTGCCGGCAGGCCCAGCAGAACACCCGTCATGATCGAGCCTCGGTGGCGCGCCGAGCCGTACTCCGCGGCAAGGGCGAGCAGAACCGGTGTACAGCCGCCCATGCCGAGTCCGGCGATGAATCGCAAAGCCAGAATCTGCGCGGTGCCACTCGCGCAGGCCGTCAGCAGCGACGCAACGCTGAACACAGCGACTCCAACGAGCAGCGCCGGACGGCGGCCTACCCTGTCGCCGATCAGACCCAACGTCATCGCGCCGATCGTCATGCCGAGCGTCCCGGCAATCAGGATGGGCGCGAGATCGCCCGGACGCAAGCCGAACGTCGCGACAATCGCCGGGCCCGTAAAAGCGATGGCTTGCGTGTCGAAACCATCGAACACCGTGGTTGCAAAGCAAAGAAGGAAGATGCCCCACTGATAGAGCCGAAGCGGCTCGCGATCAATGAGCGATGCGATGTCGAGAGGCTTGCTCAAGATGTCTCCGTGCGTGCGCGACAGCGTCGCTTTTGTTTTATAGGGGTCGGTAACGGGCCTCAGGTTATGCGAACCCGCATTATTCCGCCAATACCGAATGGGACTGCCTCCATACCGTCAGAGCATGGACGTGCTGGTGATCCAGGAACCGTATTGCCTGATTGGTTGATTGCCGGCGAGCCGACCCAAGCGCAATATCCGTGAGCCGATTTCTTTGACGATTCAGGACTTTCGAACCGGGCACTGACACCCTATTCCAGTTGGGAATAGCTCTTATGTTCCGGCGCCGCCTACTGCGAAGGTGCTGCATCGTCGATACTCGTGTGACTATTGTTTTTGGTTCGAGGCAATCGATGGTCAAGTTTCTCGCATATACAGCAGCATCCGCCCCTGCTGCGTCTCAACCGGGCCTCCAACAGGCAGAACGTATTTTTGGCGTAGTGCCGAATCTCCAGGCGCATTTGGCCGAGTCGCCGGAAACACTGTCCGGCTATTTCACGCTTCTCGAGCTTTTCTCCAAGAGCACCTTGAGCTCAGTGGAACAGCAAGTTGTATCGATGACTGCAAACTTCGAGAACAACTGCCACTATTCGATGGCTGGACACAGCGCTCGCGCGTTGCAGGTCGGCATGGATCCGACGCTCGTCGCTGCCTTACGTGAAGGCAAGCCACTCGCGGATCCGAAGCTTGAAGCGTTGCGTCGCTTCACGACGCATGTTGTACGGGAACGTGGTTTCGTTGCTGAAGCGGACATCAACGCCTTTCTGGCGGCGGGTTACTTGCGCCGAAACGTGCTAGAGGTATTGCTCGGTGTAGCGGCGAAGATCTTGGGCAATTACACAAACCATATTGTCGGTACGGAATATGATGATTTCATGCGGGGACACGAATGGAGCAAGCCGTCTGCCTCCGACGCGAACGCCATTCTCGCAAGCACGCGATGAATACCCGGCTTGCCTTTACCTCTCAGATACGCGACATTTCTGGAACCGCCGGTAGCGAAGCAGAACACCTTGATCCAAGGCGGATGCACCGGATCGCTCGCCGATCCGGCGAGCTTCGAATCTAAAACGTATGCCAAAGTCGGACGGCGCTTGATACCGTTCCTGATGCTGTGCTATCTGGGCGCTCCTCCGTGCTTGACTACGGCGGCTTACATGCCGCCAAACGGTTTCTTCACCGTCAGCTTGCTGGTCACCGACGTCACTCCGGGAACGCCCCTGGCGATCGCCTCGGCCTTGCCGATCTGGGCAGTTTCCGTGACCGTGCCATTCAGTGTCACCGCGCCGTCTTTCGCGATGACACTGATGTCTCCAGCGCTGATTTCCTTGTCCTTCCCGATGGCGGCATAAATCCTACGGCGCAGGGCACGGTCCGCTTTCCTGCCCGCGGGAGCCACAGCGCCCGATGCCGCCATCACGGAAGCACCCTGCGCACTGGCTGCGTCACCGGTCTGGGACCACGCCGTCGTGGACGCTGCAACGAACCATGCGGCGACCCACAGCTCGAGTGTCTTGATTGTTTTCATGGATTACTCCGGTTTATAAAGATGACGAAATCAGAAGCTATGGCGAATGCCGACCATGGCCGCAGTGGTGGAGACGCCCGGCGCAACCGGAGCCCCATAGATGATCGTCTGGTTCATCGTCCCCTTGTTGTCGACATAGCCGACTTGCGCGTACACCTTGGTCCTTAGGGATAGGTTGTATTCGGCACCCACTGCGATTTCGCTCGAGTGATTCGCTGAATGGTTCCGGTCCTTCAGGTAGTAGTAGCCGGACGTGATCTTGAAGTACGGATTGAATTGGTAGCCGATGCCACCCGACACCATTTCGAAGTCGACGGTGTTGCTCTTCGCCGGGTTCTTGCCGATGCCGTACGAGGCGGACATAGAAAACCCGCTGATCGTATACATCGCACCGAAATAGTAGAAGCGATTATTGCTCTGGCCTGTCGCAGGCGCAGCCGGCGCCGCCGGATAGGTCAGCGGGAACGGATTGGTGTCATGTCCGTTGTAGTACACAGCGGACAGGTTTAGACCGTAATTCGAATACTTGAGCACAGCCGACTCACGCGTGCCGCCCTGGAACTGCCCTGCGACGCCACCCGGCGCATACTCTAGCGCAAGCGAGGCGCCATAGAATTTTGGTGAATTGTAGACCAGCGCGTTGCTGTCATAGAGGGCGCCGACTGGAGCATTCGTGCTGGTGCCGGGCCAGCCGGCCGCCTGATTGATGCCGAGCCACGCAGTCAGGATACTGCCGAAATACTGTGCGCCGCGTACGTCGGTTTCCGCCATCGCATAGATCATCGGGATGATCTGCCGGCCGGCGTCGAACGTGCCAAACGGCCCGCTTGCCCCGATCGTCGAGAACTGGTTGAAGATTGCGGTCGTGCCCGGCGTATCGGACAGTCCGAACTTGCCGTTCGTGGTGTTGAACGTGCCTTGCAGCTTGAAGGTGATCTTGTAGCCGCCGCCAATATCTTCGCTTCCCTTCAGGCCCCAGTAGCTGGCATAGATGCCACCGTCCTTGAGTTGATAGACATGCCCCAGGTTATGCGCGGTCGGCAGGAACGTTGCGGTCGAAGTGCTCTGATACAGGAATCCATTGTCGAGTACGCCATAGAGCGTGACCGACGACTGGGCATGGGCTGATGCCGAAAAAAATATCAGCACTGCCAGGCTGCTTGACTTCAATTTCATTGTGTCTCCTCCTGGTTTGGGGCGCGCCGGGTGAACCCGGCAGCTTATGGCTTGTTGCTTGAATGAAACTGTGTTGCTGCCACGTCGGTGTCTCAGGCCGACAGGAATTGCGCAAGATCCCGGTACCGATGCGCGGCCTGGATCACGGTGCCGACTTGCACGCCGGTGCCTGCGCGGGACTGGCGGCCGGATCCCCAAGACTCACGACCAGCTTCCCGCCGACGACCCGAACCGGGAAAGTCGTCAGGCTCAACCCACCCACGCCCGGCATGCAGCCGGTGCGCAGGTCGAAGCGCAGACCGTGCGCCGGGCAGCGCAGCACACACCCCTCCAGCTGACCGCTTGCGACCGAGGCCCCGTTGTGGGGACACGCGTTGTCGATTGCGTGGATCGTGCCATCAATGTTGAACAGGACAATGCTGCGGCCATCGACGAAGGCCAGTTTGCGCTGGCCTGGCGCGAGTTCATCGACCGCGCCAACCGGTATCTGACGTGACATTGCCTGTTCCTTGATATTCGGACTGCTAACACCATAGCTCTGGTAATAGCCTCGGGAGAGTGGAATCCGATCATTCGAGTTCATGGATCAGTGTCTCCGCCATCGGCCATTCACCAAACCCTGCAGCGGGATTCAGGTGACCGACTTCGCCGAGGTCGACGAGACGACTGCCCCAGTCTTTCGCCATCGCCGCGGTACGCTCGAACTGCGCGAGCGGATCGTTGCGGCTCGCACCGACAATGCTCGGAAACGGGAGCGGCTTTCGTGGAATCGGCTGCCAACCGTTCTGAGCAATCGCATCGAAGGCCGGATAGCCTGCCGGCAGCGGTGTCTCGAGGTCGGCGGGAGCGGCGAGTAGTGCACCGTGAATCTTGCGGCTGTGCTGCTGGGCCCAATGCACCGTGATCATCACGCCCGCGCTATGCGCGACCAGGATCACCGGGCCATCGATTTTCGCGAGGGCAGCATCGAGCGCTGCAACGCGTGCCGCACAACTGAGCTTGTCGTGCTCGAGCGGCGGCACCGAGGCCGCCTTGGGCAACTTTTGCTCCAGCAGCGTTTGCCAATGCTCCGCGACGTGGTCGCGTAAGCCCGGCACCATCAGGATGGTTGGTGTCATATCGAGAGTCATGAAGCGGTCTCCTGTCGATCGGAGTTAGCGCTTCAGCTGTCGGCCAGAGTTCGCGCTTTAACGCGTTACGCTGGTCCCCTGCAAAGCGCTTACTCCGATCTCATGCAAGATGGTTGCTGCCCGATCAGTACGGCCTGTCACCGATAATTCCGGCGCGCTCCATCTTGCGGTGACACGGCGAATAGTCCATTACTGCATAGTGCTGCGTGCTGCGGTTGTCCCAGATCGCGATGCTATCGGGTTTCCAGCGCCAGCGGACCTGGTACTCGGGGATGTAGGCCTGGCTGATGAGATAGCGCAGCAGGTCACCCGCGCCCGGATTGGCGTCCTGCCCGAAGCGCACCCGCGCCGGCGTGTGGTAATTGGTGAAATGGGTGGTGAAGGCACTCACGAACAACACCTTCTCACCGGTCTCCGGGTGCGTGCGCACGACCGGATGCTCCGCGTCCGGGAATTGCGCCTTAAGAGCGAGACGTTTTTCGATCGGCATCGCGGCACCGAAGCTCGCCTCGATGCTGTGGCGGGCGCGCAGGTCCGCGATCTGGGTCTTGACGTGGTCCGGCAGGTTCTCGTAGGCGAGGACCATGTTCGCCCACATCGTGTCGCCCCCGACGGGCGGGCACTCCACGCAGCGCAGGACAGCGCCGAACTGCGGCGCCTCGCGCCAGGTGGCATCCGCGTGCCACGCGTTTTCATACCGGTCGTTGGGTTGATCCGGGTTCTTGTAGATGCGCACGAGGCCCGGATGCTCGGGATCGCTGCCCGCGACGGGATGGTCTTCCAGCGCGCCGAAACGACGCGCGAATGCGACGTGCTCGGCGCGCGAGATAGCCTGGTCGCGCAGGAACAGCACCCTGTGCTCAAGCAGCGCCGCCCGGATCCCGGCAAACAGGCTGTCATCGTGGATGGCATCGGCGAGATTCACCCCGATCAGTTCGGCACCGATGGCACACGTCAATTGTTCGACTCGCATGGCCCGCTCCTCAGATGACGAAGACCGATGAGCCGGTCGTCTTGCGCGTTTCGAGGTCGCGGTGGGCCTGCGCCGCATCCTCCAGCGCGTAACGCTGGTTGAGTTCGATCTTGATGCGGCCCGCGGCGACATGCCCGAAGAGTTCGCCGGCGAGTTCGTCCTTCTCGGCGGGGTCGGCGATATAGTCCGCCAGCGCGGGGCGCGTCAGGTAGAGCGAGCCCTTCATTGCCAGAATCTGTGGATTGAACGGCGGGATCGGCCCGGACGCCGTGCCGACGCAGACCATCAAGCCACGGCGCCTGAGCGAATCGAGCGACGCCTCGAAGGTATCCTTGCCGACGCTGTCGAACACGACGTCCACGCCCACGCCGTTGGTCAGTTCGCGCACGCGCTTCGCGACGTCCTCCCGGCTGTAGTAAACGATGTGATCGCAGCCATGCGCACGGGCCACCTCGCCCTTGGCCTCGTTTGACACCGTGCCGATCACGGTGAGACCCAGCAGCTTCGCCCATTGCGACACAATCAGGCCGACACCGCCGGCGGCGGCATGCAGCAGGATAGTGTCGCCCGCCCTGAAGTCATGAATGCGGCGCATCAGGTACGACGAGGTCAGGCCTCGCATCGTCATGCCGGCCGCCGTTTCGCAGGAGATCGCATCCGGCAGCTTGATGAGCGGGGCCGCCGGGATCAGGCGTTCAGTGCTGTAGGCGCCGAGTGTGTTGAGAAATCCCGTGTAGGTCACGCGATCGCCGACCGCGACGTTGGTCACGTCGGAACCGATTGCCTCGACCACACCTGCAGCCTCGACACCCATGCCCGCAGGCAGCGGCACGGGGTACAGGCCCGTGCGGAAATAGGTGTCGGCGAAATTCAGGCCCACTGCCTCATGGCGCAAGCGAACCTGTCCGGGGCCGGGGTCGCCCACTTCAACGTTTTCGTAGCGCAAAACTTCGGGACCGCCGGTTTCATGGAAGCGCACTGCTTTCGCCATGTCAAATCTCCTATTCATTACTCGAACTGCAAATTTATTTGGCCTGTGATGGGGTGGCCCGTTCTGCTCTCAGGCTCACTTGCCAGGTCTGAAGCTCGCGGGCGACCGTCGGGTCAGCCCCGGCCTGTTCACGAAGAGCACTCAACCGATCGAGGTCGACACCATAGTTCCGCTTGCCGATGAAGAAGGCGATTGCCGCGGCGAGAGGTGCAAACGGTACGAGTTGCAACGCGCCGAGCAGCCCGATCCGGTCGGCCACGATGCCCGTCAGGACGGCAGCGGGTGCCAGCCCCAGCAGGTTGTTCGCCAGCGTCAGGGTGGCAAACGCCGACGCATGGATCGACGGCGGGGTGAGGTTCGCCACCATCGCACCCGAGGGGCCGGTCGCGCCTGCGCTGAAGAACATGCCGGCTCCAATCACGACGAGTTGTGCCGGACCCACCGGCATCCGGAAACCGATCGTGAGCAGCACGAAGCAGATCAGACAGAAGGCGACGGCGGTGCTCCACTTCCTTTCCCGCTCATGCTTGCTGAGCCGGTCGGTCAGCATTCCGCATACCACCATGCCGAAAGCGGTCGCCAGCACGAACACTGCCGCGCTCATTGCCGCCTTGCCGGTAGACATGCCGTAGTAGCGGTTCAGGAAGCTGGGCATCCATGCCCATACGGCGGCTGGGACCAGCAGGTGGATACCGCTGCCGACGTAGGCGCACACGACTGACTTCGTCGAAAAGAGGCCTTTCATCAGCGCGCGGACGCTCATGCACACACGGTCGCCCTGCGCTTGCCTGATCACACTTGCAGGCTGCAGCCGCGCTAGCTGTTTTTCGGTGACGGCAAACCGGTAGAAAACCAGCAGCACGATCCCCAGGGCCGCCATTGCGCCGAACGCCGCGCGCCAGCCCAGGTGAGCCGCGACTGTCCCCCCGAGCGCCATGCCCAGCACTGAACCGAACGCCCCTCCGGCCATGAACGCGGCGGTGAGCGTGGAGCGCAGACGTGCCGGAAAGATGCTGAGCACAACCGCGATGCCGACACTGCCATAGGCGGCTTCACCGATACCGACGAAGGCGCGCGCGAGCAGCATCTCGTGATAGCTCGTCGAGAGCGCACAGCCGAGCGTCGCGAGACTCCACATCGCCGCCATCAGCACAATGCTCTTCACGCGGCCCCAGCGGTCGGCGAGCACCGAGAGCGGAAAGGTGAGCACGCCGACCATCAGCGCGACTACACTGCTCAGCGAACCCAGGCGGGTGTCGGAAAGGTTCCATGTGGCCTTGAGCATCGGGAACACCGCATTCAACACCTGCCGCGACATGTAGTCGGAGAGCAGCAACCCCACCGTCAGGGCAAATACCACCCACGCATAGGCGCGCACGTCTTTCTGCGTCGTCGAAACATCGGCCGTGGTGGGCTCAGCATGCGTGAACATGAGTCGTCTCCTTCGTGTCCAGCTCGTTGGCGGCCGCCTTTGCCTTGCAGGGCAAAGGGGCCTTTATGGCTACCGTGCAACCCTCCCCGGCATACCGGAGAGCCCTACCTTTGAAACCCGACATCCGCGAAGCGTCAGCCGCGTACCCATCCCTTACGCCGCGCGCAGCGGCAGGTTCTTAACGCCTGCCTTCCGGTTCGGTGCCATGCCGTTGGCCGCGAGTGTCTCGTCGACCGTGTTGTACTGCACGCCGATCTTGTAGATCTCGCGCGCCTCCTTACCGCTTGCGATCTCGCGGCCCAGTTCGCGGGCCACGCGCACGCACTGCTCGATCTGCTGCACCGAGGTCATGCGGTTGCCGTGCTGGTCGATGATCGTGTCTTCGATGCCGCAGCGAGGATGCAGGCCCATGGCCATCGCCATCATGTTGAACGGCAGGACGTTCTTCAGCAACGACTCGGCCGTGACCGTGCCGCCGTCCGGCGCACGGTGAACGAAGTTGAAGAAGTTGTGCGGGTTCGGACCGTCAAAGCCGCCGCCGATTCCGATCCACGTCAGGTTCAGCGGCCCCTTGTAGACGCCCTTGCGCACCAGGCGGTCGAGCGTTTCGAGCGCATGGATGCCGGTGAGCTGGAAGTGCGGCTGGATGCCCGATGCCTGCAGGCGTCGCAGGTGTTCCTCAACCCAGCCCGGACCCGCGGGCACCGTCATTTCACTGTAGGCAGCCATGAGCGCGGGATTGGCCAGCGACGTGCCTTCCAGGTATTCCGGATAGAGCAACTCCATGATGTTCATCTGCGTGGTGTTGATCGCCACCGTCACCTGATCGGGCTTCGGGTCGAGGTCGGCCAGCATGTGACGCGTGTCGTCGGACAGCCACTTCGCAGCCTGGCCGTCGTCTTCCGGCGCGAACGAGATCGAACCTCCGACCTGGATGATCATGTCCGGCACGGCCGCGCGCACACCCGCGATGAGTTCGTTGAATTTCGACAGGCGCTTGGAGCCCTTGCCATCCAGTTCACGCACGTGCAGGTGCAGGACGGTCGCGCCAGCGTTGTAGCAATCGACGGCCTTCTGGATCTGCTCCTCCATCGTCACCGGAATGTCTTCCGGAAAGTCCTCGGGCATCCATTCCGGGCCGTACGGAGCAGTCGTGATGACAACCTTGTCCTGGTTCTCGGGGTGCAGCGAATCGTCGAGGAATTGCATCGTGTTCTCCAATAGGGGGACGGTATTCCGACGCGTGCGACACGGCTGGCCGAATCAAAACTGGTCGGAACATGATGAACCGTTGAGATCTCACGATACGGCAATCCTGCGTTACACTTTTGTGATTGGGCGCCATCCTTTTAGCATTTCATGCCACTGCGCGTTAACACCAGTATTTGCGCGCGGGAGGCATTTTCATTACCGGACGGCAAGGCGCTGCCCGTAAGATGCGTGCGGAGGCATAACGATGGAATCGATGCTGCGCTCGGTAGCCATGAGCGGCTACTTCGATGTGACGCGGCGGGTCGGACTGAACCCGGTCGAGCTTGCGCAGCAGGTCGGGATCGATACCGCGGCGCTTGCGAATCCGGACGATCGCATTCAGGCAGCCGCCGCGTGCCGGCTGCTGGAACTTACGGCCGAAAAAGCGTCATGCCCGACTTTCGCGCTGCAAATGGCCGAGACCCGGCAGAAGTTCGGTACCGGTGTGGTCAATGTCCTGCTCGCGCACAAACGCACGCTGCGCGAGGTGTTGCTGGCCACAGCCGAATACCGGCATTTGCTAAACGAAGCCCTGGCTGTGTACGTCGAGGACGCGGGCGAAACGGTCACAATTCGGGAAGAACTGGTCGTCGAACCGGGTACCCCAACGAATCAGGCGATCGAACTCACGGTCGGTGTCCTCTGGCGCCACTCCAGCGCCCTGCTTGGTGATCACTGGAAACCACGCTCCGTCCATTTTGTTCATCAAGCACCGAAAGACCTGACTTTTCATCGACGGTTCTTCGGCTGTCCGTTGGAGTTTGGCAGCGATTTCAACGGCTTCGTGTGCGCGGCCGCCGATCTCGACTACCCGAATCCCGCCGCTGACCCGGAACTGGTGCGATATGCCGAGAGCCTCGCGGATTCGCTCAATGTGACGGGTGTCGATTCGACCGCGCTGGAAGTGCGCAAGGCGATCTACCTGTTGCTGCCCCTCGAGCAGGCCACCGTCGAGCGGGTTGCCCGCCATTTATGTCTGAGCGTTCGCACCATGCAGCGCCAACTTGAACTGGCGCATACCAGCTTCTCGCGTCTGGTCGAGGAAGTCAGGGGCGAACTTGCCGTGCGCTATATGAGCAACCCACGCTATCCCATCGGGCGGGTTTCCGCACTGCTAGGCTATTCACAGCAGGGTTCCTTCACGAACTGGTTTTATGCACGCTTTGGCGTGACGCCGCGTGACTGGCGCAACAGCCATTTGAAATGATCGCGCTGCGCCATGGGCTTTCGAAGGCTTCGATCGCAAGCCAGTCGTCAAATCACCGAAAGCTCGCCACCACACATCGCCTGGAAACCGGCGCAGACATCCGCCGCTCAATAGTCGACTCGTCCTGCGCAGATAGTGCGACGAGGCCTGTCGACCTAGACAGTCGTGTTCATCACCCACGAGCGTCTGGTGCGCGAGCCAAGACGGATAAACCTTCACGGGTCGCGAACGGCTAATAACTCGTCTCGAGTCCATGCAGCAGTTCGAACGTTGCGTTGAGATCGGCGAGATCGATCGGCGCCACCCGATAGCCAATGTACTGGCGATGCGTGACCAATCCTTCGGAGACGAGCACCTTCAGCGCCTCCCGCAAAGGCGTTTTCGATACGTCGAAGGTGACACACAGTTCCTTTTCGTCGATCCTGGCACTCGGCGGCAACTCGCCTTCATCGATCATCACGCGCAGGCGCGCGCCGATCTCGGCAGCCATGCCGCGAATGCGCACAAACATTGCAACCCGCGCCAATCGAGGACTCACCTGCAACGTCGTAGCAACCGGAATTGGGAGATGGGTCCATCGAGTCGAACGCTCAAACCCGAGCGATCGTTTAACCCATTTCGTTATACAGAAGTGTCGTAACCGTCGCGCAAGATCTGAATGGTGATCACAGCATCCATGACTCGCTGCATGCCAATCCACAGCGTCTTCGCGCCCGGTTCGCCGTCGCTCTTGCGCCCGAGGAATCCTCCCAGTGACGCGATCATCCGTATCACCTGGCTGAGCGTCGGTGGTTTTTTCGGACGCGCCTTCTTACAGAGCACGTGAGCGCCGTGTATCTCGTCAGCCGCGAAGAACAACGACGCGTCCAGCTCCGGACAGGTTCTGCCGACACGCATGAGCCGTGCGATACGCCACGATACGACCATGTACAGCGCGAGCGCCTTCTCCACGCGCTCCATCTGTGAGAGTTGCAGCGCTTCAACCCGGCAGGCGTTCTTCAGGACGTTGAAGAACATTTCTATTTCCCACCTCGCGCGGTACCAGTCAACGAGTTCGATGAGCGCATGCGCATCGCCCGCTTCGCGGTTGGTCACAAGACGCCAGATGACGGGCTTCACACCCGCTGGCGCATCCACTTCATACGCCTCGAGGCAGGTGAGCGTGACACCGGCACGCCCGGGCAGCGTGATGCGCTGGCTACGCAGTTCCTGCCTCACTTCACGCGCCTTCTGGCCGCTGCGCCCGGGCAGCACGAAGCTGATGTGGCCGACCACCTCACTGGCGTGCACCGTCTCCCACAAATTCGCTTCGCCCTTCAGGGCGCGATTGTGCTGCGAGCGCATCAGCCAGTCCGCCGGTTCACCCAGTTCCTGCGCACGCTGCATGAGCGCGGCGATGTCGCCTTCACGATCGGCCACATACACCAGTCGCGTGTCAGGCAGGGCCCGTGCCTGTTCGGCCACGATCTCATAGCTTTCGACCCACCGCACACTTTCCCTGACACCGCCACGCCTGCCGTTTGCATCGCGTGGTTCGCGCGCCCACATCCATGCGTTCATCACACCCAGCGGCTCCCGATCCGGTGTCACCGCATAGGTCGCGTGAAGATACATGCCCACCTGTGCTTCATAACTGAGCGGGCCGGCCCCTTCAATGTCCTGACCGTTAAAGTTCAGCTCTGTCGTATCGGCAATGCAAAGCACCACCGGCAACTGCCCCATGCGCGTCGTGGTACGGTCCCAATGCGGCTGCATCATGTCGCGCCAGTCGATGCGCTCATTGCCCAGAAAACGATATGCCGCCATCGTCTCGGCCCAGCCTTCGCACGCGCCCGGAATGCTGGCCGTGGGCCGGCTGGCGAACCGCTTGACCAGCTCCTTCGCGCGCCGGTCTCGCCGTGGATCACCCAAATCCAGCGTCTCAAATTCCTCGTCCACCCATGCTCCCGCGTCGTCTCGAGTCTTCATGCCGAAAATCCGAGAGTAAACGCGAAATCCGCATTGTTAACAACCCCCTCCTGGCTGATTTGCTATCCAGCATCGATTCCAGGCACGTCGATTTGTGTATAAGGAAATGCGTTTAACCCGCTATCGAGCAAAGGCAGTCATCGCAATTTTGCATTGTCATTAATTTGCCTCGCTATTTAATAAGTTGAAAAAAGGTACTCCATAGACTAGAGTGGTCCGTAACTTCTATCTGCGTACATATTCTAATCTCCAACACGGGAAGCGGATAACAGGCTATCTCGTCATTGATCACGGCGACCCATGGTGGATCAGCTCTAACGTCTGGGTTGTGCCGGTCAGCAATCCGAACTAACCATGGCCGCTTTCCGATGCAAGCCAGCGCAATTTATCCTGATACAGATGCGCGAACGGCATATATAGCAGATTTTTATTTGCAAAAAAGACTCAACTTTATTTCGATCTGCGCCTATATCGAGACGCAAGGTGTGCCCCGTTGTGCCGCATATGAATTTATCGCGATCCAGGTTTTATTCCAGGAAAGGGGATCACTATGCAATCCGCATGCAAGGTGATTGGCAATGTGCGCCATGTTCGCCGCGCCCTGATTGTTTTCACTCTGATCGCGGTCGCTGCATTCCAGCCTGCCGCAGGCCAAAGTCTCATCATCAAAGATCTCGGCGCGCTCCCCGGTGGCTTTAACTACAGCAACGCTCTCGGGATCAACGAGCGCGGCCAGGTGGTCGGCTATTCGATCACCGCGGGCGGGAACACGCACGCTTGTCTGTTTGAAAAAGGGGGGGTGACAGACCTGGGCACGTTCCCCGGTGGCAGCGATAGCACAGCTTTCGCGGTCAACAATCGCGGCCAGGTGGTCGGTTCCTCTAGCACCGCACGCGGGAACTCGCACGCCTTTCTGTTCGAACACGGGGTGATGACCGACCTGGGTACGCTCCCCGGCGGCGACGTCAGCGGAGCTGCCGGGATCAACGAGCGCGGCCAGGCGGTTGGTTTAGCGTCCAACCTGCGCGGGTACGTTCACGCTGCTCTGTTTGAAAACGGGGTGGTGACCGACTTGGGCACGCTCCCCGGTGGCAGCGATAGCGGAGCTTTGGGGATCAACAATCGCGGCCAGGTGGTCGGCTATTCGTCCATCGCAGGTGGGTACGCGCACGCCTTTCTGTATGAACACGGGGTGATGACTGACCTGGGCACGCTCCAGGGTAGTAACGGCAACAGCCATGCTCAGGGGATCAACAATCGCGGCCAGGTGATCGGCATATCGTCTACCGCAAGCGGGGCCGTGCACGGCTTTCTGTTTGAAAACGGGGTGATGACTGACCTGGGCACGCTCCCCGGTCGCAACGACAGTAACGCTTTTGGGATCAACAATCGCGGCCAGGTGGTCGGCGAGTCGGATCCCGGAACCAACCCGTACTTGCCGCACGCCTTTCTGTTCGAACACGGGGTGATGACCGACCTGGGCACGCTCCCCGGGGACAACTTCAGCGAAGCTGTCGGGATCACCGAGAGCGGCCAGATCGCGGGTAACTCCACGTCGCACGCTATCCTTTGGACACGAGAAAAATGACTGCCGGTCTCTAGTGGTTCACAAATCCTTCCACTCATACCCGAGCTGTTGTCGCTCAATGCCGGCCTTCAGGTCGATCTTGTTCTTTCGGACTTCGTACGAGATATGGCGGAAGATCGGATCGATCTGGAGATCCGGGTGGGCCCCGTCAACGATCTTGATGCGGTTGTGAGGCGCGTGGCTAGCACCCCGCGCCCGGGTGCGTGACGGGAGTACGAGGTGCCTGCTGGTCTGCGGGCGTTCATAGACGTGCTGAGAGAGGTCAATCACTAGCGCATGTGAATGTTCATCCGAAGAATCTATTGAGATGCCGCACGGTTTCTTCCGGTTGCTCATCTGGAATCCAGTGCCCGGTATTCGGTAGCTTTAACACTGTCGCGTCAGGGGCAGCCGTGCCAAGGAAAGCAGCGAGGAAGTCGTAGCTGATACCGCCTAGCCCGAGCACCGGAATAGTCAGCGGCGCATAGCCGCCAACATCAGCGATGTCAGTTGCAAAGGAGGAGAACCAGCTGTTGGCTGCGCGTAGCGCATCCGCGCTGTCGTAAGCTGCCGTATACACCGCGCGGTCGTGCGCGGTGATTGCTGTCCTGTCGGCTGCCAGGTAGTCGAACAGCCAATCCTGCACGATGCCGTAGCGGCCCGCGAACACTCGTTCTGACAGTCCTGGAATCTGGTTGAAAGCAAACCACCACGGATGTACCGCGCGCGCCGGATTTTCCAGATCGTAGGTACCCGGCGCTGGAAGCAGAGGAATCTGCTCGAATACCGCGAATGGATGCGGCGAGTCCATCATCACCAGCTTACGCGTAGCCTCTGGATGGTTAGCGGCAAAACTGTAGGCCACCCTCGCGCCGACATCGTTGCCAGCGATATTCACCGGACCTAGGTCAAGCTGGGATACGAGGGCGTGGATGTCCGACGCCATGGTCTTCTTGTCGTAACCGTCGTCGGGTTTGTCCGAGCTGCCCATGCCGCGAAAATCGACGGCGAGCACGCGATAGCGTTCGGCGAGCGGCGGCAGTACGCGCTTGAATTCCCACCAAATCTGCGGCCAGCTCGGCAGTAGGATCAGCGGGGCGCCGGTACCACCTTCCACGTAGTGCAGGCGGATACCGTTGACTTCGGCGTAAGCGTTCGTGAAACCTGGCAGCGTTGCGACAAGGTCGGCGTCGCTGATCGGACCGAGTGATGAAGGAGGCGGTAGCGCACGTGCACAAAAGCAAGATCGCCATCTATCGCAATGCGTTTAACCTCGCATGGAATGCGCCCGGCCTGCTTGATGTAGCCCAAGATGCCGTCGAGCCCATCTGGAAAAAGCGGATTGTGTTGAATATATGGCCCGCTCACGAAATCCGGATACAGGTTCGCCTGGCCCTTGTTGAAGATCTTCTCGTAGATAGTGTCAAGCACTTGTAGGACGTGATCCCTGTTCATGATTTCGCCTCCGTGTTTTGTAGCTCTCATTGGAAACGTTCTTTGGAAGATGATCCATACCAATATGGTGATAAAACATAGCAATTCGTCTCATTCTGCTAGGATACGGTCATGAATGCGTTGAACGGTTGGTTGAAAGCAGTCCGGGCCGACGGCTTGGTGCTGGTGCGCACACGCGTGGCAGGCCCATGGGGGTTCGAGGTGCAACCTCGCAACGCCGTGGTGTTCCACTTCGTGGCGGAAGGGCGTGCTTTCGTGCGCCAACCCGAGACGAAAACGATGGAATTGCAGGCTGGTGAACTAGTCTTGTTCCCGCGTGGCAGTGCGCATGAAGTGGCGCATTCTGGGCGAGGCAAAGCCATGCCGCTGGAAACGTTCCTGGCTAGGCGTGATGGGGTCGTCGACCGCGACCCAAAGGCCACCACGCTGATTTGCGGCCAGTTCGACGTAGATCAGCACTTGGTGCTTCCCGCTCTGCGGGCGCTACCACAAGCCGTGTCGCTCCGCGCTGGAATGGAACCTGGATGTTCACCGCTATGCGACACGTTGCGGATGCTTCGTAACGAAGTGGAGACGCCAAACTTCGGGAATCAGATCGTGGTTCGTAACCTGCTCTCGTCCTTGTTCGTCTACTTCATGCGCGATTGGGCCGACGCTGCATCTCCGGCAACAAACGACTGGTTTTCGGCGCTGCGTTCGCCGCACATCACACGGGTTCTCGCGCACATACACGAAGCACCCGAACGTGCGTGGACACTGGAGGATCTCGCCAAAGAAGCTGGTTTGTCGCGCGCTGCGTTCGCCCGCAACTTCAGCAACTCAGTAGGTGAACCACCGCACAGCTATCTAACGCGCTGGCGCATGGGGATTGCCGCTCAACTGCTCGAGCAGACCGATCTGCGACTTCGCGATATCGCGGCGCGCGTTGGATACCAGTCAGAATTTTCCTTCAGCCGCGCCTTCAAATCGACTCGTGGCGTCGCGCCGATTCAGTATCGGCGCGCGAGACTCGATTGCCGATGAGGGAAGTCCAGTCGTCGAAATTAGGGCGCAAAACTGTCGCCCTATATTAAAGTTAGGCCGACATCCGAACCTGCGAGAGGAGAATCATGAGTAAAGTATTCGTCAACATTGGACTTAGCCTCGATGGCTACATGGCACCGGAAGGAATGACCATGGAGAATTGGGACACGCCTGAGTACAAGAACTGGGGCGCCAAGTGGGGTGCGCTGATGGCCTGGATCTTCAATCAACAGTACTTCCGCGAGAACCACAAGCTCGGACCAGAGGGAGAGACTGGCCCGGTCAATGACCTGCTTCGCAGCACAACGGAGCGCATCGGCGCCAACATTATGGGCAAGCGAATGTTCGAGCAAGGCGAGCGCGCCTGGCCGGAGGAGGCTCCGTTTCACACACCGGTATACGTTCTTACGCACGAGAAACGCGAACCCTGGGTGCGCCCGGGTGGGACGATCTTCCACTTCATCAATGACGGGCCGGAGCGTGCCCTTGAGCTGGCTCGGGAATCCGCAGGCAGTCGTGATATTCGTATCGCGGGTGGAGCCGATGTGATCCAGCAATACCTGACCATGGGTGTCGTTGACGAGCTGGAAATCGCCTTGTCACCCGTGTTGTTCGGCGGTGGGCGGCGTCTCTTCGAGAACCTGGGCGAGCCAGGGCCGCAGTTTCGCATTGACAGGGTTCTTGATGGTCCAGCCGCCACGCACTTGCGCTATGTGCGTCAGTGAGGCCGGCCTGACAATCGGTTGCAGCGAACGGTCCGCTGTGCGGGCCGCCGCTGAACCGGAGCGTTGAATGTCTGCTTCCCAATTGTTGAATTGACCGCTGTGGATCATCCTGAGCCGGTCATCGCCGGCCTCATTGCGGCCAGTTTCGGTCGTTCGTCGCCATGTAACTTGCGGCTTTGGCCTCTCTTGCCAACTGCATCGCTTTTAAACTGTCGTGTGAGATAGTCAAACCTCACTGAGTGGAGCCTATGGCCCCAAGAAATCCAGCACACGTCGCGCTTTGCCGTAGCGCGATTGTTCGAAGCCATTGGATGCGCCAATGCTCGCCTGGGGTCAAACTATGCCGGGCCGGCAACCGTTAACTCATTCCCCCGGCACCCTCACCCACCCCTCCATCAACACCCGCGCACTCCGGCTCATAATGGCTTTGGTGACCATCCACTCGCCGCCTTCCTCTCGAGCTTCGGCCCCCACTCGCAGCGTCCCCGACGGATGTCCAAACCGCACCGCATCGCGCGCCCCACCTCCCGCGGCAAGATTCACCAACGTCCCTGAAATCGCCGCTGCCGTACCAATCGCAACAGCCGCCGTCCCCATCATCGCGTGATGCAGCTTACCCATCGACATTGCCCGCACCAGCAGATCGACGTCACTCGCGGCAACACGCTTGCCGCTGGAAGCCACGTAGTCGGCAGGCTTGGCGACAAAAGCAACCTTCGGCGTATGCTGCCGCGTCGCGATCTCATCAATGTTCTTGATCAGCCCCATACGCACCGCACCATGCGCGCGAATGGTTTCGAACATCGCGAGCGCCTTGTCGTCGCTATTGATGGCACCCTGTAGTTCGGTACCCTTATAACCGATCGATTCAGCATCCACGAAAATGGTCGGGATACCGGCATTGATCATTGTCGCCTTCAGTGTGCCGACACCCGGCACCTCGAGATCGTCGACCAGATTGCCCGTCGGGAACATCGCGCCGCCCGCGCCCTCCTCTTCGGCAGCGGGGTCCAGAAACTCAAGCTGAACCTCAGCAGCCGGAAACGTCACGCCATCGAGTTCAAAGTCGCCGGTTTCCTGCACAGCGCCATCGGTAATAGGCACATGGCCGATGATCGTCTTACCGATATTCGCCTGCCAGATACGCACGACAGCCACACCGTTCTGCGGAATCCGGCTCGCATCGACGAGACCTGCGCTGATCGCAAACGGCCCCACCGCAGCAGAAAGATTCCCGCAATTGCCGCTCCAATCGACGAAAGCCGTATCGATAGCAACCTGCCCGAAAAGATAGTCCACGTCATGGTCAGGCTTGCTGCTCTTCGCGATGATGACCGTCTTGCTCGTGCTGGAAGTCGCGCCGCCCATGCCGTCAATCTGCTTGCCATACGGGTCCGGGCTGCCGATCACACGCATCAGCAGCGCGTCGCGCGCGGCGCCCGGCACCTGGGCCGCCTCCGGCAAATCCTGCAGCCGAAAGAACACGCCTTTGCTGGTGCCGCCGCGCATGTACGTCGCCGGAATCTTGATCTGAGGTTTGTGGGCCATAAAAGTAGTGTCCTGATGAGAGAAGCTCAAAAGCCTTAAGCCGCCGCCTTCGTCGATTCAAGAAAGTCCTGCGCGAAGCGTTGCAACACACCGCCGGCTTCATAGATCGACACCTCTTCCGCCGTATCCAGGCGGCACGTCACCGGCACCTCCACGCGCTCACCGCTCTTGCGATGAATCACGAGCGTGAGGTCGGCGCGCGGTTTGCGTTCGCCGATCACATCGAAGGTCTCAGTGCCGTCGATCGCCAGCGTAAGACGATTCACGCCAGGCTTGAATTCCAGCGGCAACACGCCCATGCCCACCAGATTCGTGCGGTGAATCCGCTCGAACCCTTCGGCAACAATCGCTTCCGCGCCGGCAAGACGCACGCCCTTCGCTGCCCAGTCGCGCGACGAACCCTGACCGTAGTCGGCCCCGGCAATCACGATCAGCGGCTGCTTGCGCTCCATGTAGGTTTCGATCGCTTCCCACATGCGTGTCACCTTGCCCTCGGGTTCGATGCGGGCCAACGAACCGGCCTTCACCTTGCCGTCTTCCAGCACCATCTCGTTCTTCAGCGTCGGATTCGCGAAGGTCGCGCGCTGCGCGGTCAGGTGATCGCCACGGTGCGTTGCATACGAATTGAAGTCCTCTTCCGGCAAGCCCATCTTGGCAAGGTACTCACCCGACGCACTGTCCGCCAGAATCGCATTCGACGGCGACAGGTGGTCGGTCGTGATGTTGTCGCCCAGCACAGCCAGCGGACGCATGCCCTTCAGCGTGCGCTCGCCGGCAAGCGCGCCTTCCCAATAGGGCGGACGGCGAATATAAGTGCTCATCGGACGCCAGTCATACAGCGGATCGGCCTTCTCACCCGTATCGACAGAGACGGCGAACATCGGCTCATACACCTTGCGGAATTGTTCCGGCTTCACGCTCGACGCGACGATCGCGTCGATCTCTTCATCCGACGGCCAGATGTCTTTGAGCTTGATCGCATTGCCGTCAGCGTCGACGCCAAGCACATCCTTCTCGATATCGAAGCGGATCGTGCCTGCAATCGCGTAGGCTACCACCAGCGGCGGCGACGCCAAAAAGGCCTGCTTCGCATACGGATGAATACGGCCGTCGAAGTTACGATTGCCAGACAGCACAGCCGTCGCGTACAGATCGCGATCGACGATTTCCTTCTGGATCACCGGATCCAACGCACCCGACATGCCGTTGCACGACGTGCATGCATACGCGACCACGCCAAAGCCCAATTGCTCCAATTCCGGCAACAGGCCCGCCTCTTCCAGATACAGCGTGACCGCCTTCGACCCCGGCGCGAGCGAAGTCTTCGCCCACGGCTTGCGGGTCAGTCCGCGCTGATTGGCGTTACGCGCCAGCAAACCGGCGGCGATCATATTGCGCGGATTGTTGGTGTTCGTGCAGCTCGTGATCGCAGCGATGATCACCGCGCCGTCCGGCATCAGGCCCGGCTCGTTCTCCACCTTGCCGCTGATACCGCGCGCGGCCAACTCGGACACCGGCAAACGGCGATGCGGGTTCGACGGCCCCGCCAGCGTGCGCACCACGGTAGACAGATCGAACTTCAGCACGCGCTCATACTCGGCGTGCTTCAGCGTATCGCCCCACAGGCCGGTTTCCTTCGCATAGGTCTCGACCAGCTTGACGAGTTCATCGTCGCGGCCGGTGAGCTTGAGGTACTTGATGGTCTGCTCGTCGATGTAGAACATCGCCGCCGTCGCGCCGAATTCGGGCGCCATGTTGGCGATCGTCGCGCGATCGCCGAGCGTCAGGTTGGCCGTGCCCGTGCCGTAGAACTCGAGGTACGCGCCGACCACTTTTTCCCGGCGCAAAAATTCGGTCAGCGAGAGCACGACGTCGGTCGCGGTAATGCCCTCAGCCGGCTTGCCCGTGAGCTCCACGCCGACGATATCCGGCAGGCGCATATATGACGCGCGGCCCAGCATCACGCTCTCCGCTTCGAGACCACCCACGCCGATCGCGATCACGCCGAGCGCGTCCACCATCGGCGTATGCGAATCGGTGCCGACCAGCGTATCGGGGAAGGCCACGCCGTCTTTCACCTGTACCACCGGGCTCATGCGCTCCAGGTTGATCTGATGCAGGATGCCGTTACCCGGCGGAATCACGTCGACGTTCTTGAACGCGCGCTTGGTCCAGTTGATGAAGTCGAAGCGGTCTTCATTGCGGCGATCTTCAATGGCGCGGTTCTTCGCGAACGCATCCGGATCGAAACCGCCGCACTCGACGGCGAGCGAGTGATCCACCACGAGCTGCGTCGGCACGACCGGGTTGACCATCGCGGGATCGCCGCCTTGCGCGGCGATCGCATCGCGCAGGCCGGCGAGGTCGACCAGAGCGGTCTGGCCGAGAATGTCATGGCACACCACGCGCGCCGGGAACCACGGAAAATCCAGCTCGCGCTTGCGTTCGACGATCTGCTTGAGCGACGCCGTCAACGTTACCGGATCGCAGCGGCGCACGAGGTTTTCGGCCAGCACGCGCGAGGTGTACGGCAGCTTGTCATAGGCGCCGGGCTCGATCGCATCGACCGCGGCACGCGTGTCGAAGAAATCCAGCTGGGTACCGGGAAGGCGTTTGCGGTTGGCAGTATTCATGGCGTAGGGGACAAAACAATAATGATCCGGGGACGATGGCGGCAGCCGTGCTTCAGAATCCGCTGCCCCTCTTTCAAGCGGCGCTCCCCTGGCGTGTCAATCGGACAATTGTGTAGTTTAGCTTGCCGTGGCGCGCCGGCTCGCAGTGTGTTTCGTTGATGCGCCGCATCAACGAAACACAACGCGCACCGCAACATGCGCTGCAAAAAATAGCCTTGGCTCGGGGTTCCTGCGAGCCAAGACCAAAACTTCATTACGTCGCGCTCATGAGACGCAATGGAGGAGAAACGCTTGCGGCTTGGTGCTTACACCCTTAGACGCGCTTGGCGAGCGGCACGAACGGCAGATCGTCGGGACCGGTGTAATTCGCGCTCGGACGGATGATCTTGTTGTCGATCCGCTGCTCGATAATGTGCGCGCTCCAGCCAGCCGTACGGGCGATCACGAACAGCGGCGTGAACATCGCCGTCGGCACGCCCATCATGTGATACGAGACCGCGCTGAACCAGTCGAGATTCGGGAACATCTTTTTCACATCTGCCATCACTGTTTCAAGTCGTTCGGCGATGTTGAACAGCTTCAGGTTGCCCGCTTCCTTCGAGAGCTTCTTCGCGACTTCCTTGATGACCTTGTTGCGCGGATCGGAAATCGTGTACACCGGGTGACCGAAACCGATCACCACTTCCTTGTTTTCAACACGCTTGCGGATATCGGCTTCGGCTTCGTCAGGCGTCTGGTAGCGCGACTGGATCTCGAACGCAACTTCGTTGGCGCCGCCGTGCTTCGGGCCGCGCAGCGCCCCGATTGCGCCGGTGATCGCCGAGTAGATGTCCGAGCCCGTGCCCGCGATCACGCGGCCGGTGAACGTCGAGGCGTTGAATTCATGCTCGGCATACAGGTTCAGCGACACATGCATCGCGTCGACCCATTCTTTCGACGGTTCCACGCCGTGCAGCAGGTGCAGGAAGTGGCCGCCGATCGAATCGTCGTCGGTTTCGACTTCGATGCGCTTGCCGTTGTGCGAGTAGTGGTACCAGTACAGCAGCATCGACCCGAGCGAGGCCATCAGCTTGTCGGCGATGTCGCGTGCGCCCGGCAGGTTGTGATCGTCTTTCTCCGGCAGCACGGTGCCGAGCACCGACACGCCGGTGCGCATCACATCCATCGGGTGCGCGGCGGCCGGAATCCATTCCAGCGCGGCTTTGACGTTCGCGGGCAGACCGCGCAGCGCCTTGAGCCTGGTCTTGTAGGCGGTCAGTTCGGCTTGCGTCGGCAGCTTTTCGTGGACCAGCAGATACGCGATCTCTTCGAATTCGCATGCACCGGCGATGTCGAGAATGTCGTAGCCGCGGTAGTGCAGATCGTTGCCGGTCTTGCCGACCGTGCAAAGCGCGGTATTGCCAGCCGTCACGCCGGACAGCGCCACGGATTTCTTCGGTTTGAAGGCGCCTGCGGTCGGCGTGCTGTTATCGGCTTCACTCATAATTTCGTCTCCAACTGCGGGGGTTGCGTTCGTGCGGCAATCAGCGCGCCGAGCTTGTCTTCCAGGGTTTCAAGGCGGTGACCGGTGCAAACGGAGCCTAACAACGCAAAGATTGGGCCAGGCGGAACGCGAGCAGCTAAGTGCCTGATTTAACAAAAAATCGTCTCCTCGCTGCATCGCCATCCTATTTCATAAGTGAAATATCGAATTTCAAATTCGAAATCGACAGGTGCATAATAGGCGAACTTCTCATCCTTCCCGCCTCTCCCTCCAGAGAACGAGCCCCCGCCATGAGCACGCCACCCTTCGACCCCGCGCAGCGCCCCCGCATCTGGGCCGTCAGTATCAGCCGGCTGCGCGATCTGTTCTTCGATATCGCCGGCGAGTACGTCGAACGCGCCGATCTGCGCATCGTTTCGCATGGCTTCGAAGACGCCGTGCACGAGATCGACGAGGTCGGGGCCGGGCGTCCGGATGTCGTGATTGCCGGCGGCTCCAACGGCGCGTATCTGAAAACGCGCGTCGGCGTACCGGTCGTGCTGATCAACCCAACCGGTTTCGACGTCATGCACGCGCTCGCGCGAGCGCGGCGCGACGGCGCGAAGGTCGCGCTCGTCACGCACGGCGATACGCCAGACGAGGTGCGCCGCTTCGCCACCGCGTACGGCATCGACGTGACGTTCGCTTCGTATCAGTCGGCGCAAGACGCGGAGAGCGTCGTTCTCGATCTGCGCGATCGGGGTATCGACGTCGTGGTCGGCCCGGGGCTCGTCACCGATCTCGCGGCGAACGCCGGCATGGGCGCGGTGTTTCTGTATTCACGCGCATCGGTGCGTGCCGCGTTCGATACCGCACTCGAAGTCGCGCAGGCCACCCGCCGCGAAACGGTTCGCCGTCAACGGCTCGACAATCTGCTGCAGCATCTGCGCGACGGCGTCGTCGCGCTCGATGCGCAAGGGCGCGTCGAAGCGATGAACCAGCGGCTTGCCAGCGTGCTCGGCATCGATGCGGCACAGGCAGTGGGCCGCGCGCTGCTTGACCTCGCACCGGATCTCGCAGGCAGCTTGCCCGACGCGGACGGCGACACGTTCTGCACAGTACGTGGCGCGAGCTATGTCGTGCATCGCGGCCCGCTGGCGAGCAGCAGTTCGGCGGCAGGCACCGTGCTCACGTTTCAGGAATCGCGCGCGGTCGAACGGCTCGACCGCACTTTGCGCTCACGGCAGCGCGTTCAGCAGTTCAGCGCGCGTTACCAGCTTGGCGATATCGTCGGCGTATCCGATTCGATCGAACGGGTCCGCACGCTCGTGCAGCGGTACGCCAAATCGGACGCCACCGTGCTGATTCTCGGCGAAAGCGGCACCGGCAAGGAGATGGTCGCGCAGAGCATGCATCAGCTGAGCGCGCGGCGTGACTTCGCCTTCGTCGCCATCAATTGCGGCGCGTTTCCTGAGGCATTGCTCGAGAGCGAGTTGTTCGGTTATGAGGAAGGCGCGTTCACCGGCGCGCGCAAAGGCGGCAAGGCGGGGCTGATCGAAGTGGCGCACCGCGGCACGCTGTTTCTCGACGAAATCGCCGAGATGCCGTTGTCGTTGCAAAGCCGGCTATTGCGCGTGCTGCAGGAGCGCGAGGTCGTGCGGCTCGGTTCGACCGAGCCGACGCGAGTGGATATCCGGGTCGTCGCAGCAACGCATCGTGCGTTGACCGAGGGCATCGAGGCGGGTGGTTTCCGCGCGGACCTGTATTACCGGCTCAACATCCTGAGCATCGCCCTGCCGCCGCTGCGCGAGCGGCCCGCCGATCTGCTGCCGCTCGCGGTCGAACTGCTGCTGCAGGCGGCGTCGCGCGAGCCCAGGCTGGCGGCACGGCTACACGATGCGGATGCCGCAGCACGCGTGCTTAACAGTCTTGGTGAGCCGCTCAAGCGTTACACGTGGCCGGGCAACGTGCGTGAATTGCAGAACGTAATCGAACGGATTGCGGTTGAACTGGCAGACGCGGACATGGACACGAACTCAAACGGCGCCACAGAAACCGTCTTTACGCGCGAGGTACTGCGCACCGTCGCACCTGAAATCTTCGAGCAGCCCCAGGCGCGCACGAAGAAAGCTGCGCTCACGTTACGCGAGCGCAGCCGTCATGTGGAAGCAGACGAAATCCGCGCCGCCCTCGCCGCCTGCGACGGCGACCGCGATGCGGTTTGCCAGGCTCTCGGCATCAGCAAGACGACGTTATGGCGGAAGCTGAGCGCGACGCAGTAGCCTGAGCCACGCCGCCCTGTTTCACAGCATTCGCTCCGGCGCGCGACACGGCCGCGCGCTTCCTGCTGCTAGCCTATCGAACGAACCGTGACGAACGCCAGCGCAAACACGGGCATGAACGCAAGTAGCCGATGATCGGCCCATGCGCATTCAAAAACTAACGTGAAGATGAAAGTCTTTCGAAGCCAATGCGCTCTGCCCGATTCGACGCGCATCTGCAACAGAGTCGGGTAATCCCGCGTTGCTCCTCGTTGTCAAACTACTTAGAGTTCGGCCTGTTCTCAGAGAGAATCCATGTTCTTTATGCGAACAAATCAGACGGAAATCATCAACGTCCGGGCCGTCCTTCTCCTCGCGCAAGTCAGGGCAGGTCAACCTGTCCGAGTACTATGCACTGCCGAAGCGCGCCGGCCCCTATGCGCCGCAGGCGTTCCGGCGCACCAACGGCAACACGCTCGGCACGGCGGCTGCGGCTGCGGCTGCGGCTGCGGCTGCGGCTGCGGGGCATATCATCGCGGCCACCGCAACCGTCGGCGACGGCTTGCAGAGCACGCCGTCACCGTTGCGCAGCCAGTTCGCTGCCGGCGCAGGCATCGTGCACCGCTTCTAAACGGCGTACGATCGTAAAAAAGAAAGGCTCGCTGCGGCAAGCCGTCACGGCGAGCCGTAACGGCAAGCCTTTCCGTATTCTGCAGTCAGGAGACCCTCATGAACCGCAGCACCGCTGTGAACGTTCAAACGTTTATCAACGACCATCCTTTCTCGCCGTTCCAGTGGCTCATCTTTTTCATGTGCTTCGTCATCGTCCTGCTGGACGGTTTTGACACAGCCGCGATCGGGTTCATTGCACCGTCGCTGATCTCCGAATGGGGCATCGCCCGGCCGGCGCTCGCGCCGGTGCTCAGCGCGGCGCTGTTCGGCCTCGCCTGCGGCGCGCTCGTCTCGGGGCCGCTGTCCGACCGGCTCGGGCGGCGTTCGATGCTGCTCGGCTCGGTGCTGCTGTTCGGCGTGGCCTGCTTTGCTTCGGCCTTTTCCAACAGCATCGAACACCTGACGATCCTGCGCTTCATCACCGGCGTCGGCCTCGGCGCGGCCATGCCGAACGCCGTGACGATGATGGGCGAGTACTGCCCCGATCGCCGCCGCGCGACCTTGATCAATCTGATGTTCTGCGGCTTTCCGCTGGGTGCGGCCTTCGGCGGCTTTCTCGCTGCGTGGATGATTCCGCACTTCGGCTGGCGCAGCGTGCTGCTGCTCGGCGGTATCACGCCGCTGGTGCTGCTGATCGCGCTGGTGCTGAAGATGCCGGAATCGGTCCGCTACATGGTGGCCAACAGTAAGCCGGTCGAACGGATTCGCGCAGCGCTGACGCGCATTTCGAGCGACGCCGCAAACGCCGGCAGTTTCGTCATGACCGAAACCGCGCCGCAAACCGGCGGCAAGGGCATGAGCGTGGTGCTCTCGCGTTCGTACATCATCGGCTCGGTGATGCTGTGGGTTGCCTACTTCATGGGCCTCGTGATCTTCTACGCGTCGATCAACTGGATGCCGATTCTGCTGAAGGACGCCGGACTCACGCCGCAACGCGCGACGCTGATTTCCGCGCTATTCCCGCTCGGCGGCGTAGGCGCCGTGCTGTGCGGCGTGCTGATGGACCGCTTCAACGCGAACCGCATCATTGCCGCCTGCTATGCGCTGACCGCGGTGAGCGTGTACTTCATCGGCCAGGCGGTCGGCAATGTCGGCGCGCTGGTGTTCATCGTGTTCGTCGCCGGCGTGCTGATGAATACCGCACAGTCGTCGATGCCGGCGCTTGCCGCCGCGTTTTACCCGACTCAAGGTCGCGGTACGGGCGTGGCGTGGATGCTGGGGATCGGCCGCTTCGGCGGGATCGCGGGCTCGTTCCTCGTGGCTGAATTGACGCGCCGCCACTTCACGTTTGGCGGCATCTTCGCGATGGTCGCGGTGGCGGGTCTGATTTCGTGCGTGGCCTTGCTGCTCAAGCAGGCGGCACGTCCGCATGTGATGGCAGAGGCTGGCGCGAAAGCGGAGTCGTTTGGGCATTGAGTTGGGCTTTACCGTGTCTCTGCTCGCAACGCCAGCTCGCCGCGTTCCATCCGGAACGGCGCGCACGGCGTTCGGGAGAGGCCGGTCACGACTGACTGACTGACTCGCGCTGCGACAAGGACAGTCCCGCTTCGCATTGCTTGTGCCCGTTGATTCTCTCGCAGACTAACCTTGAGTATCCTAAGCTGGCGCGTTAAATTGCGGCTCGCGGATCATCGCGAATGCCCACGGGGAGGCTGCACGTCACCCGATTTGTAACGCGTGCGTAAGGAATACTGATGTCAGAACGGCCTGCCGGCGAAGAAATCAACTTGGGCGAGCGACCGTCTGGACGTGGCGAAACCTCGCTGGCTGGATGGGCCGCCCTGGGACTCGCGGGTCTGCTCGGCACCCTGAGCCTGTTTAAAACCCTGCCCATCGATCTGCGCTGGAGCACGGTTCTGGCAAGCGCGTGCCTGAACGTGCTGGTTGTCACGATATGGCAGCCGTCGATGGCACGCACGGCACCTGATCCGGCACAGGAATCAGGCTGGAAGCGGGGCGTAAGTTTCGTGAAGCAGCTTGTCCGGCACGATGCCGAGGCGCCGTCCTTGAGTCTCGCACTCCGGGCTTTTCGCTGGCAGCCGTGGGGCGTGGCCATGTGCGGCTGTCTTTCCGTGGCGATCGCCGCGACAGCGTTGCAGCCCCTTTCGCCCGCCACGCTCGTTCACGCGATGGTCTCATCGAATCTTGTGATCGTTAGCGGCGCTGCGGCGCTGACGCTGGCCTTCCTCACGCTCGTCGCCGAACGGTTCTATGCACAGGATGCGGAGCAATCCCATGCCTCGCTATCGGCATCGCTCGCCGGCATGCTGCGCGTCCTGGTGATGTGTGCGCTCGCTGCGGCGTTGTCAGCGGCGTGGTTCGTCTACCTGCACACAGCGCTCGATCTGTTGGTGCATGTTGCGGCGGTATTCAATGCTGCGATTGCCGTCGAAATGATGATCCGCGCCACGCTTCTGTGGTTCTTCGCACCGAGCGCCGGTGCAAACGCGGCTCATGTTCCGTCGAGCATCATTGCGGGTCTGTTGCGTTATCGCCGCTCACCGCTCTCGTCGATCGGCGCTGAATTGCATGACCGCTACGGTATCGATCTGCGTCAGAACTGGGTGTTGCGCAGTTTTGTGCGACTGTTGCCGGTCACCGTCGTGGCGATGGTGGCGTGTGCGTGGTTGCTGACATCGGTCGTGGTGCTAGGCCCATCCCAGCGCGCGGTATACGAACGGTTCGGCGCACCGGTAGCGGTATGGCCGCCGGGCCTTCACTTCGGTATGCCCTGGCCTTTCGGCAAGGCGCGCCTTGTCGACAACGGCGCCGTGCATCAGCTCATCGTGTCAGGTGGCGCCGACGACAGCAGCGTCGCAGCGCCCTCCACTCCCGCCGACGGCCCGACGCCCGAACAGCTGAATCGTCTCTGGGACGTCCAGCATCCCTGGGAGACAAGCCAGGTGATCGCGGGTGCAACCGGCGAGCAGCAGAGCTTTCAGATCGTCAACGCCGACGTGCGGCTCGATTACCGCGAGGGCTTGAGCGATACGGCGGCGCGTGCGGCACTGTACCGGTCGGTCGACCCGGAGAGCACCGTCCGGTCGATCGCCAATCGCGAGGTGGTGCATTACCTCGCGTCGCACACGTTGCAGGCGTTGCTCGAGACGAGTCAAACCGCCATGGCCGAGAGCGTGCGCCGTGCTGTTCAGCGGCAACTCGACCAGCTCGCGAGCGGCATCGAAGTCGTGGCAGTGGTGATCGAGAGCGTGCATCCGCCGTCGGGGGCGGCCGCGGCCTATCACGACGTGCAGGCGGCGCAGATTCGCGCTCAGGCGAGCGTTGCCGAGGCACACGGCTTCGCGGCCGGCTTGCTCGGCAATGCGCAGCAACAGGCACTGGCGGGCGTCGCCCAGGCGAGCGCCCGGGCGGCTGACACGATGGCGGCGGCGCGCGTGCAGCAAATCAATTTCGAAGCCGACACGGTGGCCTACCGGCTCGGCGGACCGGCGTTCCCCTTCGAGTACTACTTGAGCAAGTTGCAGCAGGGATTGCAGAATGCGCGCATCACGGTGATCGACGACCGGCTGACAGCCGACCGCCGGGCAACCATCGATCTGCGCTCGTTCACCGCGGGCGATCTCGCCGGCATTCCTCACGGCAATTGACCCCCTGGCTGCACCGTGCGCGCGCCGTACGGATACGCACGCCCAATGTCGGCGAAGCTGTTTTTAAGGTGACGATATGAGTTTGTTCCATTCGCATGCAGACGGTCACGATCACGGTCACGGTCCGCATCGCCACGGCGGTGACGATGCGCTGGCTGCGGGCGGCGGTCCGTTCTACATACGGGTTCTGCTTGCGTTGCTTTGCGTGATCGTTGCGATCGCGGTGGCGAGCTTCATCTCCGTGCGTGCAGGCGAAGCCTCGGTGATTACGCGCTTCGGTCAGCCCGTGCGCGTGTTGCTCGAACCTGGCCTCGCGTGGCATCTGCCGGCGCCGATCGAAGCGGTGGTGCCGGTCGACCTGCGCTTGCATACGACGTCGAGCGGCTTGCAGGACGTGGGCACGCGTGACGGCTTGCGGATCATCGTGCAGGCGTATGTCGCATGGCGCGTCGCGGCGGACCCGAACGACGTGCGCCGTTTCGTTCGGGCCGTGGGCAACCAGCCGGACGAAGCCGCGCAGCAAATCCGCTCGCTGCTCGGCTCGTCGCTGCAAACCACGTCGGCAGGATTCGACCTTGCGTCGCTGGTCAACACGGATCCGTCCAAGGTGCGCATCTCTGCCTTTGAAGACGCGTTGCGCAGTCAGATCGACGCGCAACTGTATTCGGCTTACGGCGTGCATGTCGTGCAGGTTGGACTGGAGCGCCTGACGCTGCCGGCCGTGACGCTCGCGGCCACCGTCAGCCGGATGAGCGCCGAGCGCGAGACGGTGGCCGCGCAGCGCACGGCCGACGGCAACCGCGAGGCCGCGCAGATTCGCTCGGATGCGGACCGCGATGCCCGGCTTGCCGTCGCCGATGCGAATGTGAAAGCGGCGGAGATCGAGGCGCAGTCCCGCAAGGACGCTGCCGCGATCTATGGCAAAACTTACGCGGGCAATCCGCGGCTCTACACGATGCTGCGCTCGCTCGACACGCTCGACTCGGTGGTTAGCGCCAATACGAATCTGATTCTGCGCACCGATGCCGCGCCGTTCCAGGCCCTAGTGCAGGGCCCCACCGAACTGCGGTCCGAGCCATTGCCGCAGCCCGGCGCCGGCTCGGCGCCCGCGTCGAAAAAATCCAGGTCCGCGCGATGAGGTCGGAAGCCGGCTTGCCGCCGCTCGGCCCGGGAGCCCAGGCGGTACGACTCTCGTTCTGGTTTGTCGCCGCCCTGGTCGTGCTCGCCGCTTGTGCATGGGCCGGATCGAACATCCGGCGCATTCCGCCTGATAGCCGGGCGGTCGTGTTGCGGTTCGGAAAGTTCGTGCGCACCCAGGAAGCGGGCCTGCTGATTGCGTGGCCACGTCCCTTCGAGTCGACGTTGCTGGTGCCCGGCAGTGCGCGGGTCCTGGAGCAACGCATCCAGTCGCTCGAACGTGATCCGCGGGCGCGCGCTGCGGATATGAAATTACCGGAAGCACCGCCATTGGTTCAAGGACAGTCCGACACCGGCGCCGTGATCGGGCCGCAGGATACGCCACCTGGCCCACCGCTCGCGCAAGACAACGTGGCCGGCCCGGACAATCCGCCGGCCGGTGTGCAGTTGCCCGATGCGCTAGCCGGCTCCGGCTATGTGCTCACTGGCGACAACGGCGTGTTGCAACTGCGCGCCACGCTGTATTACCGGGTGGTGAATCCGTATGCCTATGTCCTGCAAAAAGATCAGCTGGCTGCGGCGCTGGAGCGAATCGTGTCCGCATCGGCGGTCGATGTCGTCGCCCAGCGTGACCTGGATGCCATCCTCGTCGCACGTCCCGAGTTGTTGTCGGCGGATCAGCAGGTCGCCGTAAAGCGTGAGCGTCTGCGGGGCGATCTCGCGCAGGAAATCGAGCGCCACTTGCGCCAGCTCGACGCGCAGCACGCGGGACTCGGCGTGGAAGTCGCGCGTGTCGACGTCGAGGTCGCGTTTCCCGCTGCCGCCGTGAGCGCGTTCAATTCGGTGCTGACCTCGTTGCAGGTGGCCGAGCGCAGCATGGCCGAGGCGCGCACGTCCGCTGAAAAAATACGCCAGGATGCGCAACAGGACGCCGACCGGATCGTGCAGAACGCACAGGCGAACGCCGTTGAGCGTGTCGCCACCGCGCAGGCCAAAACCATGACTATCCAGCAACTGGAAGTGCCGCTTCGCACCAATAGCGATCCCGGGCTTCTCGCGCGCGTGTATCGGGACCGCGTTCAGTCGGTCCTCTCGAAAGCGGGCAACGTGACGACCGTCGGACCGCACGACACATCGAATCTGATCTTGCCGGGAAATGCGCGATGAGCACCGGCGTCAAGCACACAGCGCATACAGGTGGCCACGCCTCGCACGCGGACGAAGCGAACCGCATCGCTCAGGGGCGTGCGATTGTTTTGTCGGCCTCCGAGCAACGGGGCGTCACGCAGCAAGTCGCGCTTGCCTTGCTGGCCGGCGGCCTGTTGATTCTGTCGACGGCATGGCACTACTTCGCTCCAGCGGACGAAGCGCTTGCGCAGGTCCTGGCCGGCCTCGCTTCGCTGGCCGTCGCCGGACCTGTGTTCGCCGGCGCGTGGCACAGCCTTAAGTCGCCGAGTCTGCACGGCGTGACTGACCGGCTGATCGCACTCGCCATGCTGGCGGCGTGGGCGGTGGGAGACATGGCGACCGCCGCGTTGTTGCCGATCGTCATGACGTTCGGGCATGCACTCGAAGAGCGCAGCGTGCTCGGATCGCAGGAGGCGATCCGGGCGCTCGGCAGGCTGACCTCGGGCAAAGTTCGGCGTGTGAAGGCGGACGGCTCGATCGAAGAAGTGCCGTACGACGCGGTACGGGCGGGCGACCCCATCGAAGTCGTAGCCGGTGCGCGGATTCCCGCCGACGGTATCGTTCAGCATGGCGACTCCAGTGTCGACAATGGGCCGATTACCGGCGAGTCGGTGCCGCTCGATGTCGAGCCGGGGTCGACCGTGTTCGGCGGCGCGATGAATCTCGACGGTCCGCTGCGTATCGAAGTCACTCACGCGGGCAAGCAGTCGACGCTCGGCAAGATCATCGAGTTGATGCAGCGTGCCGAGCAGGCGAAGCCGCCGATTACACAGATACTCGAGCGCTACATGGGCGGTTATTTGTGCCTCGTCCTGCTGATTGCGGCGCTGGTGTGGTTCGTCTCGGCGAATGCATCGGCAATGCTGGCCGTGATTGTCGCGGCGTGTCCGTGCGCGCTGGTGCTCGCCGCACCGTCGACGGCCATTGCCGGCATCGCTGTCGGCGCGCGCCACGGCATTCTGTTCAGAAGCGCCGCTTTTCTAGACAAGTTTGCGCAGATCGATTCGCTGGTGATCGACAAGACCGGCACGTTGACCTACGGCGAAATGCGTGTCGAAGACGTGATGCTGGAACCCGGCGCCGACGCGGCGCAGGTTCTCGAACTCGCGGCGCGGCTGGGCGGCAGCAGTGCGCATCCGGTGAGCCGCGCGCTGCTGCGTTACGCGACTGAAGCCGCACCGGCCGGATTCGAACGGGAGCCGTTCGAACACGCACGCGAACTACGCGGGTTGGGCGTCCTCGCCGAGACGCCGGACGGTGTCGCGGTGCTGGGCCGCTACGGCTTGCTAGCGGACTACGTGCAGGCTTTGCCGGACCCGCGCCGGGAGATTGAAGGGCCTTGCGTTGGTCTTGCATTGAATGGGCGGTTGCTCGCGTGGTTCGGGTTTGCCGATGCATTGCGGGCGGAAGCAAAGGATGCGCTGGCGGAGTTGCGGGAGCTCGGGCTGACGCGCCAGACACTGTTGACCGGCGACCGCGAGCCGGTGGCGCGAAAACTGGCAGCGGACACCGGCATTGCCGTGGTCGTCGCGCAGGCGCTGCCGCACGACAAGCTCGATTATGTCGTGCGGGAAATGGCGGCCGGCTATCATCCGTTAGTCGTGGGCGACGGCCTGAACGATGTGCTCGCCATCAAGGCCGGCCCCACTAGCATTGCGATGGGCGAGCGAGGCATCGACATTGCCGTGGCGTCGGCCGATGTCGTACTGCTCGGCGACGACTTGCGTCGTATCCCGACGTGTGTCCGCCTCGGGCGTCGCTGCCTGCACACGGCGGCAGTCAACGCCGCGATCGGGTTGGCGTGGACTGTCGCGGTGATCGCGCTTGCCGCGACCGGCGTGCTCAGCGCCGTCTGGGTTGCGCTTTTGCACAACCTGGGCACATTCATTGTGATCGCGAATGCGGGGCGGCTGCTGCGAATGGATGAAGGTATTCCTCCGTGGGAGAATCGTGTGCACCTTGTTGAAGGTGCACACAAAGACAGGATTTGAAAATGAAACGTGTATTTGTATCGGCAGTGCTCGCAGTGTGCCTCGCGCAGCCGGCGGTTGACGCCGTTGCACAGACAGTCAGCGATCGGTGTTTTGCGATTGGCGATATTGCCGCCCAGGTGGCATCGTGGCGTGCGCACAAAAAGACGAAAGCGCAAGCGCTTGATCAAGCGGCAAAGTACTACAAGGATGAGTCCGACCGGCAAGCGGTCTTCGGCATCATCGATAAGATTTACCGGCCCGGCGCGCCGCATATGACGCCCGATCAGGCGAGCATGGCGTTTACGTCGGACTGTGCTGAACAGCACAAACCGCAGGCACCCAAGCCGTAGTGCTTGCTGTCCGTGCGGATATTTCGCTGCGCGACCGCCACCCATCCCGGCACGGCGGCGTCACGCCACATTCAGCAGAAAATGCTGTCGAGGCCCGAAAAAAACGCTCCGCGCGCCGTGAAAGCCTCGATTGCCGATTTCGTCGACGGCAATCTGAAGGAGCAACCCGATGTTTCTCGCCTTGACTCGCAACGACCTGATTCGCCCGCAGAATCTCATCGACGGCAAGTGGATCGACGCCGCCGACACCGCGCGCTTTCCCCGCGTGGCGCGATAAGCTGCCGCGCGAGCGCGCGGAGATTCTGCGCCGCTGGCACGCGCTGATCGTTACCCATACCGAAGACCTCGCCAAGCTGATGTCGACGGAACAAGGCAAGCCGCTCGCGGAAAGCCGTGGCGAAGTTGCCTACGGTACGTCGTACGTCGCCTGGTTCGCCGACGAAGCGACACGCATCTACGGCGATCTGATCCCGCAGCAACAACGCGGCAAACGCATGAGCTCGGTGAAGGAACCCGTCGGCGTGGTCGCGGCGATCACGCCGTGGAATTTCCCGCTGGCGATGATTGCGCGCAAGATCGCGCCGGCGCTTGCGGCTGGATGCACGGTCGTAGCCAAGCCCGCCGAAGACACGCCGCTCACCGCGCTCGCGCTGGCAGCGCTCGCCCAGCAGGCGGGCTTGCCGGACGGCGTGCTGAACATGCTGTCGGCTTCGCGTGAACAGGACATTGCGGCGGTCGCCGACTGGCTCGCCGACGCGCGCGTGCGCAAGATCACCTTCACGGGTTCGACGCCGGTCGGCAAGCATCTCGCCCGCGAATCGGCTGGAACGCTGAAGAAGCTGTCACTGGAATTGGGCGGCAATGCGCCCTTCATCGTATTCGACGACGCCGATCTCGACGCCGCGGTCACCGGTCTGATGGCCGCCAAGTTCCGCAACGGCGGCCAGACCTGCGTATGCCCGAACCACGTCTATGTGCAGTCCGGGGTCTACGCGCGTTTCGCCGATCTCCTCGCGAAACGCGTTGCCGCACTGAAAGTTGCGCCCGCCACCGACCCGGACGCACAGATCGGTCCCATGATCAACGCGCGCGCCATCAACAAGATTGCCCGCCATATCGAAGACGCCGTCAAACAGGGGGCCAAGGTGCTGACAGGCGGCAAGCGCCTGACCGAACTCGGCCCGAACTACTATGCGCCGACCGTGTTGACCGATGCACAGGCCGGCATGCTCGTCTGCTGCGAAGAAACCTTTGGCCCGGTCGCGCCGCTGTTCCGTTTCGATGAGGAAGCCGAAGCGATCCACCTCGCGAACGACACGCCGTTCGGCCTCGCCGCCTATTTCTACACGTAGGACGTACGGCGCATCGATCGCGTTGCGGGCCAGCTCGAAGCGGGCGTGATCGGTATCAACGAAGGCGCAGTGTCGAGCGAGGCCGCACCGTTCGGCGGCGTGAAGGAATCGTGCTATGGCCGCGAAGGCTCGAAGTACGGGCTCGACGATTACATGTCGATCAAGTATCTCTGCCAGGGCGGGCTGGACTGACAGCCTCCCGCGCGTTCTTCCTCCCGGCTCATGGGCATTGCACCGTCTACGGCATAACCCGTTATCCTCTGACTACCGAAGCTGTGTCTGACCGGTTTGTTCATCTACGCGCACCGGTTTGGGTCGTGACGATGACGAGTTCGTCGTGCAGATGCCATATCACGACTTTATCCGAACCGTCCTTGAACGTAGTACGGCGAGCGCGCGACGATCCCCTGCGTCGCGGCGCCGGTAATTAGGAAAAGGGCTTATCTGATTAGAGGTCCAGCGTCGCTGACCATTTAGAACTGGTGGCGAATACCCACCATCGCACCCGTTTGATTCACCCCGGGCAATGGCGAGGAAGCCGGTGGGATCACGCCGCCGTCAATCGTGAACGCTGCGTTGCGCTGGTTGAACACACGCCCCGCGGTGACGTACACGGCAGTGCGCTTGGACAATAAGTACGTCGCGCGCGCTGCGAACAGGGATGCGCCCGCGGAACTCCCGCCGTTCACCGATATATGTCCGAACTGGGCGTCAAGGGCGATTTGTGGAAGGACGAAATAGGTCCCGCCAAGCCACCAGTAGTTGCTGACCGCATCAAAAAGGGTCGGCGTCTGCTCCCCGTGATTGATTCGGTGGAGAAATCCCGCACCGATAGTCGCGGTACCAAACTTCACGTAGCCGTCGATAACGGCACGTGTATCCGTTTGCGAGCTAAGCGGCAGGGGCGAGCCGACGCCGCCACCACCATAGTTGCGGTCGAAGGCCGTCGCTACGCCCCATGTCGCCGCTTCATATTTCACCATGGCAGAGATTGACTTGCAGGCCCGCCAGTCCGTCGGCGACTGCCCGGCGCATCCTCCGGCCTCCGCAGGATCCACCCCGTCACGCCCCAACGAATACGTTGCACCCACGGTCAGCCCCGATGACGTGAAGGAGTAGGCGACAGCGTTGTCGAGTCGCGGTTGAGCCAGGTACGGGTCCAGATCGCCGGCGGCATAGACATTCGGCCCCATCGTGTCTCCCGGCAAGGCCCAATAGATCTGAGAGTATTGCCGGCCCAGGGATAACGTCCCCCATCGCCCTGAAAGCCCGACATAAGCCTGCCGGCCGAATAAACGGCCACCTTGATTCAGCGCGCCGGTTGACGGGGCAAAGCCCGACTCCAATACAAAAATCGCGCTAAGACCACCACCCAGATCCTCCTTGCCACGCAGACCCCACCTTGAGGGGATCGATCCCGTGAGCGACGGCTCACGCACCACGCTCGACTTGTGAGGACCGACGTTTGTCACGTACTCAATGCCTGTATCGATAATCCCATACAGGGTGACAGAGCTCTGTGCCTGGGATACTCCCGGCGCACATACCGCAAGAAACGAAAGCCCCCACCCAAGCATCCGACGCCATGCAAAACCACACCCCTGCCGACTCGACTGCGAACCCATCATCTGTCTCCCTTTTGGTTGCGTGCTTCCGTGGAAGATAATTTTTATTCATCTTCCATGTCAAACCATTTACTGTGGGGAGTTACCCGTACCAGACACTTACGAGGTTCACGATTGCTATATACGGCAAGCCTCACCGGCAATAATCCGGCGCTCTTACCGCGATTTTTACGCGGATCGGCGTTTGCCCTATCTCGACATCCGTCACGCGATTTAGTATCTTCCGTGGAAGACATAATTTATAGGCGTGGCCAGCTGAGCAGGAGTGCGTTGACAAATGAAAGATTTGGAAGACCAACAGACAATTCACGGCCGCGGTATCGCGCCATCGCTGAACCCAGCAGTGGGGACGTCAATGGCCGAGGCAACGAGACATGCCGGGGCGAAGGATCGTGCACACCCCGGCTTCGTCTGGCACGACGACTATGCACTTGGCCATCAGGCGATGGACGAGACTCACCGTGAGTTTGTCGCATGTGTACACGCGCTGCTGAGTACGGAAGACGACCATCTTGAGCACGCACTCGAAGCGTTTGCCGACCATACGCACCGCCATTTTGGCGAGGAAGACGCCTCGATGCGCGAGACAGCCTACGGTTCAGCGGGCTGCCATATCGAAGAGCATGCGGCCGTGCTCCAGTCGCTCGACGATGTACGCGCCATGCTGGCTGATGGACGAACCGAGGTTGTCCGCTCTTTTGCCAGAGCACTGATGGATTGGTTTCCGGAACACGTGCGCGTGATGGACCAAGGTCTGGCGCGCTGGCTAGTTCAGCGCCAGTTGGGCGCCTCGCCAGTCGTCATCCGGCGTCGACTTCACATCGACGCGTGACACGCTACCCTCTTTATGCCTACATCCCCATGGAAGATAAATCGATCCCAATGAATACCTTGCTGCAAGTCAAAGTCGCCAGCAAGATCTGGCTGGCGGACGACATTGGCGGCTACGAACTCTCGCCGTTGTCGGATGGTGGACTGCCTGCCTTCGAAGCAGGTTCGCACATCGACCTGCACGTGCCTCTGGGTCCCATGCGTCAGTACTCCTTGTATGACTTGCCGGGCGAAAACCCGTGCTACCGGATCGGCGTGCTGCGGGACCCCCAGTCCCGCGGCGGCTCGGTGAAACTTCTCGATGACGTGCAGGTGGGAGACACGCTCACGATCAGCGCCCCGCGCAACCACTTTGCCCTGCACAGCGGTCAGGAAGACCGTTCGATTCTGTTCGCGGGCGGTATCGGCATCACGCCAATCCTCTGCATGGCGCAGCAACTGGCGCGCGAGCGCCGCCCATTCGAGATGCACTATTGCGGGCGCACGTTGTCGCGCATGGCTTTCGTCGACCGCCTGCAACAAGCGCAATTTGGCGACGAGTCGCAGGTGCACGTGCACGTCGACGACGGCACCCCCGGCCAGCAACTCGACGCCAGCTCCTCGATCGGTTCGCCATCGCCCGACAAGCATCTGTACGTGTGTGGACCCACCGGTTTCATGGACCACATCCTGCAGACTGCGCGCGAACTCGGTTGGGACGAGGGACACCTGCACCGCGAATATTTCGCGGCATCGCCAATCGATTCTTCGGATGACGAACGGTTTGAAATCGAGATCGGCAGCAGCGGCCGGATCATCGAGGTTCACGCGGATCAAAGTGCCGCGCACGCTTTGCTCGACGCCGGGTTCAACCTGCCGCTGTCCTGCGAACAGGGTGTCTGTGGCACCTGCATGACGAAGGTGCTGGACGGCGTTCCCGACCATCGAGACCTTTATCTGACGGACGAAGAGCGGGCAAGCAACGACAGCTTCATGCCGTGCTGCTCGCGCGCGAAAACTTCCCGGCTGGTGCTCGATCTTTGAGCCTGCCAGTCACCCACTGCCAAACATCGTAGCGAGGGATCAACATGTTGACCAGGCAAGATAACGAATTGTTGTGCCGTACTGGAACAGGTACGGCGATGGGCGATGCGATGCGCCGCTTCTGGCTGCCCGTGATCCAGTCGTCGGACATGCCGCAGGCGAATGGAGAACCGCAGACAATTGACCTGCTCGGTGAGCGGTTTGTCGTGTGGCGCGACCAGTTGGGGCGGCCCGGCATCTATGCGGAGGGGTGCCTGCACCGGGGTGCTTCAATGCAATTGGCCCGCTCGGAGGGCGATGGGCTGCGCTGCATCTATCACGGCTGGAAGTTTGCGGTGGATGGGACTGTCCTCGAGACCCCAAACGTCGAGGATCCGAAATTCAAGGAGCGCATCAAGGGTCGAACCTACCCCGTTCGGGAGGTGGGTGGCATCGTCTGGGGTTATCTGGGCCCCAAAGGTAAAGAGCCGCCCTTCCCGCATTGGGCCTTTATGGACCAGCCGGACTCGAACCGTATCAATGCCTGCGCAGTTGTCAACGCCAATTTTGTTCAGGTGATCGAAGGTCTTGTCGACTCATCGCATTTGACCGTCCTTCATAGTTCCGTACTGGCCAAAACTAACGACTCCAATCTCGACTACGCGAAGAAGACTTCGCACATGCAGTTCGACGCGGCCCCCAAGATCGAAGCCGACGAGACAGACTTCGGCTTCCACTATGTAGCCATCCGCCAAACCGGCGACAAGCGTATCGCTCGAGTCACGTCGTTCATCGCCCCCTGCTTCATCGCTAACGCGAACGGGGATGTCTGGCTTGCGATCGTGCCGGTGAACGACGAGCGCTGCAACCTGTATCACGTGTGGTGGGATGCCGAAAAGCACGTTGGCGAAGAGCCGCTGCGCACCGAGCAACTCACGTTCGTGGGTCTGGATGAGCCGACCCTGCGCAAGTACGGGATGACGGCCGACACTTGCGACTCTCCGGCGGCAATGTCCGTTGCCAATGGCTACCGTCAGGACCGCGGACAGCAGCGGAACGGTCATTTCACCGGCTTTGACAGCATCACGCAGGAAGATGCCGCATGCAGCGTGTCGAGCGGCGCGATTCGCGACCGATCGCAGGAGATGCTATCCACGGCCGACATCGCGATCAGTCGTCTTCAGCGCTGCTTGCTGACGTATGCCCGGGCGGCTCGCGACCAGCAGGAGATAGCCGCGCTGCGAGCGGACGCTGGCAGCGCCATTGGCGTATCCGGTGAGATCGGTCTCGACGAGGACTGGCGGACCCTGGTTCCGCACCATCGGATCGTTTCGTCCCATGCTGCCCGTGCAGAGCGCAGCCAATAACGAAAATCAAGAAAGGAGCTTTATATGTTGAGCCACAATGACAACGAGATTCTCTGCCGCGTCGGCCCGGGTACGCCGGGGGGCGCCTTGATGCGACGTTACTGGCACCCAGTGTGCACCTCGGCCCAGTTGCCGCATCCGGACTGCGCGCCCCTCCGCGTCCGTCTGCTCGGCGAGAACTATGTCGTATTCCGCGACACCGAGGGCAAGGTAGGCTTTCTGGAAGAGCTGTGCATGCATCGCGGTGCGTCGCTCGCACTTGGAAGGGTCGAAGAAGGCGGCATCCGGTGCCTCTATCACGGCTGGAAGTTCAGCGTTTCCGGTGCCGTAATGGAAACGCCGAACCACGCCGATCCGAAGTACGCGGCACGGATGAAGGCACCGGCTTTTCCAGCGCGCGAGGAAGGCGGCATCGTCTGGGCCTACGTCGGCCCGCTCGAGTTGCTTCCGGCGTTTTCGCATTACGCTTTTATGGACTCCGCACCGAACAATCGCGTCGTGCTGCGCGTCAACGTCGCCTGCAATTATCTGCAGCTGGTCGAAGGCGGAGAGGACAGTTCTCATGTCGGCGTATTGCACACCAACATGGCGCGCCCCGGCTGGAAAGATGACGAATTCACGCCCAACCCTGACGTAGTCAATCCCGCTGCGCTTGCATCCAATGACCTGGAACCGGCTCTGAAAATCGAAGATACGGCCTTCGGATTCCACTATGTCGCTCTGCGCAAGACTGCGGACCCGAGAGTGCGCAACGCACGCGTGGTGCCGTTTATCGTCCCGTACGGTCGCATCATCCCTGCCCCGGCGTTTCAGTTCACCGTCCTCGAGGTTCCGGAAGACGACACGCACACAAGCACCTACATCGTCGTCCACGGCGACGCCCCGGTGACTGAAGAGAAGATTATCGAATTGCTCGGCTTGAACGACCCCAAGTACTACGACCGCAAGAATTGCACGTTCTCGGCTAGCTGGATGGACACGTTCGGCCAGAACCGCGAACTGATGAAGGAAAACTGGACCGGATTGCGCGGCGTCGAGGTGGAGGACGCAACGATCGGGCTGTCTCAGGGACCGCTCTACGACCGATCGCGCGAGCACCTGGTGCCCGCCGACCAGGCTGTCGTGCGCGTGCGCCGTGTGCTGCTGGATGCGATCAAGCGTGTGATGGAGAACCGGCAACCGCCAGCGCTCGGCCTCGACCTCCGGGGCGTGAGCGCCTGCGACCGACAACTCGAAGACGGTACAGCCTGGCAAGACCTGCTGCCAGGCCATCGCCAGACAGTGACTGCCTGAGAAGGCGACTCCCGTGACCCACAACAGCCATAACGATGTACCGGACTACTTGTCCTTGTTACGGCTCGACGGCCGCGGTTTTGTGGTGCTCGGCGCGGGCCAGGGTATCGGCGAGCAGACCGTTCATGCTCTCGCACAGGCGGATGCTCGCGTGCTCTGCGTCGATCGCCCCCACGATTGCACACTTTTCGGATGCGGAACGCGCTGCGGGCAATGAGTTTTGCCTGCGCACACTGGCGTTGATGGAAGAATTGGCACTTCCGGATCTTGACGAACCTGACGATGCATTGCCGAAGCCCCGGGTCAAAGGCACGCGGCGCTCGCTGCGCAATCGCGGATGATCCCCCTCACCTTCCTCGCGGCCGACATCGCCGTCTTCGCCTGCACCGCCACCTCGTTCTGCTCGACGATCTTCGCGATCTCCGCATCGGCTTGTTCGCCGTACTGCGCAAACACGTCGGTGTGATACGTCGTGTTCACAGCAGCGCCAAGCTGCGTGCCGGAGTCGTCGCGCGTGTCGGCGTCGACCGCCATCGACAAGCCAATGCGAAGCGGATGCGCCTCCAACTCCTTCGGGTCGAGCGCGATACGCACCGGCAAGCGCTGCACGATCTTGATCCAGTTGCCGGTCGCGTTCTGCGCCGGCAACGTCGCGAATGCGCTGCCCGTGCCCGCCGAGAAGCCGATCACCCGTCCGTGGTACTTGACGCTCGAGCCGTAGACATCTGCCGTCATCGTGACCGGCTGACCGATACGCATCCGGTGCAGTTGCACTTCCTTGAAGTTCGCATCGACCCACACGCCGTCGAGCGGCACGATCGACATCAGCGGCGTGCCCGGCGCGACGCGCTGGCCCACTTGCACCGAGCGCTGCGCGACGTAGCCCGTCACCGGCGCCGGCAGCGTATTGCGTGCGTAGTTGAGGTAGGCGTCGCGGACCTTGGTGGCGGCGGCTTGCACGTCCGGATGCTGTTCGATCGACGTGCGGTCGGTCAACGCATGGTTCGATTGCGCCTGCTGGCGAGCAGCGTCGAGCGATGCCTGAGCGGCGGCCACGGCGTCGTGGGCGTGCGAGACGTCTTCCGCCGACACCGCACCGGTGTTGGCCACCGCCAGACGGCGCTTCAAATCGTCCTGCGCGCGGGCCAGGTCCGACTCGCGCAGCGCGATGTTGGCCGCGTAGTAGTCGTTGTTCACGTAGAGCGTGCTCACCTGGCGCACGGCCTGGCCGAGCGCCGCCTCGGCGTTCAGGAGTGCGATCCTCGAATCGGCCGGGTCCAGCGTGACGACCGGGTCGCCCACTTTCACGATCTGCGTGTCGTCCGTGTCGACCGCGTTGACCGTGCCGGTCACTTGCGGCGTGAGCTGCACGAGGTTGCCGTTGACGTACGCGTCGTCGGTCGACTCGTGATATTGCCCATACGTAAAGTAGTACCCGCCGTACGCAGCACCCGCGACCACGACCCCAATGCCCAGCAGGGCGAGCCACAGCTTGCGCTTGCCGGAGGCGCCAGGCGCCGTCGCGTTCGGCGGTGTTCCGGCCGGGGCATCGTGTGCACCGTTGCGGTTCGATTGTGCCGAGTCCGCGCTCGTGCGCTCGGTCGTGATGCTGTCGCTCATGTCAATTCTCCAAAGAGTTTGCGAACGTGCCGGTTCAACGCGCGGCGACGACGGAGTTGGAATGCGTGGCTAAAGCCGCACTGTGTGCCGAGTCGGATGACGTATCGACGTAGCCGCCGCCGAGCGCCGATGCGAGCGCGATCTGCTGGTCGCGCCGGTCCATCAGCAGGTTGGCGACGGCCTGATCGGCCCGCAGCGCGTTCATGTCGGCGCTGAGCACGGTCAGCTGATTGGTCAGTCCGCCCTTGTACTGCGTGATCGCCAGATCGTCGGCCTCGCGCGCGGCTTGCTGCGCGGTTTGCGCATCGCCAAGCTGCACGTCGCTCGAGCGAATCTGCGCGAGTTGCGTCGCCACGCCGCTCAAGGCGCTGATCAGCGTCTGGTTGTAAGTCGCGACGGCGTCGTCGAAATCGGCGTAACGGCCCTTCAATTGCGCACGCAGTTCACCCGCGTCGAATATCGGCAGATGGATCGCCGGACCCGCGCTGGCCGTGCGGCTCGCCGCCGTCAGGAAGCGGCCAAAACCGAACGAATCCAGACCGATCGCGGCGCTCAGATTGATGTCCGGGTAGAACTCGGCCTTCGCTTCCTTCACTTCGTGCGTAATCGCATCGACGCGCCAGCGGGCCGCGACGATGTCCGGGCGGCGGCTCACGAGGTCGGCGGGAAGGTTGTCCGGCAGGCGCACCTCGTCGCCGACGCCAAGCGCAGGCCGCGCAATCGCGAGCCCGCGGTCCGGGCCTTCGCCCATGAGCGCGGCCAACTGGTAGCGGGTCGTCAGGACGCTGCCGTCGAGCGCGGCGAGCGCCGAGCGGGCGGTCGCGAGATTCGCCTGCGCCGTCTTGCGCTCGACCTGGGTATCGAGCCCGGTCGCGATGCGGCCGGCCGTGATGCGGTCGATCTGTTCGCGGCGCTCGACTTCCTGCTGTGCGATATCGCGCAGCACGTAAAGCCGCGCAAGCTGGTTATAGGTGCGAGCGATCGCGGTCGTGAGCGTGAGCCTGACGACTTCCGCGTCGGCCTCGCTTGCCTGCAATTGGGAGACCGCCGCCTTCAGCGCTTCGCGATTCTTGCCCCACAGATCCAGATCGTATGAAGCGGTCAACAGCCCGCTGTTCTGGGTTTGCCAGCTACCCGCGTAGGGCGGCGGCACTTGCGCCGTGCCGCTGAACTGCTGGCGCGTCAGCGAGTAATCGGCGTCGACACGCGGCATCGTGCTGGCCTTCGCGGTTTCCGCATAGGCTTGCGCCCCGGCGATGCGGGCGCGCGCCTGCGCAATCGTCGGGCTGCCCTTGAGCGCTTCCTCGAGCAAGGCCTTCAGTTGCACGTCACCGAACTGGTCGGCCCAGCCAGCCGCCGGCCAGTGACCGCTTTCGCCCGGCAGGCTTTGCGTCGTCGCGAACTGTTGCGGCCGGGCCATCTGCTTGTCGCTGTGGATGCCCGCATAGTTGGCGCATGCCGAGAGCACCGCAGCCAGGATCGCCGACAGCCCCGCCTTCATTACACGGATACCGCTGCCGGATTTAATAATCTGCACTTTCATTTTCTGACCTGTCCGATTAATGCTTAAAAAAAGGGGAGCGCCGCGGCGCTCACTCTCCAATGAACTTGTTAAGCAGACGGCACAGCTCTTCGAACTCCGCCCTCGTAAACTTCTTCAACCGCGCGTTGAGCACTTCCGGCGCGATACCCGGAATCTTGGCCGCGATTTCTTCGCCCTTCTTCGTCAGCATCAGGTTAACCACCCGACGATCGTCCACGCTGCGCGAGCGTTCCAGCAACCCCTTCGTTTCCAGCTTGTCCAGCATCCGCGTCATCAGTCCGGTGTCGACGGACAACATCTTCGAGAGCTCGAACGGCGTGGAGGCCAGGCCGCGCTGCATTGCGAGGAGAATGCCCATGTGTGGGCCGGTGATGTCGAGATCCTCGAGGGCCGTGTCCATTTCCGCAGTGATCAGGTTGCGAGCCTTGGTCAGCAAGAATCCGACGCTCTGTGTCAGCGAGAAGTTTTCGGGCGTGTAGTGCTTCATGGTGCGCCTCAATGTGAGTGACTCGCACAATAACTGCAAAGTCAGATTTCTGCAAGAACAATTTTCCGATTTCTTCCCGTCCGGGACGCGCGCTGCTCAGTGACCGCCCGCGCCCGCTGCGTTCCTGGCACCGTCCTTGCCGGGCGTGGTGATCCAGATGAGCGGAATGATTACGACAAAGATCACCGCCGACAACCAGAACACATCGTTCAGGCCAAGCATCGACGCCTGTGCGCTCAATTGTGTTTCGAAGAAGGCCTGGGCTTTGAAGAGACTCGCGTGCAGCGTCGTCTGAATACCGGCGAGCGCGTGCACGTAGGCCGGGTTGTTCACGCTGGTCTGCTCGGCGAGCTGCGAATGGTGCAGGATCGTCCGGTCGTTCCAGACTGTGCTCATGAGCGACGTCCCCGCCGCACCGGCGAAGATCCGCGCGAAGTTCGACAGGCCCGCGGCCGCTGGGATCTTCTCCTGCGGCAAGCCCGACAGGATGATCGCCGTGAGCGGCGTGAAGAACAGCGCCATCGGGATGCCCTGCAACAGCGTGGGCAACACGAGCGTGTAGGGGTCGACGTCCGTGGTGTAGAGCGAGCGCATGAAGAACACGCCGGCGAAACCCAGGAACGCGAGCGTCGCCAGCATCCGCACGTCCGATTTCGGCATGACCTTGCCCATCACCGGCGCAAGGAGCACGGCGAAGATGCCGAGCGGCGCGGTCACCATGCCGGCGTCGACGGCCCGGTAGCCCAGGTACTCCTGAATCCACGTCGGCAGGATCACAAGGTTGGCGAAAAAGACCGCGTACGCGACCGAAATCGCGATAGTGCCGCCCAGGAAGTTGCGTCCCTTAAACAGGCGCAGGTCGACGATCGGCCTGGCCTCGGTCAGCTCCCAGATCAGGAAGAACGCGAACCCGACCAGCGCGACGATCGTGAGCGCCCAGATCACCGGCGAATTGAACCAGTCGAGATCCTTGCCCTTGTCGAGCATGACCTGCAGCGCGCCCACCCAGACGATCAGCGAGAGGAGCCCCATCTTGTCGACCGGCAGCTTGCGCGACGGCGTTTCGCTCTTGCGGTAGAGCGCCCAGATCACCGCGGCGGCGAAGAGGCCGACGGGCACGTTGATGTAGAAGATCCACGACCAGTTGTAGTTGTCGGTGATCCAGCCGCCGAGAGCCGGCCCGGCGATCGGCCCGACCGTTGCGGTCATCGCCCACAGCGACAGCGCGCTCGAGCTTTTTTCCCGCGGAAACGAAGCGAGCAGGAGCGATTGCGACAGCGGCACCAGCGGCCCCGCCACCGCGCCTTGCACGATGCGCGCCACGAGCAGCACGGGCAGGTTCGGCGCGAGGCCGCACGCCGCGGACGACACCACGAACAGCAGGATCGCGGCCACGAAGAGCTTCACCTGCCCGACCCGCTGCGTGAGCCAGCCGGTCAGCGGAATCGACACCGCGTTGGCCGCGGAGAACATCGTGATGACCCATGTGCCTTCGTCGACCGACACGCCGAGGTCGCCCGAGAGCGTCGGGATCGCGACGTTGGCGATCGACGAGTCCAGCACATTCATGAAGGTAGCGAGAGCCACGGCGAACGTGCCCAGTGCGAACTGCCAGCCAACCAATGGCGCCGGAGCGCTCGCGTTTTTCGGCGGATTCATGTTGCGTCCTTTAAGGGGATTTGACGATCGGTTGTCCTGACAATGTCGTCATTTATCTGATATGTCAGATATTAGAATAAAAAAAACGGCCTACCCTTCCAGCAACTTGTTGAGGAGCCTGCACAAGGTTGCGAATTCCAGTGGGGTAAAGCCCGCCAGGCGCCGGTTCAACATCGCCGGCGCAATCTCCGCGATCCGCGTGGCGACATCCCGCCCTGCTTCGGTCAGCGTCAGGCTGACCACCCGCCGGTCCGCACTGATGCGAGCCCGGCGCAGGAGACCCTGTCTTTCCAGACGGTCGAGCATCCGTGTAACGAATCCCGAATCGATGCCAAGCAGCCTGGACAATCCCACCGAAGTGTGCGCCCTGTCCCGCGACAGGAGCAGCAGCACGCCGACCTGCGAACTGGTGACGCCGGTGCCCGAGAGCGCCACATCCATTTCCGCCGTGAGCAGGTGGCGTGCTTTGCTCAACGCAAAGACGATGCTATGACCGGGTCCAAAAAAGTCGTCGCAATAATGACTCATCCCTGATATCTCCGTTTCTGATGCGCAATATATCTGACTTCGCAGATATATGCAAAAACTTTTTGAGGACGACCGGACCGGGCCGACGTCGACCCGTCACACTTACCGCGAACGTGATACAAGCACCTCGACACGCCGCCCCAATCGACGTCTTTATTGCAGTAGAACCCAACGCCCGTTTTTCACGCAGAAGTCGCGCATTCCGGGTAGTACCGATTCGGTGCAGGAAAGACTCCAGTCGCTACGCATTTCCATTGACGTCTCCTTTGTTTTAATGACCGGCACTTTGTAACCTATGGTCTGCTAATCAATCAGATCAGAGGTTGCGCATTTTTCTGTGTGGATCGACTTCCAGGTTCCTTGCAAGTCCGGACGGCGGTATCGCCCAGCTCATGCGATACACGCCAGCCGCTAGCGGCCTCAAGGGGAAACCGCCAGTGTCGGATGGATAGTGCGATGCCCCCGTGCCCCGCTTACCTCACGGACGGCTACTCTCCAGCCCATGCTGCTTGCAGCAACTTGAGCACGGCTGCCTCGTCAACAGGCGAGGGGTTGTGATCGATGTGGTGAAAAGATTCACTGGCGATGGCGGCGATGCTGTCGGCCGGAACGCCCAGCTCGCGCAGCGCGACCGGAGCCCCTAGAGCGCGTACGAGTCGCTGCAGTGCCACTGCGGGATGCGCGCCCATCACCGACTCCATCGCCGCGCATGCCTCGGGTATCGCCGACGCGTTGTAAGCAAGCACGTGCGGCAGCACGACACAGTTGGATTCGCCGTGGGGCACCTCGAAGCGCCCGCCCAGTACGTGACAGATCCGGTGATGCATGCCGATGCCCACCGAATTGACCATCAAGCCGCCAATCGTCGCGCCATAAGCCGCCTCGGTCCGGGCTTCCAGGTCGGTAGGCTCGTCCGCCAGCTTCTTCAACGCACGGTAGAGCATGTCGATGCCGGTCAGCGCGAGCTGGCTGGTCAACGGATTGCTCTTCGGAACATACAGCGCCTCGATGCAATGTGCGAGTGCATTCATGCCAGTGGTCGCTGTCTCGCGGATCGGCAAAGATTGCGCGAGCACCGGATCGACAATGACGGTGTTGGCGAGCGCCCTGGGCTCCCGCCTGGTGCGCTTTTCGCCATCCACCAGCACCCCGAACAGCGGCGTCATCTCCGACCCCGAGAGCGTGGTCGGCAATGCGATATGGGGCGCGCCAGTTTCCGCCGCAATATATTTGCCGAGGCCGATCGTCGAGCCCCCGCCAACGGTGACGACGACGTCACATTCACGCGTGCGGAATGTCTCGAGTGCAGCGCGCGCCACCTCGATAGGGCAATGCGGTACGGCACCATCGAACGAGGCGGCAAGCTGCGACGCGAGGACCTCCGCGACCTCCCGATAACGGCGGGCGCCTCCCTCCGTCGTGATGAGCAGGGCGCGCGATTTTCCCAGCTGCTCCAGTCGGATCGGCAGATCGGCGAAGCGGCCAGCGCCGAACATGACGGTCGGCGAATGGCAGAAGAAATCAAAAACTGGCTTCATCGAAACATCCTTCTCTATGTTCTGGTGGAACGCCTTGCTACTCAAAAGCGACGTAGACCCGGTCGTTACCGATCCTGACGGGATAGGTCCGGATGGCCTGCGTCACCGGCACGTCATCGACCGCGATGACGTCCTGCCACGAAAAAATCGCATCGGTATTCATGATCAAACCGGGTAGATGATGGAGTTCGGAATCATTTCGCTGTCGTAGATCGCCAGACGCGACGCAAACTTCAGACCGTTAGGTGTTGAAACTATTTCGTCGATGTAACGACCCGCATTGAATACGGTCGACAGCTGGTTCAGCTTCGTGCGGATCACGACGTAGTTGGCTTCGCTGTAGATGCGACCGTCCTCGACCTTGTGCACCAGAGGCGCACCCACAATGTGCCGCTGATAGTACGGGTCGTGGAAAAGCGTCTCCTGGATGCCGTAGACGCGATCCTTGAGCATCCCTTGGCTTTCGAACGACAGCGTCGCCAGTGGAAATCCGCGCTCGAAGTTTTCCCGGGGCTGCAGACGGTAGATGCACCGCTCGGTGAAGAACTCCGGCCACAGGTTCCAGTTGCCGGAGTCCACCGCGCTCGCGTAGTCTGCGTACAACTGCGTCAGCGCCATCCAGTCTTTCAGGTTTTCCATCATTCCGGTGCCTCCATGACTTCGCGCCAGTAGCGGTACATGCCCCGGATGAGCGTATCGCTCACCATATGATCCGTGTCGGCGACCTCATGGCCGCCGAGCTCGGCCAGTGCCCGATGAAACGGACGGCTTTCGAACGACGACTGGGAGAATTCGATCACCTCGCCATCGTCGGCCGAGACGAAGCCGGCCGGGCCGAACAGATTGGCCTGTCTCAGCCGTCGCTGGATCATCTCCTCGGAATCGTCCTCAAACGCGAAGTGCGTCCAGAAGAAGTCGAAGGAGCCGTGTCCGTTGGGCTGAATCTGCCGCGTCGAGACGCTGTTGACCGACTGCTGGAGGATGACACTCGGAAAGAGGGTCGTCATGACCGCAGTCGGGCCGCCCCACCAGGGCTCCGTCACGATATCCAGGAAGCGCGGGTCGTTGAGTTGCATGTCCTCCTTAAAGCGCGCGACCTGCGACACCTCCGACGCCTTGAGCGAGTTGCCCCGTGTGGAGATCATTGCGGCATGCCGCTTGTGCGCGTCCATCTTCAGCGCGGACCGGTTGTCGGCACGCCAGAGTCCGAAGGTCACAAACCACGTATGCAGAAGTCCGGGATGATAGGAATCCTTTATGTTCTCCTGCATCAGTTTCCAATTGCCCGGAATGCGCTGCCGGTTGTATCCGAGAACCTTCAGCTTCCGGCCGTTGAACGTCCTGTCGAAACACTGCAAGATAGTCGGACCCAGGAAATCCTCGAACGACTCGATCCCGTGGTCGAACGAGGCAAAAACCACCCCGCCCCGTGTCGCGACCTTCAGCTTCGTCAAGCCGTTGTCCTGCATCTTGAAGTCAGCTGGCATGCCGCCCAGCACCTTACCGTCCTGCTTCACACCCCGGCGAAATGGAACGCCCTGCAGATCCCCCTCCAACGTGTAATTCCATTGGTGGTACGGACAGGTGAACCCGTCTTTCCTGTTCCCGTGACGCTCTCTGCAAAACGCCATGCCGCGATGGGCACACGCATTCTCGATGACGTTGATATTGCCGTCGGCGCCTCGGACCATGATGACGGACCGCTCACCAATTACGGTACGGGTGAAGTCGCCGGGGTTCGGAATCTCGGCTTCAAGGCCGACATAGCACCAGTGCTTGCGATAGAAGAATCTCTCCAGCTCTTTCTTGTACGTCGACTCATCGGTGTATGCCGTGAACGGGATACGACTGGTACCCTCGCCTTCCCACTTGACGGTTTGGGGAAATAGGGTGGATGTCATTGTGTTGCCTCCATCGTCCGCTGGATCACGGTCACGCTCACTTCCGGGAGTCCTTCGATTCGGCCACGCATCACATCTCCAGCCACCACGGGACCGACGCCTTCTGGTGTTCCCGTCATGATCAGATCGCCAGGGCGCAGCGGTTCGTAGAGCGACAGGTGCGCGATGCACTCCGCAGTTGACCAGATGAGCTTTGCCACATCGGATGCCTGCCTGGTCGCTCCGTTGACCGTCAATTCAATCGCCGCCGAGTTCAGATGCCCAGTTTCGCCGACGGGGTGCACAGCCCCAATCGGAGCCGACTCACTGAAACTTTTTCCAAACTCCCACGGCCGGCCTGCGTCGCGAGCCGCAAGCTGCAGGTCGCGACGCGTCATGTCCAGTCCAACGGCGTAACCGAACACATGATCGAGCGCCTCGCTCGCCGGAATCTCAAAGCCGCCCTTGCCAATGGCAACCACGAGTTCGACCTCGTACTGGTAGTTCGAGGTCATCGACGGATAGGGAACCGACACGGGCGCCGAGGCGTCCACGATGGCGCTGACCGGCTTCATAAAGAAGAACGGCGGATCCCGGTCCGGATCTTTGCCCATCTCGCGCGCGTGGGCCGCATAGTTACGGCCGACGCAGAAGATGCGATTGACCGGAAAACGCTTCTCGCTCCCATGTACGGTCAGCGAGTAAAGGGGTGAAGGCGAAACTGCGAAATCGATGTGGTTTGTCATTTCTTTTACTCCCGCGACTCGCGCCAAAGACCAAGCGCCTGATGGACCGGACGATCACTGAAACTGAACAGGTGCGTGTCCGTTGTTGCATGGATGCGCAGCTCATTCCAGGAAGGAACGATAAAGATGTCATTGGGACCGAAGCCATGCGCGGTCCCGTTTATTTCGGCGTGGCCGGAACCCTCCAGACAGACGTAGACGGTACCGTCAGTGCATCGGTAAGGTCGGGTCTCAAAACCGCGAGGGAGCCTCTGCGCATAGGCCCCGATCGTCGGCATCGGTGATCCGCCGGTGGCAGGGTTCACATAACGCAGCTTGAAACCGAGGTGTTTGTCCGGCTCCCCTTGAGCAATCCCTAGCAGCGATTCCCTGGTACGTTCGTAGGGATAGACGAACACTGGGCTCGATGAGACACCAACGGGCTGGTGGTCGATAGGCAGCATGTTCGCGCCGTATCGCTTCAGGTTGTCCCCTTCCGGCCTGATGGGCAATTGAGTGGTCACACTCGCCCGCTCCGAAAAGCTGGCATCAAGGAACTGCACCAGTGGCACGTCGAGCCCATCGAGCCAAACAGCCGGCTGAGTGCCAGGATTTCCGTGGTCGTGCCATATCCAGGAAGGGGTAAGGATGAAGTCGCCTCGTCGCATCGTGGTGCGCTCCCCATCGACAGCGGTATATGCGCCCTCGCCTTCAAGTAGAAGCCTCAGCGCCGACTGAGTGTGGCGATGGGCCGCCGCCACCTCGCCGGGCATGATCAGTTGCAGGCCCGCATACAGGGATTGCGTGATGGCCGAACGCCCGCGCAGCGCGGGGTTCTCGAGGACCAGTACGCGGCGTTCAGCCTCGGCTGTACTGATGAGGCGGCCTGCTTCCATGAGAGGCTCGCGAATCTCGGCGTAGCCCCACAGGGCCGCCACGGCGGCAGAGGCCGGCGTCGGCGTGACCAAGCGGCCAAGCACTTCCCACAACGGCGTCAGGTTCTGTTGACTGATGCGGTCGTAGTATTCGCGCCTCGCCCGCGCTTGCTCTGGTTCAACGGTGTGACTTTGCATGGGAGTTGTCTCCGATTTACGGGCCGCTCGAGTAGAACGCGTCGGCGTAGATATGCTCGGGCGGTATCCCGCGCTGTTTAAGAAGTACAGTCATCGTGCGATTGAGCGGACAGACAACTAGCTTCATGAGATTTGTTCAACTCGGAAATCTATCGTGGATGAATTCTATGAACTGCTCTAACATTGGTAAATGCGATATCGTGAATTGCCAACATTTACCTTGTGAATGAAATCGTGGAACTGAATGACATCGACCTGAACCTGCTGGTCGTATTTAGCGAACTGCTCATCGAGCGTCGTGTAGCCAGAGTGGCTGACAAGCTTGGTTTAACGCAACCGTCCGTGAGCAATGCGCTCAGCCGCTTACGCAAGCTGCTTCATGACGATCTTTTCATTCGCACACCAAAGGGGATGGAACCAACCCCCTACGCAAGTCAGCTTGCAGAGCCAATCAGCTTCGCGTTAAGCACGATTCGAAGCTCCTTGAACCAGCAACCGGAGTTTTCCCCCGACACGAGCACGCGAAGATTCACCATCGGTATGGCCGATGTGGGGGAAATCTATTTTTTGCCCAAGCTAATGGACAGGCTGGCGCACGTCGCCCCCCATGTTTCTGTGAGCACGCTGCGCAACACGTCGGTGAATCTACGGGATGCGATGGAAGCGGGACAGATCGATCTTGCAATGGGTTTGCTGCCACAACTAAAGGCCGGATTCTTTCAGCGCAGCCTCTTCCATCAGGCTTATGTATGCATGTTTCGCCAAGGTCACCCGCTTCAAGGGAGGAAAATTTCCCTCAAACAGTTCACCGAAGCCGACCACGTGGTTGTCGTTTCTCCGGGAACAGGACATGCGCAAGTGGACGACATGATCGAGCGAAAAGGCATTCGCAGAAACGTCCGGCTTACCGTGCCACATTTCGTCGCCGTCGGGCACATCCTTTCCAATACGGATATGATCGCCACGGTTCCGGAGCGTTACGCGATGGAGTGTCTGGCGCCATTCAAGCTCGCGTACGTCAAGCATCCGGTCGAATTGCCAGGGATCGACATCAACATCTTCTGGCATGCGAAATTGCACAAGGAACCGGGCAACCAATGGCTGCGCAATCTGATTGCCGATACGTTCTCGGATGCCGCACGAGGGTGAGAGCCATGTCCGTCACGAACCCGGCGTCCTGCATTTTCCAACGAGGCTGCGCCATGAAGACGAGCGCCAGGCACGGAAACGGGGCGGCCGCGAACCGACTGTGCAACATGCCGCCCCTGTGGCGTTGCGATCCTGCAGGTGACATTGCGTCTGGTTGTTTCCCAGTTGTGGAGACTACATGCCCGCGCATCGGGTCGAGGTGCAACGCAGTCGTGCCCCCGATTCAGAATAGGTGGCGCATACCGAGCATCACGCCAAGCTGCTCCGCACCTGCCTCGACCGTACCGCCGGCGGATACCGGCGTGCTGCCGTGACGGCCGTTGATCATGTAACCCACGGATGAATAGACGGACGTACTCCTGCTCAGATAGTAGCTGGCACGCGCAGCCAGCCCGGTCGAACTCGTCACGCCCGACTGGATGTATTTGTCGACCTGCGCGTCGAGGGCTAGCGACGCTATCGGCGTATAAGTGAGTCCGAAAAAGTACAGGTTATAGAGTGTGCTTGCCGCGCCGGCCGACAGGTTACGGTGAATCCAGCCACCGCCTGCCTTCACGCTCGGGAGCTTGAAATAGCCATCGACGACAGTGTGAGTGTCTGTGTAGGCGCTACTGGTCAGCGGTGCCGACGCCCCCGCGCCGCCACGCATCCGGTCATACGATGCCGCCGCCCCGAAGTGGGACGAATCGTAGGCAATCATGGCGGTGTATTGCTTGCAGGCGAGGAAATTGCCGGCCACCTGGCCCGGACAATTCGTCGCGGAGGGGCCGGCGGGCCCGGCAGCGTCACGCCCGAAACTGTACGTGGCGCCGACGGTCACACCCGCAAACTTTTCCATGTAGCCAACGGCGTTGTCGCTGCGTGCATAGGCCAGATAGCTGTCGAAGACGTACAACGAATGAATCGACGGTCCGATAACGTCGGCGTTCAGGAGTGTGTAGGTCGTCATGTTGATCTGCCGACCAAGTGTCAACGAGCCGTAGGCGGTCTGCAGCCCCACGTTCGCCTGCCGCCCGAACTCCCGGCCACCGAAATTGAAGCCGCCGGTACCCGGCGCGAAGCCGCTCTCCAGCCTGAAAATCGCCTTGTTGCCGCCCCCGAGATCCTCCACGCCCGTCAATCCCCACTCCGAAGGCATTTCGCCAGTCAATGTGGGCACACCGGCAAAACTGCCACCACCGGCTGCATGGTTGTAGTATTCGACTCCTGTATCGATGATGCCGTATAGCGTGACACTGCTCTGGCTGTGGGCGAGGCATGACGCTTGCATGAGCGAAAAGAACGCGACACTCCTCAACAGACTACGCATTTCCATTGACGTCTCCTTTTTTTAACGACCGGTGTTTTGTAATTTTTGGCATACTAATCAAACATATAAACGGCTCTGTATCTTTGTGCGTGGCCCTGTGTTTGTGACCGCAACACGCCGACTGTCTACCGTGTTGCTGCGCTCGCCCGTATTCCCGCTCGACACGCCGGGCGGGCAATCACCGAGCAAAGCGGGTGAGCCGGACGGCCGGTATCGCCCAGCTCATGCGATACACGCCAGCCGCTAGCGGCCTCAAGGGGAAACCGCCAGTGTCGGATGGATAGTGCGATGAACTCCCGCGCCGCTTACCTCGAGGACGGCTCCTCTCCAGTCCATGCGGCTTGCAGCAAGTTGAGCACGGCTGCCTCGTCAACAGGCAAGGGGTTGTGGTCGATGTGGTGGTGAGATTCCGCGGCGATGGCGACAATGCTGTCGGCCGGAACGCCCAGCTCGCCTAGCGAGGCGGGAGCCCCCAAACTGCGCGCGAGCCGGTACAGTGCCACCGCAGGATGCGCGCCCATCACCGACTCCATCGCCGCGCATGCCTCGGGTATCGCCGACGCGTTGTAAGCAAGCACGTGCGGCAGCACGACACAGTTGGATTCGCCGTGGGGCACCTCGAAGCGCCCGCCCAGTACGTGACAGATCCGGTGATGCATGCCGATGCCCACCGAGTTGACCATCAAGCCGCCAATCGTCGCGCCATAAGCCGCCTCGGTCCGGGCTTCCAGGTCGGTAGGCTCGTCCGCCAGCTTCTTCAACGCACGGTAGAGCATGTCGATGCCGGTCAGCGCGAGCTGGTTGGTCAACGGATTGCTCTTCGGAACATACAGCGCCTCGATGCAATGTGCGAGTGCATTCATGCCAGTGGTCGCTGTCTCGCGGATCGGCAAAGATTGCGCGAGCACCGGATCGACAATGACGGTGTTGGCGAGCGCCCTGGGCTCCCGCCTGGTGCGCTTTTCGCCATCCACCAGCACCCCGAACAGCGGCGTCATCTCCGACCCCGAGAGCGTGGTCGGCAATGCGATATGGGGGGCGCCGGTTTCCGCCGCAATATATTTGCCGAGGCCGACAGTCGACCCTCCTCCAACGGTGACAATGGCATCACATTCCCGCCGACGGAACGCGTCTAGTGCAGCATTCGCCACCTCGAGTGGACAGTGCGGCAACGCGCCATCGAACGAGGCGCGAAGCCGGGACGCGAGCACCTCGGCGACTTCCCGGTAGCGGCGGGCGCCGCCCTCCGTTGTGACGAACAGTGCGCGCGACTTTCCCATCTGATCGAGACGGCCCGCGAGGTCCGCGACGCGGCCTGCCCCGAACAGGACTGTCGGCGAGTGGCACTCAAACTGGAACGCCGGAATCATCGAAGTCGCTCCGTCAACAGTTCGAGCATGCGGTGATCCGCTGCGAGGAAAGCCTCCCGGTTGAACGCCTCCTCGCGCAACGAATTGAAGAATCCATGTTGCGCGCCCTTGTAGGTGTATACGGTGGCGTTCGGCATGCCGCTGACGACACTCTCGACGGCACGGACATGCTCGGGAAGTATGTGCGTATCGTCTTCGCCTACGTGGTATTGCAGCGGAGATTCGATAGTGCGCAACTCCTTCAGATGCTCGTGAACCCGCACTCCGTAGAAAGAAACCGCGGCGTCGCAATGAAAGCGGGCGGCATACTTCAGCGCGAGCAGGCCGCCAATGCAAAACCCGACAACGGCCAGCTTGCCATTGGCGCCGGGTAGGTGACGCGCCCACTCCGCTACGGCATTGCAGTGATTGAGTGCTGTCTCCGGGTTAAATGCCTGAAGCAGTGCGAAGCCACGTTGGCGGTCGGCCTCGCTATAGCCGAGATCGACCCGGCGCTCGAGATGGCCGAAAACGTCTGCGCACACCACCCTGAATCCCTTCTCGCTCAGTTTCGTCGCGATGTGGCGCATCGCCTGGTTCACGCCGAAGATTTCCTGAAGCAGCAGAACGGTGCCGCGCGGTGCATCGTCCTCGCCGTGGGCGGGACCGACGCAGAACGCTTCGATGTCTTCTTGCTGAGAAACTGTCTGCCAGCCGGACGGGAATTGCGCTGCGGTCATGCTACCTCCAGTTCAAAAATGGTTCCGTCGTCGTTACGCGCCTGTTTGCGCATTAAGCCGAGTTTCTTGAGAGCGGGCTCGTCAGTCACCGAATAAAGCGCTGCTTCGCCGCCGGTCGATTCATGCTGATACCACGACCACGGGGGCGCGCAGAATACATCGTTGGGTTTCCACTCGAAAGTTTTCCCGTTGATTTCGGTTTTTCCGGTGCCTTCCAGCACGACGAATACTGAGGAAGAAGTTCGCCTTTGGGGCAGTGTCCGTTCGCCTGCGCGCAGCAACGTGCTTCTATAAGACATTGTCTGCATAACAGGGCCGCCGCTAACCGGGTTTGTGTATTCGACCGTGATCGCGTCGTATGGACTGCCAGGCAGACTGGACATGGCATCGAGCGCTGCCCGCGTGTCCTTCCATCGATAGACGAACATCGGGGAGTGATCGACGCGGCCCCTGCGGTGGTCAACGAAGGTCGGCGTGAGTCCCCCGCGCGAATACAGATGCGTGGAATGACCCGACGGTGCGGCGATTGACTGGACCGTCCTGCGCTGCTCATCTTCGACGTAGTCGAACTCGAACATCGTTGCATTGAGCGACTCGACTAGCGGAACATCGAGAACGTCAACCCAGATGACCGGTTCCGTCCCTTCGTTTCCGTGATCGTGCCAGCAGCCGTTGGGCGTCAGCACGAGATCGCCGCGCGACATCAGGATCTTCTCGCCATTCACCACGGTAAACCCGCCCTTGCCTTCCAGCACGAAGCGGCTCGCATTCGGCGTATGGCGATGGACCGGCGCCTGTTCCCCCGGGTTGTACAGCGAATAGGCCGCAAATATCGTCTGCGTGATGTAGGGCTTGCCAGACAGCCCGGGATTGGCGAACACCAGAGCCCGCCGCTCGCATTCCTCGATTGGCACGGTCCTGGCGGCCACCGCGAGCCGCGGCTGGATATCGGACCACTGCCAGTGATACGGCACAGCCCTCGGCCGCGGTTCCTCAATTTCGATCTCCATACGCTGTTCCCAGAACTCCACCAGATTGAGCGCGGATGCATCGCTCGAGAGTTGGGCGCGCACGCCAGCGTGATCAAGCTCCATGGTCATCTCCTTCTCCTTTTTGGGTTCACTTCTAATAATACATTGTATGATGCATCACACAATATAAGATGAAATATCGCCCGTCAAGCGTACCCGTCGCGAAGGTTCGGCACGGCAGCGAGGACGGCGCAGGTTGAAGGCAAGTGATGCCGCTGATACCCTTTGCACCAATCCATGAAAGGAAGGCGATGAACGTAGAAATGAAAGCCGAGCAGGACGATCAGGCCGACGACCAGCGCCCCGGCATTCAGTCGGTCGAAATCGGGGCGGAAATTCTCAGAGCACTCGCGACTTTTGGAACGCTCGTTCCCTTGCGATCACTCGCGGCGAAATGCGGCATGCCCGTCGGCAAGGTGCACCGCTACCTGGTGAGCCTCACGCGAGCGGGACTGGTCGAGCAGGACGCGGCCAGCGGCTACTACGGGGTTGGTCGGGGCGCGATCGCGATAGGACTCTCCGGACTATGGGCGTGCTCACCGGTCAAGGAAGCGGCCCGGGCAATCGCACAGTTGAGGGACGCCACGCGAGATACAACTTTCGGCGCGATCTGGACCGATATGGGTCCGGTCGTCTGTTTGCTGGAGGAAGCCGACAGCCCCGTTTACATGAACATCCGCGTCGGAGCGCAACTGGCCATTCACCGTAGCGCGGCGGGACGGGTATTCGCAGCCTATTTGCCCGAGGAGCGTGTGAAGAGGGCAGCCAGGTTTCAGGAGCACACGCTTTCCGCTTCCGGGCAAAAGTTTACGTCGGCCCAACTGCGCGAACTCCATGGAGAAGTACGCGCAAACGGTTACGCGGCAATCTCGGGGCTGAGCGTACCCGGCATCAATGCCGTCGCCGCTCCTATCTACGATCACAAGGGTAAAGTCACTGTCGTGATCGGCGTGCTTGGACGGGACAACGACCTGCCGCTTTCCGGAGAATCGGCGCATATCAAGTCGTTGCTCGATTGCGCCGCGCTCGCATCGGAGCGACTGGGTTACGACGCAGGCGTCATCGGTCGGGCAGCCGGAGAAGCTTGGAATTCGAACTGAGGTGAGGCTATCTACAGGCTGCTCCGCGACGACAACAAACCCCACGCTTCGGAAAACATGCGGTCTGCCAGCAGTCTGGCTGGCACCTCCAAAGAGGTGCCGTCACATCACGGTTGATGGGGGCGATTTCCCTCCACCGCGTGGAAGACGTGGCCCATCGGTTCTTCCCAGATCAGGTTGCGTTCCATCGCACGTGCGGGCATGTCCTGGATCACGTATTGGATCGCGGGCTCAGTGCCGGTGTTGATGTGCTCGTGGCTGGCCATCGGTGGGCAGGCGAACGTGTCGCCGCGCTTCCAATCAAAGCGCTTGCCGTCCAGGATCGAGTAACCTTCGCCCTGCATGATGTGATACAGCGCGTACGAGTTGTGACGGTGCGCGACGATGTGCTCACCCGGGTTGATCGCCTGAATGCCCAGAAAGATTGACGGGAACACGCCACCCGCTTCGCCGGTATCGCCATGAACCAGCGCAATGAAGCGCCGATCCGCGTTGCGCAGCGGGTCTTTCATCACCACATCCAGCCGCTCCACCACATCCTGCCAGCGCCAGATGGCGGGACGCAGGTTCTTCTTGATGAGGAACGGATAGTACTCGTCGTCCGTCATCATCTGAGCCCACTCGGTCCGGTCGACGACTTCCGTCACCGGCGACGTCTTGAGATTAACTGCGTTGTCTTCGCTCATGTTTGCCTCCTTAATTAAAATGAGAGTTATTGACTAGTGCGCGCCGACGCGTCCGCGCAGGTGCCAATTCAGGAAAGTTCGCGTGCGCTGCCAGGCGGCGCTCGACGCAGCCGGCCGAAAAACCGCTGGTCGGAACCACTCGTCGAACGCGTGCGGCGCGCCGCCGTAGATGAAAAGCTCGTACGGCTTCTGGGCCGTGCGCAGCCGGCTGGTAAATCGGTCAATCTCATCCCGGCCGACCAGGCGGTCCCAGTCGCCGTAGTGGCACAGCAACGGCGCCTTCAGGGACTCGGCGACATCAACCGGTGCAATGGGCTTGCGCTCGGTACGGGATGCATAGTCAAACTGACCGTAGTAGTCGACCGCGCAACCGATCGCATGTTGGGCACTTGCCAACGTGGCATAAGTTCCGCCGATGCAAAAACCGAGCAGACCCACATTCGAAAGCGGGAAGCCTGCGGTACGCGCCCACCCCAAAATTTCTTCGAGATCCGCGAGCACACGCCGATCGTCCAGTGCGGCAACAGCCTCACCAATCAGCTGCGGCGTAGAAATGTCCGGGACCGCGCCTTCCCGTCCGAAGTAGTCGAGCACCGCGACGGTGTAGCCGTCCGCGCACAGATTTCGCGCCCGAGTGACGACGTAGTCGTTGACGCCGGCGATTGCCGCCAGCATCACAACGAGCGCCGGTACAACCTGCGTGTCCTGGACTGGCCGCAGAAGGCGGCACGATGCGCCACCGGGAAACGAAAGATGCTCAATATCGATACCGTTCATATGGATACCTATCCTTATTTCGTTAACCTGAAGTTTCGTCGGAACGGTCTATCCACGCAATGTTGATCGTTTTGTTCTCACTATTCGAGAGACGAATGATGGTCCGGCTCCCATGGACCTGATGCCGCCGGCACCCATCACTTCATCGCGGCAGGTACACACCACAAGGACCAGCGATGAATGGGAAAATAATCCAGTACGAGAATCGCACGGCTGGGGTCGTCGCACGACCGCTCAACGGTCAAACAACGTATTGAATGCGTGGGCTGATACGGCAGTGGAGCATCCGGCGGGTGGCGCCGTCGCGAAGCGTATCGCCGTTCTGCACGCAAGGCTGGGCTTTGATTTAATTTCGCATTGCTGTATATCTACGCGAACGACGTGTCGCGCCACCCGAATACCCAGTCCTTAGACGACGATCGCCGTGGCGCTCGCTGGAGCACGCTCCCGGAAACGGCCCACGATCAGTCAGACTGTCAGCTAGTCCGCCTCGCGACGAAAGCCCGGTGTTCCGCTTGCAAACACCTGTTGCATGGCACGATGAACAAGGTTTCTCAGCCAGCGAGACGCGGCGTCGTCGTGAAAACGTTCGTGCCAGAACTGCTCGATCAAGAGTTTTGGCAATCGGATGGGAACCGGATGGATTCTCACTCGGGCAACGGGCAGCATCAGTTCCGCCAATGGTTGCGGGATGGTCGCAATCATGTCGCTCGCTGCCACGATGGTCGGCAGCGACATGAAGTGGGGGACACGAGCGCCAATGGAGTCGAGCAAGCCCATCCGCTGCAATGCGGCTTCCACCGTGTGATGTCCGGTTCCCTGGGATTGCGCGACTGCATGGCGCTCATTCAGGAAGTCTTCGGAACGGAGCACATTCTTGATTCGTGGATGGGCCGAACTTGCAATGCAGACGTACTCGCTTCGAAAGAGGGATTTGCGAAGAAGGCTGGCGCGCAATGCCGGATTAAAACCAATCGCGATGTCCGCCCCCCCGTCACGCAGTGCGCCCACGACCGATTCGGTGGGCAACTGTATCGCGCGAAACGAAACAGCCGGTGCGCTCTCCCGACAAACGCCGATGATACGGGGCAGAATGACGGCTTCTGCAATGTCGGTCATGATGATCGCAAATTCTCGACGACTTGACGAAGGATCAAAGTCGCCGCGGATGTCCAGCCCCTGCTCGAGTAGCGCAAGCGCCTGACTGATGCGACGCGCGATGATTTCCGCCAGCGGGGTCGGCATAACCCCGCCAGGTACCCGCACAAAGATGCGATCGTTGAAATGCTCACGAATCTCTCGCAGCGCATGGCTCACCGTCGGCTGGGATACCCCCAGGTCCTCTGCCGCACGCGAGACATTGCGCCGCTCCCATACCGCGCGAAAGACACGAAGTAAATTCAAGTCGAGCGACTGCTTATTCACGATCGGAATGGGCCGTTATCATTAAAATAGTATGCCACGTCCATCAGAACCTGCAAAACTGCATCGATTGCAAAAGAGCGGATCATCCGGTCGCCCACGGATTGACGAACTGGCGGCGCAATCACAGGCAGACGCAGCCGTTACTCCGCATCGGGTTGCCGGTCCGGATGCGCTGCCTGAAACGCATCAAGTGTTTGACATTCAGCGTCAATCGCCCGCAACGCAGGATAGCCATCAACGTCAACGCCGAAACGTCGTGCGCTGTATAACTGCGGCACCAGGCAGCAGTCCGCCATTGTGGGCGTATTGCCGAAACAGAATTTTCCACGCGTAGCGGTACCATCGAGTTCGCGTTCGAGCGCTTCGAGCCCTTTCTTGAGCCAATGGACAATCCATGCCTGCTTTTGCTCGACGGACAGCTGGAGCGGCCCCGTGAGGTACTTCAGGACACGAAGATTGTTCAGCGGATGTATTTCGCAGGCGATGTATTGCGAGAGTTGTCGCACCCGGACCCGATCGCTGCTCGCCGCGGGTAGCAATGCCGCATCCGGATAGCATTCCTCCAGGTATTCGATGATCGCAATTGATTGAGAGATCGGCAATGTGCCATCGAGTAGCACAGGTACCAGTTGCTGCGGATTGAGCGACGAAAAATCTGCAGCAAACTGCTCGCCGCCATTCCGGTTGAGATGGACCGGCACATATTCATACGGCAATCCCTTCAGATTGCACGCAATGCGCACCCGGTAGGAGGACGTGCTGCGGAAGTAGTTATATAGCTTCATACGCGAACGACGATCTCGCCAAGGCGATCGATCGCACCACGCATGACATCGCCGCGTTGCACGGCATTCACGCCCTCCGGGGTACCTGTCATGATGAGATCGCCGGGTTCAAGCGTGTCGTATTCAGACAGGTGTGCGATGCATTCGGCCACGGACCAGATCAGCTTCGAGATATCGGATGCCTGGCGGGGCTGTCCGTTGACCGTCAACGTGATGGCCGCGGCATTGAACACGCCGAGTTGGCCGGCCCGGTGCAGGGGGCCAATCGGAGCCGACTTCGGAAAGGATTTCCCGAATTCCCAGGGGCGTCCTTTGTCGCGCGCTTCGAGCTGCAGATCCCGGCGGGTCATGTCCAATCCCACCGCGTAGCCGTAAACGTGCTTCAACGCGTCGGTCACCGGGATGCGCGAGCCCCCTTTGCCGATGGCGACGACCAGTTCGATTTCGTGGTGAAAGTTTGATGTCTTCGGCGGGTACGGAATCGTGACCTCGGTGGCGCCGGCCTGCACCACGGCATTGGCCGGCTTCATGAAGAAGAACGGCGGATCCCGGTCAGGATCCTTGCCCATTTCACGTGCGTGGGCGGCGTAGTTACGGCCGACACAAAACACGCGGTTGACGGGAAACACTTCCGTGTGACCTGCTACCTGGAGCGCGGACACGGGAGCGACTGGAACTGCAAATTCCATGATTTTCTCCTGACAGACTACGAAATTTTCCCTTCGCGCCAACGACCCAATACCTGTTGGACGGGCCGTTCGGAAGAAAAAAATGAACACCCGGGCCGGCTTCTAGCACGTCCTCTCCGAGAGGTTGAATGATCTCGCGACGTCAGTATGTTTCCACGGGTGTCAGCACGCAATGCGAATGACTTAGTTGCTTCTATTCAAAAACTGAATATCGCTGAAGATCGAATTGGCATGTCGACGTGTCGAGTTCGACGACGCCGCCGGCCGGCAGCGGTCGACCGCGTTGCCACACTGTGCCGCAAGCTCGGTAGAATGCTGGCTCGTCTCGTTGCGAGGATCGTCATGCCCTCTCTGGATTGGCTCAGTCGCCTGCTTGTCATGATGCCCGTCAGCGGCCAGCTCGAAATCCGCTGCTCCTATGGCGCGCCATGGCGTATTGCATATGATCGCGCCAACGCCGGAGAGATGCCCTATCACGTCGTGCTTGGCGGGTCAGCCATACTTGAGATTCCGGGCGGTGGTGCGCCACAGCACCTGGCGGCGGGTGATATCGTGCTGCTGTCTCACGGCTCGCGCCCGCGCTGACGGCCATGTTCAATGAGCCGGCGCACCCGTGGACCCTCCCCGAATTGGCGCAGCTGTGCAATATGTCGCGTGCAACGTTGGTTCGTCAATTTCACGACAAAGTGGGGCGTTCAGCCAGTGATTTGTTGACCGATATCCGAATGACCCTGGCGGCCAACGAATTGAAGAAACCATCGGCATCCACCGAAGCCGTCGCCGAAGTCGTGGGCTATCAATCCCTCGCGGCCTTCAGGCGTGCCTTCACGCAGCGTATGAGCATGACGCCGGGGGATTGGCGCCGTTCGGCGCGTGTACCGGAATGAAAGCAGCCGTCGAACGCGTTAGTTAATCAGGCATGCAAACCGTTTCGAGGCAAAGGCGCAGGCGCCGGAGAAGCGCGCCTGCCCCGTTGCGCTTTACTTGACCGGCGGGAAGTCCACGTAGGTGTCGTTGATGCGGTTGAAAGTGTTTGTGAACACCGTCAACGCAATGGCCCACGTGATTTCCACGAGTTGCCCATCGGTATAGCCAGCTGCTTTGATCGCCGCAAACTCGTCCGCGCTGATCGTGCCGCTGGTTTGCTGCAGGTTCTTCACGAAGCGCACCAGCCCGTCGCGCTTCGCATCGCCCGTTGGCTGGCCCGTCCGGATCTGCTTGAGCGTTTCCGGCGACAGGCCCGCCATCTTGCCCAGCATCACATGCGCGGCCACGCAGTAGTCGCAGCCGGTCAGTTCGCTGACCAGCAGCTTGATTGTCTCCACGTCCTGCTTGCTCAGCGTGCCCGAAGCCAGCACGCCTTCGGCGTTCAGGAACGTCTTGAGCACTTCAGGAGACAGCGCGCCCAGCGCGGCGAACAGGTTAGGGATGCTGCCGGCGGCTTTCTTGCTTGCGCCCGCGCGTCGAAGGGGTCGAGCGCATCCTCACCGCTGCGCTTACTCCGCAGGACTCTTCGGAACCGCGGCGCCTGCTCTCTGCCCTGCTGTCGGAGCGCGAGTAGCGTTTTACGGCGCGACAAAGTCCGGCTGACGTCCCGGTTGTGCTGCCTGAAATGCCGGATGAGAGGCCGCGTGGCGATAAACGGCCATACTCGTTGGGTACACATCCAGATCGCACCCCATCCTCAGCGCGTTCGCAATCTGTGGAACGAGGCAACAGTCGGCCAACGTAGGCTGTTCACCAAAGCACCAGGGGCGTGCTCCGTATTTCGAAAGCAGCCGTTCGACGCCATCCATCCCTTCAGCCACCCAGTGCTTGTACCACTCGCTCTTCTGCTCCGGTGTGACCTTCAGAACCGTATCCAGGTATTTGAGCACACGAAGGTTGTTGACCGGATGCATATCGCAAGAAATGAGCAGTGACAGTTCCAGCACACGTGCACGCTGCTCCGGCTCGGCAGGAATGAGTTGCGGCTCCGGATAGCGTGTGTCGAGCCAATCGACGATTGCGAGTGACTGGCTCAGGCTGAACTCTCCCTCCGTCAAGGCCGGAACGGCCCCCGAGGGATTCACCGCTGCGACATACGCTTCTTTGCGGTGCTCACCGGTCCGGATGTCGACCGGTACGTATTCGAACGGAACGCCCTTCAGCGCAAGCGCAATACGTACCCGATAGGATGTCGAACTATTGAAAAAGCTGTGCAGCTCCATGACGCCCTCGTTGCTCTACACCACGCGGACGTGAAGCTCGCCCAGTTTCTCGACGCCCACCGTAATTGAATCCCCAGCTTTTACTGCGCCGACCCCTTCTGGCGTTCCTGTATAGATGACATCGCCCGGCTCAAGGCGGAAGAACTTCGAGAGGTCAGCAACGGTGTCCGCAACCGACCAGATCAGATGCGAGATGTCGCTCTGCTGCTTCATTTCACCGTTCACCGTCAACCATATGCCACCTTTTTCAAAATGCCCGACGTCGCTCGCCTTGTGAATCGGGCCAATCGGCGCGGAGCGATCAAAGGCCTTGCCGATTTCCCACGGGCGCCCCATTTCGCGCATCTTCATCTGCAGGTCGCGGCGCGTCATATCGAGTCCGACGGCATAGCCCCAGACGTGATCGAGTGCACCGGCCACCGCGATGTCCGAACCACCTTTGCCAATCACCGCCACCAGTTCCGCCTCGTAGTGATAGTTGCTGGTTTTAGGCGGATAGTTCAACTCCAGCAACTCGCCATAGGCCACCGGCACAACTGCGTCTGCGGGCTTGCAGAAAAAGAACGGCGGTTCACGATCGGGATCGAAGCCCATCTCGCGCGCGTGTGCGGCATAGTTACGGCCGACGCAATAGACGCGGCGCACGGCAAAATGCACATCGCTACCGGCAACAGGCACAGCGACGGGTGCTTCGGGTTGAAAAACGAATTCCATAAGAAGAGGCTCCTAATAGCTAGCAGGCTGGACAATTTGTGCAAGGGACACGCCGCGTATCCGTCGCGCTGAAGGCGAAAACCTAGTCACGCTTTTCACGCAGCAGGTTCAGCGCGGAAAGGATGGGGCGATCCGAATAGCTGAAAAGCACGCTATCGTCTTCGGCGTTCAGGCTCACTGGCTGCCATGACGGCACGACAAAGACATCGTGTGGTGCGAACTCGAAGTGTGCATCGCCGATACGCACGCTACCCTTGCCTTCCACGACGCAAAAGATGGTGGCGTCGGTCGTGCGATAAGTCTTTCCGGAAAACCCCGCTGGCAAAAACTGCATGAAGGTCGCAATGGTCGGCATCGGCCAGCCGCCCGTCAAAGGATTGACATAGCGGAGTTTGACGCCGTCCCATGCGTCCAGCTCGCCGTTGCGATAGAGCGCATCGAGTGCTTCCCGGCTGCGCTCATAGGGGTAGCTGAAGATGAGCGACGTCGGATCGCTGACCACATGACGGACAGGCGCCATGTTGTGCCCAAACCGCGCAAAGCTGTCGCCCTCCGGGCGAAGCACCGGTTGGCTGAGTTCGGGGTAGCTTTCAGCGAATCCTGCGTCAAGCGCTCCAACGACAGGAATGTCCAGACCGTCAAGCCACACGACGGGCTCGCCACCGTCAGCGACGACCGGATTCCCGTGGTCATGCCACGTCCAGGAAGGCGTGATGATGAAATCACCGGGATGCATGGTGGTGCGTTCGCCGTTGACGGCGGTCCACGCACCCCGACCTTCGACAATGAAACGCAGCGCGGACTGAGTATGGCGATGACTCGGCGCGACCTCGCCGGGCAGGATCAGCTGCAGGCCGGCGTAAAGCGCCGGTGTAATACTTGACTTGCCCGGCAAGCCCGGATTTTCGAGCACAAGTACTCGACGAACCGCTTCCTCGGCGCTAATGACCGAGCCGGCCTGCATGACCAGATCACGAATTGACGCGTACTTCCAGATCGCTGCCTTTGCCTGCGGCCGCGGCTCCTTGGGCACTAGGTTGTGCAACGACTCCCAGAGCGGAGAAAGCTGTTGAGTCGAGAGTTGCCGATAATAGGCAGCGCGCTGTTCCTTGACCGTATTAGCAGTCATGTGTGTCTCCTGATGATGGTCGTCCCTGCATCTGCGTTCTTACGGTGCGAGAACGCGCGGAATCTGTCGCCGAACGCCAGATTCCCCAGCGTCCAGCGCCGGGCTAGATTTCGATGTAGACCGAACCGCCCTCGATCTTGATCGGATAGGTCTGGATATCCACGGTCAACGGTTCGCACATGGCCTTACCGCTGCGTACGTCGAACTTGCCCTGATGCAGCGGGCACTCGATCTCGTGACCATCCAGGAATCCGTCGCACAGACGGGCGTGTCCGTGCGTGCAGACGTTGTCCGTCGCGTAGACCGCGCCATCGACGCTGTAGATAGCGACCTCGCGCCCACCGGCGATTACAGCCGTCACATCGTCGGCCGGTATGGCGGCCAGCTCGATGACCTTCGTCCACTGCTTTTCCATCTTCAACCTCAGATCGGGTAAATAATCGAGTTCGCGATCATTTCGCTGTCGAACACGCAGATGCGGCTGGCGAACTTCAGTCCGTCGGGTGTTCGTCGGACGATGTCGATATAGCGGCCCACATTGAACACACTCGTCAGTTCGTCAGGCTTCGTGCGAAATACCGCGTAGTTGGCCTGCGACACGATGTGCTCCGCGTCAACCGCACTCACTTGAGGAATGCCGACTACGTGCCGCTGGTAGTACGGGTCGTGGAAGATGGTCTCGGTCATGCCATAGACGCGGTCCTTTAGCATGCCTTTGCTTTCGAACGCCAGAGTCGCGAGCGGGAAGCCACGATCGTAGTTTTCGCGAGGCTGGATCTTGTAGACGCAGTCGTCGACAAAGAATTCCGGCCAGCGATCCCACTCGTTGGTATCCAAAGCGAGGGCATAGTCGGTGTATAGCGCAAGCAATTGTTGCCAGGTTTCGAAATCGAGCATCTCAGACCTCCATTACACGGCGCCAGTAGTCGTACATTCCACGAATCAGGGTCTCCGTGACCATGTGGTCCGAGTCCGCGACTTCGCGCCCTCCAAGTTCAGCGATGGTTCGATGGAATGGCTTCTGCTCGAAGCCCTCCTGCGAAAACTCGATGACTTCGCCGTCGTCGGCAGAAACAAAGCCTGCCGGGCCGAACAGGTTGGCTTGGCGCAGCCGCCGGCGCGTCATTTCTTCGCTATCGTCCTCGAATCCGAAGTGCGTCCAGACAAAGTCGAACGAGCCGTGACCATTCGGCTGAATGTGACGTGTGGAAAGCGAATTGACCTGTTGCTGGATGATGACGCTCGGGAACAAGGTCATGAGAACAGCCGTGGGACCGCCCCACCAAGGCTCATGTACGACGTCGAGGAAACGGTCGTCGTTGAGCGTCATCTGCTCCTTGAAACTGGACACGCCACTTGTGACTTCGCCCTTGCCGATCGAACCACGCGTCGAGATCATCGCAGCGTGACGGAACTGCTCGTCCATCTTGAGTTCGGACTTGTTGTCCGCGCGCCAGAGCCCGAACGTAACGAACCACGTATGCAGCAAGCCCGGGTGGTACGGGTCCTTGATGTTTTCCTGCATCAGTTTCCAGTTTCCTGGAATGCGCTGCCGGTTATAGCCATAGATCTTGAGCTTCCGGCCGTCGAATACGCGGTCGAAATAGCTGAGGATAGTTGGTCCCAGGTAGTCTTCGAGCGAAGGCGCGTCGTGATCGAACGACGCGAAAATGACGCCATTGCGCGTGACAACCTTCAGCTTCGTCAAGGCGTGTTGCTTAGGATCGAAGTCCGCCGGCATTCCCCCATTGATCTTTCCGTCTGCTTTCACACCACGACGGAAAGGCACGCCAACGAGATTACCCTTCAGGTCGTAGTTCCACTGGTGATATGGGCAGGTGAAATCCTTCCGGTTGCCGGACTTCTCACGACAGAAGCGCACGCCTCGGTGGGCGCACACGTTCTCCACCACGGCAACCTCCCCGTCGTTCGTCCGCGTGACGATGACCGAGCGCTCGCCGACCACGGTGCGCTTGAAGTCACCCGCATCAGGAATCTCTGCTTCAAGGCCCACGTAGCACCAATGGCCCGAATAAAAGAAGCGCTCAAGCTCCTTGCGATAGGTTGAATCGTCGGTATAGGCCCAGAACGGGATGCGGCTCGAGCCCTCTCCCTTCCATTCGGGCCGTGTAAAGATAATGGGGGCCTCATTCATGATTTGTCTCCAGATACGGAATTGATTGACAGCGTCGGCGTCTAGACGCCGCTCGCGTAAAAAGCATCCGCGTAGATATGATCCGGATCGACACCCTTCTGGCGCAACAGGATCGAAGCGGCGTCCACCATCACCGGTGCACCCGCCAGATAGGCGCGCCAGCCGGTCATGTCTTTCCAGTCAGCGTTCACCGCTTCGGTCACGACGCCTGTGCGATACAGGCTGTCTTTTGCGCCGGCCGCGACCACGACGTGCACGGTCAGGTTCGGCAACGCCTCGCGAATCTCATTGAGCCAACGAACGCCATAGACGTCCTCGGATGAACGAACGCCGAAATAGACGTGTACGGGGTTGCTCATGCGGGCATCGGCCATGCCGCGCAGGATCGAGAGAATAGGCGCTAGCCCCGTTCCTCCCGCGACACATACGATCGGGCCAGGATATTTTTTCCGCAGGTACGCTGTTCCGAGCGGACCGCTCAAACGCACTGCCTGTCCGACCGTGAGCTCTGCCGCCACATATGAGGTGACGCGGCCGCCCGGTACCAGACGAATGTGAAATTCGACTTCGTCCGAATTCGCTGTGACCGCCATCGAGTACGGCCTACTATGCTGCGGCGTGAATTGAAGAGTGGCGTACTGTCCCGGCGAGAATTCGAATGACTTCGACAGTGCGAGCCGCACCCGCTTGATGTCGTGCGTCAGGTCGTCGATCGCCACGACAGTCGCCTTGATGATCTTCGCTGGGTGCGCGACGATCTCGTCGACCTCCGGTATTTCGATCACACAGTCTTCCACGACCGTCGTCTGGCATGCCAACACCGATTGCCCGTTGGCGGCAGGCGAATTGGAATCAGTCGCGCCAGTGACAAGAACGTTTCCCGAAACGACACGGCAGCGGCACGTACCGCATCGGCCGGCCATGCAACTGTACGAAACCGGAATTTGATTGTTGCGCAGGGCTTCCAGCAAATTTTCGCCCGAACGTACATCGAGCGTGCGCTGAAGCGGCAGGATTGAAACTTGCATGGAACCAGTGTCTCCGAGCTGGACAACGTATGGCTTTATGATGCTTGGAAAGGCAAAATTGATAAATAGAAGTTTCTTGATATGACATATCACCAATATCAATAATGCTTGTCAGGCTTTCGGAGACACGAGATGGAACTTCAGGACATCGACCTCAACCTGCTCGTCGTATTCAATGAACTACTGCGGCAGCGACGCGTGTCGGCCGTTGCGACCAGCCTTGGCATATCCCAGCCGGCGATCAGTAACGCGCTCAACCGGCTCAGAAAGGTACTCGGCGACGAGCTCTTTCTTCGCACCTCCAAAGGCATGGTGCCCACTCCGTTCGCCGAGACACTCGCCGAGCCGATCGGCTATGCGCTGGGCACGATTCACAACACGCTGAACGTGACGCCTGAATTCGACCCCGCCTCGACCTCTCGCGCATTCACGATTGCGATGACCGACATCGGCGAAATCTATTTTCTTCCGGGTCTAATGAAGCGACTCGCACTCGTGGCACCCGGAATCACGATAAGCACTGTGCGAGATCAATCCGACACGCTGCGTGACGAAATGGAACGCGGCGCGGTCGATCTCGCGATCGGGTTTCTGCCTGATCTCAAGACGGCCTTCTTTCAGCGACGGCTATTTCGCCAGCGTTACGTCTGCCTGTTCCGGAAAGGGCACCCTTTCGCGGAATCCGGTCTGACGATGAAGTCATTTCTCAACGCCGAGCATGTTTCCATCATCGCGGAGGGCACCGGACATGGCATGGTCGATACGGCGATCCAGCGCGCAGGGGTGCAAAGAAATGTGCGGCTGCGGGTGCCCCACTTCGTAGCTGTCGGACATATCGTGCAAGAGACGGACTTGATCGCCGTGGTCCCGGAGGCCTATGCGGCCCGGACCCTTGCGCCGTTCGATCTGCTGAGTGCGCCATGCCCGGTCAGAATTCCGGACATCACTGTCAATGTCTTATGGCATGCGAGGAATCATCGCGAGCCGAGCAATCAATGGCTGCGCCAACTCGTGTTCGACGAATTCGCCGTCTAGCCTCGACTGTGCGTGAAAATCCACGATGCCGTTCGTGTACTGCACGATCGCGCCCGGCGAAGGACACGCCATGCCGACGCCATACCGAAACAACCATCATAATGTCGTCATTCAGAGCCTGAAATCCGCACCAATGACCGATACCACCGCAAACACCATTCAGTCGCCCCGCCTGACCAGCTTGTCGCACGGCGGAGGCTGCGGCTGCAAGATCGCCCCCGGCCTGCTCGCCGATCTGCTCAAGCGCAGCGCGCCGCTGCCGTTCTTTCCCGATCTGCTGGTCGGCAACGATACCGCCGACGACGCCGCCGTCTACAGGCTCAACGACGAGCAGGCGATCGTCGCCACCACCGACTTCTTCATGCCGATCGTCGACGACCCATTCGACTTCGGCCGCATCGCCGCCACCAACGCGCTGTCCGACGTCTACGCCATGGGCGGCAAACCAATCATGGCGCTGGCGATCGTCGGCATGCCGATCAATGTGTTGCCGCACGACGTAATCGCGGCGGTGCTGAAGGGCGGCGAGTCCGTCTGCGCCGAAGCTGGCATTCCCCTCGCCGGCGGACATTCGATCGATTCGGTGGAACCCATTTACGGCCTGGTTGCGATCGGCGTGGTCGATCCGCGGCGTGTCAAACGCAATGCCGGCGCGCAGGGGGGCGACGTGCTGATCCTCGGCAAGCCGCTGGGCGTGGGCGTGCTGTCGGCGGCGTTGAAGAAAGACCGGCTCGATTCAAACGGCTATGCGGCGATGATCGCAGCCACGACCAAACTCAACCGGCCGGGCGCGGCGCTGTCCGCGCTCGACGGCGTGCATGCCCTCACGGACATCACCGGCTTTGGCTTGCTGGGCCATACGCTGGAATTGGCCCGCGGTTCGAATCTGACCGCCCGTGTGCGCTATGCGGATTTGCCTTGGCTGCCGGATGTGGCCAGCTTCGCCCAGGCCGGCATTTTTACCGGCGCTTCGGGGCGCAACTGGGACGCTTACGGCAAGGACATCGCTTTGCCGGCCTCGTTGCCGCCGACGGCCCGCACCCTGCTCACCGATCCGCAAACCTCGGGCGGTCTCCTGGTGTCGTGCGCGCCAGAAGCCGTCGACGAGGTGCTCGCCCTGTTCCGCGCCGACGGTTTCGACGAGGCGTGCGTGATCGGCGAAATGGTCAGTGGAGAACGGCGAGTCGAGGTGATTTGAGGCGCGGGTGGGTTGATGGGCAAGGCAAGGCACGAGCCTGGCAGATGGATTGGCATTTCGCCCGATACATGGGCTGGCACATAGCTTGAAAGCGGCACGGAGCGGCTCGCCAGCCGGCTTTGACGGCGCATGCGATAATTTCGCTTCTCCCGCCGGTCCGTTTCGCCCGTAACCCCTTGAAAAACCTACTCGTCAGCCTCGATCAAGCCGGTGATTTCGACGAAATCATCGATGTGCGCACACCTCTCGAATTCGCCGAGGATCACATTCCGGGCGCGCTCAACGCGCCTGTTCTGAGCAACGAAGAGCGGGTTCTGGTCGGCACGACCTACAAGCAGGTCTCGCCGTTCGAAGGCACGCGGATCGGCGCGGCGCTGGTTGCGCGCAACATCGCACATCACCTGGAAACGACGTTTGCCGACCGGCCGCGCAACTGGCGGCCGCTGATCTACTGCTGGCGCGGCGGGAAACGCTCGGGTTCGGTCACGACGCTCTTCAATATGATCGGCTGGCAGGCACGTCAGCTGGACGGCGGTTACAAAGGCTACCGGCGCGCGACGCTGGACACCCTCGAATCGTTGCCGAAGACGTTCCGCTACATCGCGCTGGTCGGCCCGACAGGCAGCGGCAAGACGCGTCTGCTCGAAGCGCTGCATCAGGCCGGGGCGCAAATACTGGACCTCGAAGCGCTGGCAGCCCATCGCGGCTCGCTATTAGGTGCGTGGGCGGGCGTTGCGCAGCCTTCGCAAAAGCGCTTCGACACGCTGCTGGTCGGCGCGCTGCGCACATTCGATCCCAAACGGCCGGTTTTCGTCGAAGCGGAGAGCCGGCGGATCGGTTCGATTGCCCTGCCGCTCGCGCTCCTCGAAACGTTCCACCAGGGCGCCTGCGTCGAAGTGTTGTCGAGCCACGCAGACCGCGCGGCCTTCCTGCTGCACGACTACGCGCATCTGTTCGACGATCCCGAATCGCTAAAAGCGCAACTGCAGAAGATGATCGGTCTGCATAGCCGGGAGCGTGTCGCGGGCTGGCAACGCCTCGTCGATGAAAATAGCCGGGCCGAACTCGCTCGCGAGCTGATCGAACAGCATTATGATCCGGCGTACGCGCGCAGCAGCCACCAGCATTTCGTCCAGTTGCCGCACGCGTTGCAAATGAATTTTCGGCCCAATGGGGCCGATGTCGTTGAGCAGGCAAAGGCGCTCCTTGCTCAACTCGATAACAGCGCGCTCGCTGTCATCTGATTAATAACTAACGTCCAAGACCCTCCATCATGCAATCAACCCTTCGGCAGCCCCGTGTCGCCCTTGGCTGGATCGTGTTTCTGCTGATCGCCGTCGTCGGCCTCTTCTATGTGAAGTGGTTCCCGTACTACAACCGCGCCTTCGTCGCCGCGAGCCAGCATTCCATCGGCAAATCGATCCTGATGGGCGCGTCGTCGAGCGCACCGCCGGCCTCATGGCAGGCGGCCATCGATTACGCGCTGGCTTACGGCAAGGCGATCTGGCAAGCCATGGTGCTCGGCCTTCTGCTGGGCTCGGCGGTGCAGGCGCTGATTCCGCCGCAGTGGGTCGCGCGTGCGCTCGGCCGGACCGACTTCAGCAGCGTGGTGAAGGGCGGCCTGATGTCGTTGCCGGGCATGATGTGCACGTGCTGCGCGGCGCCGGTCGTGGCCGGCTTGCGCGCCCGTCAGGCGGCGCCGGGCGCGGCGATCGCGTTCTGGCTGGGCAACACGGCTCTCAATCCGGCCACGCTGATCTTCATGGGCTTCGTGCTCGGCTGGCAATGGATGGGTTTGCGGCTCGCCTTGGGCCTCGTGATGGTGTTCGGCCTCGGCTATCTGGTGAACCGGATGGTTACGCCGAAGGAGGCCGAAGCATCGCGCGAAGCGATGGCGCAACTCGTTTCCACCGACGAACCAGGCACCGCGTTCACGCGCTGGGTGAAAATCCTCGGCACCATGACGCTGCGGCTGATTCCCGAATACATCGTGCTGGTGCTGATTCTCGGCGCGGCGCGGGCATGGCTGTTTCCGCACATCGGACCCAGCATCGATAACAGCCTGCTGTGGATCGTCGCTTTGGCGATCGCCGGAACGTTGTTCGTGATTCCGACCGCGGGCGAAGTGCCGATCATTCAGGCCATGCTCTCCTTCGGCATGGCCGCCGGCCCGGCCGGCGCTTTGCTGATGACGCTGCCGCTGATCAGCGTGCCGTCTATGGCGATGCTCGGCCGCTCGTTTCCGACGCGCGTGCTGACGGTGGTGACGCTGGCGGTCGTGGTTTGCGGGGTTATCAGCGGGTTGCTGGCTATCGTATTGGGGTTTTAAATCAGTTATGAAACACATTGCAGCATTTTCCGCCGCGACCTGGTCGGCCGCGGCCATTCTTTACTTCGGGCAACACTCGGTATCGCTGATCGTCTTGAGCGGCATCGTCGCACTGGCTGGCTTCGATCTATTCCGGCCGTAGCCGGACTTCACGGCTCAAGGAACCAGCGCCGCGCGAATCGCAGCGAGCCACAACGCCACGGCATGTGCACCAGGGTCCGCGTAACCGAGTGCGCGATCGCCGACATAACTTGAGCGCCCGCGCCGCGGATGCATCGACGCGGTTTGCGCCGCACCTTCGGTTGCTGCATCGACCGCGGCTTTCAATGCCGCGTCGAGCCCGGTTTCTGACTTTGAGAGCGCGGCTTGCAACCCGTCGGCGGCAGGTTTCAGCGCATCGACCATTGTGCGATCGCCCGGATGCGCACCGCCTAACGCCATCAATCCGGCGACACCCTCACTGAACGCCGCCGACCACGCCTTCGCCGACGCTCCGCCCGCCTGGTCGAGCGCGACCGCGCCGCGCAACAACATCACCGCGTAAAGCGGGCCCGAAGTGCCACCGACCACGCGCCGGATCGTTGCGGACATGCTGCGCAATACCGCACCCGGTGTTGTTTCCGCAGGATAAGCATCGAGTTCATTGAGAATGCCGCGCGCCCCACGCGACAGGCTGATGCCGAGGTCGCCATCGCCGACGCGTTGATCCATGTCGGTCAAGATCGGCTCGGCTTCGAGCAGGCTCGCGCAAACGGCTTCGATCACGCGGCGCATCGTGGCTTCTCGCGTGAGCGTCGCGCCGTTTTTACGATCCGGCGTGGCGGGTGCGGGCCGCACGGAAACCTGCGCGACGCGTCCGCTCAACGCGGGCCATGCGGTGGTGTGCGCGGCGGCGTCGAGCCAGCCAAGCCGCTCATCGTCCGCGCGCAGCAATGTCAGCGAGACGCCCGCCATCTCGAGCGCGCTCAGGAACGTGCCGGCCCACGCACGTTCCACATGGATGCCGCGTGCCGCCAGATAACGCAGCGCGGACCCGGCCACGATGTTCAATTCGCTCGAAGGCGTCCCGCCGAGATTGTTCACCAGCAAAGCTACCCGCGCACCAGATTGCAACGACAAGTCGCCGACGATCTTCGCGAGCAGCCTTTCGACGATCACATCTGCTGGTTCCATCGCGCCGCGCTCTACACCGGGTTCGCCGTGAATGCCGAGACCCCATTCGATCTCGCCGTCGGCCAGCTCGAAACCGGGCTTGCCCGCCGCCGGCACCGTGCACGGCGTGAGCGCGACACCCATCGTGCCGAGCGAGGCGGCCACGTCGCGCGCAATCTGTGCAACCTCGGCCAACGGGCGTCCCGCTGCGGCAGCCGCGCCGGCGATCTTGTGAACCAGCACGGTCCCCGCAAGCCCGCGACGGCCCGCATGGTCACCGCTCGCCGCCAAGGCGACGTCGTCGGCGACGATGACCATTTCAGTGGGGATTCCCTCGGCACGCGCAATCTCGGCGGCAAGGCCGAAGTTGAAGCGGTCGCCCGTGTAGTTCTTCACGATCAGCAGGACGCCCGCAGTGCCGGCTACTGCGCGGATCGCGTCGAGCACGGCATCCGTGGAGGGCGACGTGAACACTTCGCCCGCTACCGCGGCGCTCAGCATGCCATGACCTACGTAACCGCCATGAGCCGGTTCGTGGCCCGAGCCGCCACCCGAGATCAGCGCGACTTCTCCGCGCGCGGCAACAGCCTCGGCGTCGGCGCGCACGACGATCGTGCTGCCTTGCAACAACAAGAGATTGGGATTGAGCGCCGCGAGTCCGTCGAGCATGTCCGGGACAACCGCGGAGACCTCGTTGATGAGCTTCTTCATTGCGTCAGCTTCCTTTTAAGCCGCCGGCCCTGTGTTCCGAGCTCACGGCAGTTTATGCAGTTGCGAGACCTGGAGGCTCAACTGTACCGCGCATTGCGACGTGAAGCGGCGACGGTACCGGCGCACATGCCTCGGCATACTGACCAGCGTGCGCTAGTGAAAACGCATCGACATGCGAAGACCGCAGCCGCGCGAAGGCATCAACGAACGAGTCGGACAGTGGCGAAATACAGGCAATGCAGAAGGGGGAGACTGACAGGACAGCCGCACGATGACAATGTGCGCCGATGTGATGCGCGAACAGGACAGTAGGCGAAAGCGGAGCCGCTTTCGTCTACGTCACTGATGCGTTGGTAGGCTCGATTGGATTCGAACCAACGACCCCCACCATGTCAAGGTGGTGCTCTAACCAACTGAGCTACGAGCCTTTAGAGGCGCGAATTATAGAGACTCATTGCGCGTCGCACAACCCCACACGGCAAGTATGTTCTCGAGCGGGGGTCCATCGGTTCGTCGCGCAGTGAGTCGCGCGGTTCGGCGGTGAACTTGCTTCAGTTCGTCGACACCCAGTCGCCGAGATCCCATGGTTCGTGCGTGTGCTCCGTCATCACGAGCTTGACCGTGCCGGTGTCGAGCACCGCGCGCCCCATGAACGCACGCTGGCGCGTATAGGTCGGGCCGCTGATCACGTATTTGCCATTGGTTAGCGCACGCGCTACGCCGGTCACGGCAAGCGGCCGCTGCGGGGTCTCCGCGCGGCTTGCGACCTTGTTGCAGACCGTCACCGTGCTGCCGACGCCCTGCTGCCATCAGCGCCGCGACCGCCTGCGGATCGCACAACGGCCCGCTGACGATCCCTTCGAGCTTCTGCTTGAGCGCCTCCTCCAGCAGATCGATCGCGACGCTAATACACGGCGCCTCGATATCGGCTAGCGAGAAGCCGGAATTTACCGCCGCTTTTTACGGCCGTAAACGCAAAAACCCCACCTTTGTGGGGTGGGGTTTCTGGACATGCTGGGGAGCCTGACGATTACCTACTTTCACACGGGAATCCGCACTATCATCGGCGTGGAGTCGTTTCACGGTCCTGTTCGGGATGGGAAGGGGTGGGACCGACTCGCTATGGTCATCAGGCATGACTTGTTGTCGTGTTGACTTTGTCAACACAACCAATCTGGAAGAAGTAGTTTCTGGTGATGCTCACCAGAGGAGCTTTCAGCAAGCTCGGGCTGTGTTGTTCGAGGCACAACATCGATCTCAACCTGTGCATGTGGTCTCAAGACCCTGCGCATGGCGCAGGGTGGGCATCCATAAGTGCTGAAGCACTAACGGCTGCCGACACACACCTGTTATAGGATCAAGCCTTACGGGCAATTAGTATCAGTTAGCTTAACGCATTACTGCGCTTCCACACCTGACCTATCAACGTCCTGGTCTTGAACGACCCTTCAAGGGGCTCGAAGCCCCGGGGATATCTCATCTTAAGGCGAGTTTCCCGCTTAGATGCTTTCAGCGGTTATCTCTTCCGAACATAGCTACCCGGCGATGCCACTGGCGTGACAACCGGTACACCAGAGGTTCGTCCACTCCGGTCCTCTCGTACTAGGAGCAGCCCCCTTCAAATATCCAGCGCCCACGGCAGATAGGGACCAAACTGTCTCACGACGTTTTAAACCCAGCTCACGTACCTCTTTAAATGGCGAACAGCCATACCCTTGGGACCGGCTACAGCCCCAGGATGAGATGAGCCGACATCGAGGTGCCAAACACCGCCGTCGATATGAACTCTTGGGCGGTATCAGCCTGTTATCCCCAGAGTACCTTTTATCCGTTGAGCGATGGCCCTTCCATACAGAACCACCGGATCACTATGACCTGCTTTCGCACCTGCTCGACTTGTCGGTCTCGCAGTTAAGCACGCTTATGCCATTGCACTATCAGCACGATTTCCGACCGTACCTAGCGTACCTTCGTACTCCTCCGTTACACTTTGGGAGGAGACCGCCCCAGTCAAACTGCCTACCATGCACTGTCCCCGATCCGGATCACGGACCAAGGTTAGAACCTCAAACAAACCAGGGTGGTATTTCAAGGGCGGCTCCACGCAGACTGGCGTCCACGCTTCAAAGCCTCCCACCTATCCTACACAGACCGGTTCAAAGTCCAATGCAAAGCTACAGTAAAGGTTCATGGGGTCTTTCCGTCTAGCCGCGGGGAGATTGCATCATCACAAACACTTCAACTTCGCTGAGTCTCGGGAGGAGACAGTGTGGCCATCGTTACGCCATTCGTGCAGGTCGGAACTTACCCGACAAGGAATTTCGCTACCTTAGGACCGTTATAGTTACGGCCGCCGTTTACCGGGACTTCAATCAAGAGCTTGCACCCCATCATTTAATCTTCCGGCACCGGGCAGGCGTCACACCCTATACGTCCACTTTCGTGTTTGCAGAGTGCTGTGTTTTTATTAAACAGTCGCAGCCACCAGTTTATTGCAACCCCTTCACCCTTCTGGCGCAGGCCAGTCAGGCTACAGGGGCGTACCTTATCCCGAAGTTACGGTACCAATTTGCCGAGTTCCTTCTCCCGAGTTCTCTCAAGCGCCTTAGAATACTCATCTCGCCCACCTGTGTCGGTTTGCGGTACGGTCTTGTTAAACTGAAGCTTAGAGGCTTTTCTTGGAACCACTTCCAGTTGCTTCGTGACCTAGATCACTCGTCCCATGCCCTTGAATTCCGCGCCCGGATTTGCCTAAGCGCCTTCTCCAACACAGGAACCGGGACTTCCAACACCCGGACAACCTTCCGCGATCCGTCCCCCCATCGCATTTAACAATGGTGCAGGAATATTAACCTGCTTCCCATCAGCTACGCATTTCTGCCTCGCCTTAGGGGCCGACTCACCCTACGCCGATGAACGTTGCGTAGGAAACCTTGGGCTTACGGCGAGGGGGCCTTTCACCCCCTTTATCGCTACTCATGTCAGCATTCGCACTTCCGATACCTCCAGCGCACTTTTCAATGCACCTTCGCAGGCTTACGGAACGCTCTCCTACCATGCACATAAATGTGCATCCGCAGCTTCGGTATATTGCTTAGCCCCGTTACATCTTCCGCGCAGGACGACTCGATCAGTGAGCTATTACGCTTTCTTTAAAGGATGGCTGCTTCTAAGCCAACCTCCTGACTGTTTTAGCCTTCCCACTTCGTTTCCCACTTAGCAATATTTGGGGACCTTAGCTGGCGGTCTGGGTTGTTTCCCTCTTGACACCGGACGTTAGCACCCGATGTCTGTCTCCCGTGATTGCACTCTTCGGTATTCGGAGTTTGCTATGGCGTAGTAATCCGCAATGGACCCCACAACCATGACAGTGCTCTACCCCCGAAGGTGATACACGAGGCACTACCTAAATAGTTTTCGGAGAGAACCAGCTATTTCCAGGTTTGTTTAGCCTTTCACCCCTATCCACAGCTCATCCCCTAACTTTTCAACGTTAGTGGGTTCGGACCTCCAGTACGTGTTACCGCACCTTCATCCTGGCCATGGATAGATCACCTGGTTTCGGGTCTACACCCAGCGACTGAACGCCCTGTTCGGACTCGCTTTCGCTACGCCTGCCCTAATCGGTTAAGCTTGCCACTGAATGTAAGTCGCTGACCCATTATACAAAAGGTACGCCGTCACCCTCTTTCAAAGGCTCCGACTGTTTGTATGCATGCGGTTTCAGGATCTATTTCACTCCCCTCCCGGGGTTCTTTTCGCCTTTCCCTCACGGTACTGGTTCACTATCGGTCGATCACGAGTATTTAGCCTTGGAGGATGGTCCCCCCATCTTCAGACAGGATTTCACGTGTCCCGCCCTACTTGTCGTACACCTAGTTCTTCCCCGCTGTTTTCGTCTACAGGGCTATCACCTGCTATGGCGGCACTTTCCAGAGCCTTCGACTAACAATGAAGATAAAGAGTACAGGCTGATCCCATTTCGCTCGCCACTACTCTGGGAATCTCGGTTGATTTCTTTTCCTGCGGTTACTTAGATGTTTCAGTTCACCGCGTTCGCTTCGCATAGCCTATGTATTCAGCTATGGATACTCCATAAGGAGTGGGTTTCCCCATTCGGATATCGGTGGATCAAAGCTCGTTTGCCAGCTCCCCACCGCTTTTCGCAGGCTACCGCGTCCTTCATCGCCTGTGATCGCCAAGGCATCCACCACATGCACTTGTTCGCTTGACCCTATAACGGGTGTGTCTCATGTCGCATCCACTGGGAATGCAACGCTCGCCACAATCGCTACAGGTTGAGTATTCGTGTTGCGCCGTATTCCAAAGCGATCTTTCGATCACCTTTTCATACATTGATACAATCACAACCCTGATTCACCTACTCGATCACCCATCTCTAAGTGATCTTTCGTGAATCTCTTTACTACTTCTTCCTGATTGTTAAAGAACGACAGCCGATATCGCGGTTGCTATAACCACGTATCACTCTGACTGGCTCAATCGCCAATGCTTGTTTCACTACACCGCCAACGTCTTTCAACGTGCGCCGCAGATAAACCAGCATTGAAGATTGGTGGAGGATGACGGGATCGAACCGACGACCCCCTGCTTGCAAAGCAGGTGCTCTCCCAGCTGAGCTAATCCCCCAGTCACACAGATATCAATACATCCCTATCCGTACTGATCTACTCAGGGGTTTCAGTCATTAGCGCAGCCACCGCAGAAACAGTGGTGGGTCTGGATGGATTCGAACCATCGACCCCCGCCTTATCAAGACGGTGCTCTAACCAACTGAGCTACAGACCCCTGAGTCTGTCTTGTTCACAGCCGATAAGCGTGAGCGCTCAACGCATTGACACGTTAGCTCGAGAAAGGAGGTGATCCAGCCGCACCTTCCGATACGGCTACCTTGTTACGACTTCACCCCAGTCATGAATCCTACCGTGGTGACCGTCCTCCTTGCGGTTAGACTAGCCACTTCTGGTAAAACCCACTCCCATGGTGTGACGGGCGGTGTGTACAAGACCCGGGAACGTATTCACCGCGGCATGCTGATCCGCGATTACTAGCGATTCCAGCTTCACGCACTCGAGTTGCAGAGTGCGATCCGGACTACGATCGGTTTTCTGGGATTGGCTCCCCCTCGCGGGTTGGCGACCCTCTGTTCCGACCATTGTATGACGTGTGAAGCCCTACCCATAAGGGCCATGAGGACTTGACGTCATCCCCACCTTCCTCCGGTTTGTCACCGGCAGTCTCCCTAGAGTGCTCTTGCGTAGCAACTAGGGACAAGGGTTGCGCTCGTTGCGGGACTTAACCCAACATCTCACGACACGAGCTGACGACAGCCATGCAGCACCTGTGTTATGGCTCCCTTTCGGGCACTCCCACCTCTCAGCAGGATTCCATACATGTCAAGGGTAGGTAAGGTTTTTCGCGTTGCATCGAATTAATCCACATCATCCACCGCTTGTGCGGGTCCCCGTCAATTCCTTTGAGTTTTAATCTTGCGACCGTACTCCCCAGGCGGTCAACTTCACGCGTTAGCTACGTTACTAAGTCAATGAAGACCCAACAACTAGTTGACATCGTTTAGGGCGTGGACTACCAGGGTATCTAATCCTGTTTGCTCCCCACGCTTTCGTGCATGAGCGTCAGTATTGGCCCAGGGGGCTGCCTTCGCCATCGGTATTCCTCCACATCTCTACGCATTTCACTGCTACACGTGGAATTCTACCCCCCTCTGCCATACTCTAGCCCGCCAGTCACAAATGCAGTTCCCAGGTTAAGCCCGGGGATTTCACATCTGTCTTAGCGGACCGCCTGCGCACGCTTTACGCCCAGTAATTCCGATTAACGCTTGCACCCTACGTATTACCGCGGCTGCTGGCACGTAGTTAGCCGGTGCTTATTCTTCCGGTACCGTCATCCCCCCACCATATTAGGGCGGAGGTTTTCTTTCCGGACAAAAGTGCTTTACAACCCGAAGGCCTTCTTCACACACGCGGCATTGCTGGATCAGGCTTTCGCCCATTGTCCAAAATTCCCCACTGCTGCCTCCCGTAGGAGTCTGGGCCGTGTCTCAGTCCCAGTGTGGCTGGTCGTCCTCTCAGACCAGCTACAGATCGTCGCCTTGGTAGGCCTTTACCCCACCAACTAGCTAATCTGCCATCGGCCGCCCCTGTAGCGGGAGGTCCTAAGATCCCCCCCTTTCCTCCGTAGAGCGTATGCGGTATTAATCCGGCTTTCGCCGGGCTATCCCCCACTACAGGACACGTTCCGATGTATTACTCACCCGTTCGCCACTCGCCACCAGGGTTGCCCCCGTGCTGCCGTTCGACTTGCATGTGTAAGGCATGCCGCCAGCGTTCAATCTGAGCCAGGATCAAACTCTTCAGTTCAAACCTGTTACTGTTTTTCGGGCTCTTGCGAACCCGGTCGCTCACTCAACGTACTGACGAATGATCATCCTGCCGGCGTGAATTCACCCCAGCAGGAAAACCTTCCTTTAATACTAGTGTGAGACTTGATACTTTCGCTTCCCGGCAGACTCCGAAGAACCCACCGGCGCGTCGCGCATCAAGCGCCCACACTTATCGGCTGTTAATTTTTAAAGATCGAGTACGCATTCACTACCGAACCAGCACCGCGTTGCATCACATCACAACCACCCGGCACCGCTTCGTTCTGCGTCGCTGCATCAGCAGCAGAGAAACGAGATTATGAAGAACGACCGACAGGTCGTCAACCCCCTTTTGTGAATTTTCTTTTGGGCAAGTGAGATTTGGCGGCAAAACATGCGCACCACTATATGTAGCAAGATCGACGGCAATCATTCCGTCGTGCGAGAGCGACCGACTTCGCCTATAGTTAAGAGCCTGCATACGCGCACGGCGAGCAGTTGAAGTGCCGCCTTCCGCCCCCACCTGAACGTAAGGATGACAGGCGATGAAGGCACCTGCGGCAGGAGAGCACGACAAAAGGTGTGCTCATAATGAGCGCAAAAGCGCAAGGTCGTATATAATGCGAGCCGCGCGAATTTCGCGCATTTCTATCGGCCCGCTTCGTGCGGGCTCATCTTTTTTGCTCCCCAGAGCACAGCCAAACAACCGCGTTGAGTCACTCAGGTGATGTTGAGCCATGCTCGAAACGCCTGACGGTAGCGTCTTGCGTCTCAAAGCGAAGCCTCTAGAGGAGAATACGTGAACCCTTTTGATCGCGAAGATTCGCAACACGAAACTGCCGGATACACCGCCAAGGTGCCCGCTGGCCGTACGGCCAAGGGCAAAGGCGCAGGCAAAGCGATCCCCGTAGCGGCTGAACTGCCGCCGCAACAAGCCGAAGAGCGCCAGCGCCAGATGCGCGCGCTGATCCAGCTGGGCAAGGAGCAGGGCTACCTGACCCACGCGCAGATCAACGACCACCTGCCCGACAACTTCGCGCAGACGGCGGCGATCGACAGCATCGTCAGCGCCTTCAACGACATGGGCGTGCAGGTCTATGAGCAGGCTCCGGATGCAGAAACCCTGCTGCTCAATTCGAACACCCCCGCTGTAGTGTCGGACGATCAGGCAGACGAGGAAACCGAAGTCGCGTTGTCGACCGTCGATTCCGAGTTCGGCCGTACGACTGACCCCGTGCGCATGTACATGCGCGAAATGGGCGCAACCGAGCTGCTGACCCGCGCGGGCGAAATCGCGATTGCGAAGCGCATCGAAGACGGTCTTCACGAAATGGTGCAGGCGATTGCCGCTTGCCCCCTCGCGATCTCCGCGATTCTGGCCAGCGCCCAACAGGTCGTGGACGGCGAAATGCGCATTGACGAACTGGTCGACGGTCTGAATGAAGACACGGCCACCGCGGAAGACGCGAGCGCGGACGCCGTGGCGGACGTTGACACCGAAGCGACCGACGATGACGACAGCGATAGCGAAGACGACGACGATGCCGGTCCGGCCGACTCCTCGGCAGCGGACGAAGCACGTCTGAAGCAACTCACGAGCGACTGCCTCGAAATCTTCACCCAGGTTGGCATCCTGTCCGATCAGATGAACGCTTCGCACACGCGCGGCGACGTCAGCTCGAAGGCTTACCTGCGCGCCCGCGAAGAGATCCAGCAGCACCTCGCGAAGATTCGCTTCACGGCTCGCACGATCGACCGCCTGTGCGGCGACGTGCAAAGCCAGGTCGCGCAGGTTCGCGCGATCGAGCGCAACATTCTGCAAATCGTCGTGACGAAGAGCGGTATGCCGCGCGAGCAGTTCATCGAATCTTTCAAGGGCCACGAAGCCGACCTCGGTTGGACCGAGCGTGCCGCGCGCGGCTCGTCGTCGTTCGGTGCAGCGCTGGAGCGCCATCTGCCGGCAATCCAGTCGGAACAGCAAAAGCTGATCGAGATCGAGGCGACCGTTTCGCTGCCGCTCAAGCATCTGAAAGAGATCAATCGTCAGATGGTCGCGGCCGAGTCGAAGATGCGCAAGGCCAAGAGCGAGATGATCGAGGCGAATCTGCGTCTCGTAATCTCGATCGCGAAGAAGTACGTGAACCGCGGCATGCTGTTCCTCGACCTGATCCAGGAAGGCAATATCGGTTTGATGAAGGCGGTGGACAAGTTCGAATACCGCCGCGGCTGGAAGTTTTCGACGTATGCAACCTGGTGGGTTCGCCAGGCCGTAACGCGCTCGCTAGCCGACCAGGCGCGCACGATTCGCGTGCCGGTGCACATGATCGAAACGATCAACAAGCTCAACCGTATTTCGCGCGAGATCCTGCAGCAGACCGGTCAGGAAGCCCATCCGTCGGTGCTGGCTGAACGCATGGAACTGTCGGAAGAGAAAGTGCGCGGCATTCTGAAGATCGCCAAGCAGCCGGTGTCGATGGAAACGCCGGTCGGCGACGACGGCGACGCCACGCTCGGCGACATGATCGAAGATTCGGCCGCTTCCTCGCCGGCCGACGCAGCGATGCAGGCCGACTTGCGCGCCGCCATCGACGACGCGCTCGACTCGCTGTCGCCGCGCGAAGCGAAGGTGCTGCGTATGCGCTACGGCATCAACACGAAGTCGGACCACACGCTTGAAGAAGTCGGCAAGCAGTTCGACGTCACGCGCGAGCGGATTCGTCAGATCGAGAGCAAGGCAATGCGTAAGCTGATGCATCCGAGCCGCGCAGACCGTCTGAAGTCGTTCCTCGACCGTTAAGCAAGCAGTTGCGCTTGCCGTGTGTCATGCACGGCAAGCGCATGCCGTGAACAATGAACACCGCGCGGTTCAATCGCGAACCATGTCGATTGGCTAGTTCGCGCCGGGCTTTTCAAAAGCGAGGCGCGTCCAGCGTACGCCGCTCAGGCGATTAGCCTGCTGAATCGATGCCACGCTGAGATTCAACACCAGCCGCAAGCCGTGCAAAGCGGCAAGATCTATCGTCTCCCGCGCAGACACCTCGAACATGCGGCGCCCCAACGGCACCGGCCCATGTCGCAACGACATGATCGCCACGCCCGCTTCGCGCACCAACGCAGCTACCCTCGGCATCGCCCGCGCACGCTGCTGCGCATCCAGGTGCATCCACACCGCGGTGAGCATCACCACGTCATACGTTTGCTTTCTTGCATGCACCGTCGCCAGATCGGGAAGACTATCGTCGAGCCATTCGATCCTGGGTGACGTGTACATGGCCATTGCCGCGGTGCGCAGCGCGTCGACCGGTTCAACGGCGACGACGGTGTGTCCCATTTCAGCAAGCGAGGCTGCGTCGCCACCCGCACCCGATCCGATGTCCAGAATTCGAGCCGGCGCGCCGGGAATCAAATGCAGGACGGGCCGATGCAACTCAGCGAACGGAATCGCCCGCCAATGCCGCAACAGTGCCTCGGCCTCCTCTGCATAGCCTTCCGTCCCGCTGACCTTCGATGACATCGAGGCGTTTCCTGTTTCCGATTGAGGCTGAATCGCCTCTGCCGATTGTCCTTGACGCGCTCGACCGAGCCGGGCCGCGTAACTTTCACCGGCAACTGCTTCATTTATCCACACAAATTGTTCGCAAGCCTGTGGATATCCTGCGCAAGACTCACGCAAGTCGTTGAGCGCGTTGGGATTTCATCCTCTGCTCGCACCGGGTCGCAAGCGGTGGAGCGCGCGGCTCCGCGGGCAAAAAACGCGCAGGCCAGGCTCAGGCTTAAGGCATCACAAACGTCTTCACGAGCGTCAACTCGCCCGGCTTACGCATCGGCACCCGAATGGTTTCGCTCTTCTCGTTCGGCGTATTTTCGTTCGTGATGATCGTCACCTGCGCGACGGTCATATCGCTGCCGCTGTTTCCGTTGCCGTAGTAATTCACATAGACCAGATACGTGCCCTTCAACGGCGCCGCAGACGAGTAAATCTCTGGCCCGTAGCCGGTCGTCACATCCACGTCGAGCGCGCCGCCGTTCGGCGCAACGCGGTCGCCATACCAGGTATGCACACCGTCTGGCGAGACCACGTGCAAGTCCAGATCGGTGCCATCGGTGTCCCATGCGAGCACCACGCGCAACTTCGGCTGCGTTTTGCCGCTGTACGCGTCGTAAAACTGCACGCGCTTGCGCGAGCCATCCGGCGCCCGCAGTTCGACGCTGTTGCTGCCGGACGGAAACGCATAAGGCCGCGAGAACTTGCCATCTTCCTCAACGCGCTGCGGCAACGGCGTACCGTCGACCACCAGCGTGCCTACCGTGGTGCCCTTCTTCTTCGGCGCGTTGCGGATCTGACCTTCGATCAGCGCGAACTTCGACTGCCCTTCCGGCGTCGTCACCAACACCGCCGGGTAGTGCACGTCCTGCGTATAGCGCTCGCTGTCGCCGCTGGTGTTGCGCCAGCCGTTCAGCGGCGCGCCGAAGTCGATATCGCTCGCGTGCGCCACCGTCGCAGCCTGCAAACAGGCGATGACGAATATCATCCAGCCAACCTTCACCCAACCCGTCGTCTTGACCTTCATCGTCACTGCTCCTATCCCTCTGTCAGCGTCGCTCGCTTTTCACGAGCTGCAGGTCGCCGATCTCGCGCAGCGCGCATGACCATCGTTTCACACCGCTCGTTCGGCGTGTTTTCATTGAAGACCAGCGTCAACGTCGCGGCAACCGCATTGCGCTCATGCGCGGCGGCGTCGAAGTTGTAGCCGGTCGAATCGAAGTTGCCCCAGTAGTGCGGAAAGAACAGCCACGTACCATGCTCGGGCGCCGCCGACGAAATATGCCCGCCCCCACGCCGTCCACCGAATCGACGTCGAAGCCGCTGCCGTCCCGGACCAGCGTGCGCGCAGTGCGCTCGACAAATTCTTCATCAAGACCACGCGGATGATGCTGGAACGCGAGGTGAATATATTCATGCGCCAGCGCGATGCGGTCCTCTTCGGTCTGCAAGCGGTACACGTACACGCGATTGCGCTGCGTGTCCGCATAGGGCCGTCCTTCGCGCACCGCGCACACGGCCGGCAGATCGGGCGTCTCGTAGCCCGCCACGCCGTCCATGCGCCGCGCCCACAGCGGCGCGTTGCGCTGCAGCCATTGCTGGGCGCCGGCCACTTGAATGCAATCGCCGGACAACGGGCTCTCGAACGACGTCAAGGTCGCTTGCGGCCAAATACGCGAGAGAATGGCGTCGAAAGTGAGGCCGGTTTGCGCGGATGCCTTCGCGGCCAGCCAGCTCATCTGACCAGGAGCGGCCTTGTCGTGGTGATACTGAACCGGCACGCCGGTGAGCACCAGCGCGTCGGTCAGATCGGCCGCACGGCGCGCGGCAGCGGTGGGCGCGCGCGGCAGGACGCGCTGCGTGCTGCTGCTGTCGTCGATACGGAAGCAGCCGTGGTCGTGATTGCCGTGCTGCACGACGTAGGTCCGCGCCGCCACCGCCAACGCTTTCGCCGCTTCCGGCTGGCTCGTGTCGCCTTCCCTCTCGACCACCCGTGCGACGTAGTCGTTCATGCCGAAGCGGCCGACCAGTTGCGGCGCACCTGCCGCGTCGCGATCCAGCCGCAGCTCGCCGCGGCTTTCCACACGCGCCCAGTTACCGTTCTCGAAGCCGACCCGGAAATCGCCACGCAGCGGACCCTCGGGCGCCGCTGCAGGGCCTTTGTCGCCGAGCACCTGACGAACCGGATAACGGCTGAAGAAGTCGACCAGCACACAGGCGTTGTCGTCGGGCACGGCGGCTTGCGTGAGCAACGGCGCGATGCGCGGGGCGGCGGCCGCCAGCACACGCGCACTGCCGCCGGGGCCGCTTAGCCACACCGGCGTGCCGTCGGCGAGCCAGCCTGCCGCGCCGCCGATCGAGGCGCCTGGCCGAGCCGGATCTGGCATGGTCCAGGTTTTGGCGCGCAGCACGCTGCCGTATAGCGACACCGTGCCCTCGCCGCGTCCGCTGGTCAGCACGGACACCAGCGTGCTCGCCGCCGCTTCGCGCGGCCGTGCCGGCATCGACTGCAATGCGGCGAGCAAGTCGGTCACCGGCACGCGGTGCGTCGGCGTCATCGCGTGGAGGTCGCGCAGCCAGGCAGGCGCATGCGCGGCCGTCCAATACCTGCGCCAATCGGCGGGATCGAGTTGCAGACGCGCGGGCTCGAAAAAGCGTCCGCACGATTGCACCAGCGCATGTTCGCGGTCGACGTGGCCACCCTTCATGCAGCAATACACTTCTTCAGGATCGCCGCCGCTGCAGGTGTAATCCGGCGTGGCGATATTGCGATCGACCAGATAACCATAGACGAACAATTTCCACACGCTGCCAAGCGGCGTCTCCAGCGTCGCCGGCAAGGGACGTGCGGACTGCGGCGCAAGGCCGTCGCCGGCGGCGCCGGCCTTGAATTGCCAAAGCTGCGATTGACCATCGCGCAACCAGGCGAAGTGCAGCATGTTTGCCGGGGGTGAGGCAGACAGCGAGGTTGGCGATGTGGCCGACGTCGATCTTGGCAAAGAGCTTGGAGACGACATTGACGGCACATTTAGCGATGAGCTCGGCGCCGACCTTGACGACGCGATCAGCGACGAGCTTGCCGCCGCCAGTGGCGCAGTCGACGATGCCATCACCGCAGTCGCCGCCACAGCCGCACCACCCAAAAAACACCCCGCCCCCACCGCGAGCGCGACCCGCAACCTAGCTGCCAGACGATCGCGCGTATGCCGAAGAGCACGGAACATAGCGGTCTCGCTTACTGAATACGCAGGGACGTCACGCGATCGCTCTTGCCGCCTTCGAACGCCTTGGCGTCCGGCTGATACATGCGGAAGTAGCGAACCGGCGGCAACGCGAACGTGCCCGGCAATGCAAAACGCACGAGTTGCCGCAGCCTTACCGGACGATCGAGCAAAGGCACCGGCTGGTGATAAGCCAGTTCACCCATCTCATACGACGCAACGCGCGCGAACGGCTGCGGGCCGCTTACCCCTTCCTTCTCACCCGGCAAGCCGTCGATCGACACGCCCCAGCTGGTCGCCTCGACATCGCCGCCCGGCGGCAGCGGCACGTCGAGCAGACCATAGTGGTACGCGTTGCCGGAGCGCGGCGTGAGCGTGACTTCATCGACGTACAGCGCATTGCTGTCGATCGCATCGCCTGGTTTTACGCGACGTGCGGTGAATGCCGAGCGGCCCAATTGACTCTCTGCGCCACCCGCCTTCTTCGGATCGACCTTCACTTCGAGCGGCTCCAGCTTGTAGAACCGGCGTTCGACAGTGATGTTCAGGCGACTATCCTCGCTCGTATGGCTGCGGAACGAGACCAGTGCGTTCACGTCCGTACGCGCGCCGCCTGCATCGAGCGTGGCCGGCAATCTCCCGAGAGGATTGCCTTCGGAACGCGCCGCGCCGGTCCACTTCCAGAGCGGCGTGCCGGTCGGCGTCACGGCGCGCGTCCAGCCCGCGCCTTGCAGCGACGGCAGCGAAGCCGGCACCGAGTCACCGCCAAGCGCCTTACGCACCCATAGCAAGGTCAATGCACGATCGAGCGTCGGGTAGTCTGCGCTGCTCTTCGCGAGCAAGGCCGATGCATCGGCCGCCGCGCCGCCAGCGCCACCCGTCATGTAAAGCAGGCTTTGCACGAGCGGTGCAGGATCGTTCGCCAATGCCGTACGCGCGGCACTTGCCGCAGCATCGAAGCCGTCCGGCAGTTGAGCACTCGTGCTACGCGCCATGTTGGCGATCAGCAGCGTCGCCAGCTGCTTGCCGCGCGGCGAATCGGCTTGCGCGAACACGATGCTGTCCGACGCGCCATATGCGGCGTTGCCAGAAGCCGCCCGCCCCGAAGGAAGTCCCTTTGGGGGATTCTGGGGGAATGGGGGATTGCCGCTGGCCGCTGCATCGCTCATCAAGTCCGCCGCCACGCCCGACACCGGCGTCGCGACCGGCAAGCCCATCTGCTGCATAAACCACAGCGCCAACGCGCGATGCAACAGCGGCTCTTTCGCACCGGCATCGCGATAGACGTCCATCGCATGCTGCCAGTTGTCGGCGGGCAGCGTAATGCCGAGGCTGCGGCTCGCGAGCCAGTCGGCGTAGTACGCGTAGGCGGTGATCAGCGAGCTGCCGCCCGTCGTATCGCCCCACCAGCCGAACGTGCCGCCGACACCCGCCAGCATCGCCAGACGTTGCCGCTGATTGCGCAACAGCGCTTCGAGCCCCTGCGTAGCACTCGCGTTGTCGCCGCGGCCGATCGCATCGTGTGCAAGTGCCAACGGAATCAGGCGGCTCGACGTCTGCTCGGCGCAACCGTACGGATAGTTGATCAGATCGTCGGCGACGCGTGCGAATTGGCTCGCCGCACTGCCGATGAAACGCACGCTGACGTCCTGCGCATCTTGCGGCAGATTGAGCGGCTTGTTCGAGCCGTCGAGCGCCACCGTGTTCTGATGCAGATCGAGCCAGCCACTCGCATCGAGTTGGATGGTGGTCTGCAAGCGATCCACATCCTTACCCGCACGACGCAAGGTCGCGTCGATCACACCCGCCTTCAGCGCGCCGCTCGGCAGACGCAGATAGTTGGCGCCACGCTTCAACGTGACCTTCTGGTTCAACGAGAGACCGCCGCCGTCGACCACCCACTCCGCGTCCATATCCGCGTCGGTCTGATTGAAGGCGATCATGTCGATGGCCGGCTTATCGTTGACGCGGAAATGCGAAGGCCCGCTCCACTTGAGATACAGCGCCTTGTCGGAACGCACATAGGCGGTGCGTTGACCGACCATGCCGTCCGGCGCTGCCGCGCGCACGGTGACTCGCCAGCGCGCAAGCGAGTCCGGCATCCTGAACGTCATGGTGGCGTGACCGTTCACGTCGGTCTTCAGCGTGCCTTCCCACGCGGCCGTGTCCTGATCGTCACGACGCGGCCGTTCGAGCACTTTCACGCCGCGCTCGTTGTAGTTCGCGCGTTGCGGGCCGCCTGGCGCGCCCTTCAACGGCGAGCGCGCAAGGTCGTACGTAATGAACGAGAGACTCGACGACGTCCGCACATTGTTGCGGCGCGGGTGATAGAAAAAGTCGACGATATTCGGCGCGATTTCCGGCTGCAACACATAGACCATTTCATCGACCACGCTCACCGTCAGGTTCGCCGCTTCCGGCTTGCCGTTCAGCGTGCTGTCGAAGTTCAGCGTGACCGTATCGCCCGGACCGTACACCGGCTTGTCGCTTTTCACATTCAGTTCGATCTGCGGTTGCGCGACCACGATGCCCGCGTTCTGGAACACGTATTCGCCGGCATGCACGTACAGCACCGAGAACGTCATGTTCGGCGCGAATGCTTCGCCGACCTTGATGCGCGCTTTCCATTGCGAGGGAGCCACGCGTTGGAGTTGCAGCCAGTCGCCGCCTGCTGTCAGCAACGCGCGGTGTTCGACGTTGTCGCGCTCCAGCGTCAGCAAGGCATCGTCGACCGGCAGCGGGAAGGTGATCAGCGCTTCGGCGGTATCGCCAATCTTGTACCTGTCGCGGTCGAACACGATCTCGACGCTGCCCGGAATCGCCTTCAGGCCATCGCCCGCCACCCAATGGCTCGCGGCGGCAAGCAGATTGCCCGTGTCGTCCGTGACCGACAGCATGTACGAGCCCGGTTCGTCGAACTGCACCGGAAACGACAGCTTGCCGCCTGCCGTCGTGCCTTTGAGTGCGCCTTCTCCGCGTGTCTGCGATTCGAGGCGAGTCCATTCCCATTTGGCCGGCGCATGCGAAGAGGGATCGATCGACCCGAGCGCTTGCAGATCGAAGTTGACCGCTTCCTTCGGTTGCGAAAACGACTTGGCGCTCGACAGCCGATAAGGCGTCGCGCCGCGCGCGATCAGCACCTCACGCGTCACGCGCACCTTGTAGGCCGCGCCGTCCTGCGCGAACAGCGTCAATGCATAACGGCTCGGTTCTTTGGCGGCCGGTAGCGTGAGACTCGCGTTGCCGTCGCTATCGGTCGTGAGTTCCTGCTGTTCCAGCTTGACCGGAAACAACCCTGCATAACGCAGTTCACCGTCGACGATCGTCACTTTCTGCGCACGCAGCGTGACCGAAACCTTGCTGTCGCGCACAGGCTTGCCGTCCGGATAGCGCAACTGGATCTTGCCCTTCAGTTGCTCGCCCGTCGCATAGTCGGCTTTATCCATCGACAGATTGACGTCGAAATGCGGCTTCACGTATTCGGCGACGCGAAATGCGCTGCCGTATACATCGCCGTTGTAATCGAAGCGCAGCGTATAGCCGCCGGCGGTAGCATCGGCGGGAAGCGTGAAGGACGTATCCGCGCCCGTATCGGAAGCGAAATGCACTTTGCTGCTCGCCACCGGCGAGCCGTTCGGATCGAGCACGTCGAGCTTGATATCCGCATCGGCAGGCGCGGTCGATTGCGTCGCGTTCTTGAACGTGCGGCCGATGAACTTCACATGCACCGCGTCGCCCGGACGATACATCGGACGGTCGGTCACCGCGTAGATCTTGGTGTTGTAGATCTCGCTGTCGTAATAGAAATTCTCCGAGACGAACACGCCGCCTTGCGGATCGGTACCGAGCACGTAGCTGCGCTCGGGGCTCACGTGTTGCAACACCAGCGCGCCGTCGTTGCCGGTCGTACCGCTTTGCAGCACGCCTACGCCATCGGTCCAGCTCACGGCGGTATTCGGCACCGGCTTGCCGTTGTCGCGCCGTGTAGTCCACACCAGCATGCCGCTCGACGCCGCCTTCACGACCGCGACCGTGTCCGACACGAACAGCAAAGTATGCGCGCGATAGTTGCCGATCACCGCCTCGACGATATACAGCCCCGGCGGCAGCTTGCCGACCGGAATCATCACGTTGCCCGAACCCGCTTCGATGAAGTTACTGCTGCTGCCTTCAAGATTCACGCCCTTCGGCGGCTCGATCACCTTTGCGTCCCAGATCGGATAGCGAAAGCGCGCGACCATGTCATAGCCTTTCAGCGGCGCGAACTGCGAGTTCTGCTGGAATTGCGTCTGCTTGCCGGTCTGCTCGCCGAGCTTGAATTGCGGCTCGGCTTGGGTCGCCTTGCTGCGCGTCGCGAACGACAGCACGCGCTGCCAGGCGCGGCGTGCTTCGGTGAACCAGCGGTCCCATAGATAAGCCAGCGTATTCGCCAGCCCTTCGCCCTGATAATTCGGCGCGACATTCAGGCGATGCAGGTTCTTCTGCGCCTTCAAAAAGTCCAACGGCTTCGGCACGCGATACACGACGATGTCCGCGCCGCCGTACGCTTGCAGCGCATCCTTGAACTCGCGGCCGGGCGCCTCCAGCCGCACCTGCGCCAACTGATCGCTGCCGAAGCTCGCATCCGAGAGCAGGAAGAACGGCTGGCCATCGACCTTCTGCGAAGCGAAGCTGCTCGACGGCGCTGTTTGCAGCGTCGGGTTCGCGGCGATGTTGGCATCGGCGGAAGTGCTTGATGCGCTGTCGTCGGCATGGGCCGCCGGTGCAATGACGAGCGTGATGGCCGCGAAGAGCGCGACTAGCGTGACGCCCACGCGACGATGTAAGTTGCCGAGCCAGGCGCGCGACGCGGTGACGGAATTCATTCGGGTCATGGTGTCAAAAAGTCCAAACGAAACACGCCAACGAAATTCGGATTGCCGTCGAGCGGCTGCCAGCGGGAATCTTTCCATTGCATCAGGTCGGAGACGGCCACGGCGCGCAGACCGGTATCGGTCGGCGTAACGGTGCCTGTGTGATAAGCGATGTAGCGATCCAGCCAGATCATCAGATGCTGATCGTCGCCCTGGTCGAAGAACAGCAGGTCGCCGGGCAGCGCCTGGTTCACGTCCTTCGAAACAAACCGGCTATTGCGTTGAATCAGCGCGATCGCCGACGCGTACGCGCCGGTGGAACCGTCGAGCTGGGTCCAGCGATTAGCGATTCCGCGTTGCGATGCGGACAGTTGCAGTTCGGGCGGCATGCTGCTGGTGTCCGCGAGACTGGTCATGCCATTGGCGCGCAGCCATTTGCTGTCATGCGGCTTGAGCGTCTCGCCGACGGCAAAGCGCACGAGGCCCGCACAATCGCGTTGCGTCCAGCGCGGCGTCGGGCCGCGGCGCATTTGCTGGTCGACGATGCGCACGAACCAGGCGCGAAATGCGGCGGATTGCTGCGGCGAGAGCGCGTCGGGGTCGGGTGCGGAGACGGTGCTGGTCAGCGCGTTCGCGTACGGCGCGAGGCCGGCCATCACAACCGAGAAAGCCGCACGACTGAGCCAGATGCGGCGCGTGGTGGCGATGGCGTGGGTCATCTGCGAAGTAGCAGCCACGTCAGTCGTGGCGGGTGCGTCGCCCGCGCCAGTGGCGGAATGCGCAGCTAGCGCCCGCTCACGCGATTCATATTCATGCGCCTGCTCGCGTGCATACGTCGCGAACGCCACGTTGAAGACATGAAGGCGGCGCATTCAATCGCCCTCGGTGCCGGGCTGATCCACAGGCGCATCAGCCACACCCGCGTCCGCACCGCCATCCGTCCCCGCCTTCGCGCGATCGAACCACCACTCCACTGGCACCCAACCCGTCGAACCCGGCAAGTTCTGCGGCAGCGTCAACGAAACCGGCGGGTAGTGTGCGAGCGCATGCAACTTCGGCACGAGATGGGTGCGCGACGCATTGCGGAACACTGCTTCCTGATCCGCCGGCAACGCCGCACCCGCTTCGCGTTCGATCAACGCAGCCGCGGACGAAGGCGTCAGGGTCAGAATCGTGCGTGGCACGCGTTGCGGCGCAAGCGTATCGGCGAGCGCCGGATAGCGCTTATCGAGCACGGCAAGCGTGTCGTCGACCAGGCGTGAATCGGGGGAGAAGATTAAATAACCGTGCGCCAGAGCGAGCGTCACCGGGAAATAGCGCTCCGCCGACAGCTGCGACGCGAACAACGCCTTGCTGGACAAAGCGGTACCCGAGCGCGCACTAACCGGCCGTTGCCACACGGCGACGTCGGCGCCCTGATCGTGCTTCGTGACCGGCAAACGGCGATAGCCCGAATCGGCGTCGCCGGATTTGGCGGCCTTCGCCTCGTACGCGCCAATCACGTCGCCAAAGGTCTTACCGAGCGCGGTCTTCAACGCAGCGATGCTCGCCACGTCCTGCGTCTTCACGCGAGCGATGAACACCGGTGCGACCAGCGTGGACTTCGCATACCAGCAGACGGCCGCGGGGCCGGCGAGCTGATCGCCGATCGCAGCAGCGCCCTCCGCGCCAACCTCCGCAACCTTGCCCAACAGGCCCGACGCTTCTTTCCAGTCGGCCGGCAAACTCGTGCACGCCGCTGGATTGGCCGGCACAGCGCGCCACAAGTCGGCGCTATTCCACGCCTGCGGCAACTTGCCCGGCTCGATCAGCGCGGAGGTCTGCCAGTTCGCGGCCGCGCGCCCCGAAGGAAGTCCACTCGGGGGATTGGCGTTCGGCGAAAAATCGAATCGCAGTGCATCGATACCGGAGAAAAATGCCTGATAGCCAAACGACAAATAATTCGCCGACACCACCAGCCGATGCCCCTTCGGCGCATCGCCGGGCGCGTCGAGTTGATAGGCGCGCGCCGCGTCGTCGCGGCCGGACGACAGCATCTCCGACACGGCGTCGGCCCGCTCGCTCAGCAAGCCGCCTTTCGCGTCGAGCAGCACGCCGGGGGCGGACATCAAGACAAGGCGGTCGTCCTTCGTCGCGAACAGAATCGTGCGGCCAACCGCCAGCTTCAATGCATAAACGGGCACGTCGCCAGAAAGCCTGGCAACCTGGCTCAACTGCGAGTCGCTCGCGGCGACGTTGCCGAAGCCTTGCAGTAGCTTCGCCAGGCCGTTACGGCGCATCGACATCACCCAGTAACCCAGACGGCCATCCGGCGAGCGCCACAGCAACACATGCGCGGGTTCGTCGAATACGCGGCGGAGCAGTTCGTCGCGCCAGTCCAGTTGATGTTCGAATGCGAGACGCCGCAGCGCGCCTTCTGTGGACAGCCGCGTGTCGTTCGATTCGTAATAGTCGACGAAGTCCTGAGTCAGCACGTCGTGCAACAGCGGCACGCGCAAGATGTCGCGCGGCAAACGCGAGAGCGCTTCGCTGTCGATCACCGCGTCCGGGTGATGAATATCGAGCACGATTTCGCCGGTCTCGCCGGCTTTGCGATGCGCGAATGGACGCCACACCGCCTGAATGATCACGCCGGCCACGACCAGAAGACCGACCACCAGGATTGCAATCTTTTTACGTGACATCTTCATCTGATTTTTTCTGGTTCGATGCGACGGTATTAACGTGGATGGCCGATGAATTAACTCATCAGGATCATTCGCCGAATGGCAGCGATGATAACCGATATTTTTTGATCGAAACCGGCAGCGCTCTCCATTTAACAATTAGCCATGTTTCAGGAGTTTGATGGAAATATTGAACGGGAGGATATAAACCATTGGAAAAACGCGTCCGATCGAGCGGGCAGTTTGAGTTAAAACGGCACGCGAGGAGGCGACGGCATACAAAGCGGTATGTGCGCCCGCTGCCTTGAGCGGAGCAGACGAAAGCCCGCGAACGTAGTCAGGACGCGTGTGACACATTACGCTGCTTTACCCGATCGGGATGTCTATGCTAAATCTTTACGATTTAACACTTGCATAAAAAACCCGGCTGCGCACCGCGTGCTCGCCGGGTTATTTCAGGTATTGCGCTTACGGCTTTTCTGCCAATATTGAGTTAGCCGTGTTATCCGTCATCAAACGAGTGCGAGCACCTGTTTCATTTTCTGCACGCCGGTTTCGATATCGGTTACGCCCGACGCTGCAAATGACAAGCGCAGTGCCGCCAGATCGATGAAACGCAATAGCGTCACCCAAATGCTCACCGAGCGCATCGCACAACGTGCGGCACTTCACGGCGTAGGCATCGACGATCCGCGGCAGATGGCGCTCGAATGCGCCGGCTAAACCACGTTCTTCTCCACGATCGGCCGGTTTTCGAGTACCCGGGTAAAGCTCAGCGAACCCAGATCGAGCGTGGTGTAGCGGCCATGCAGAATCAATTCGCTGATGCCGCGGCCGGTTGCCGGGCCCTGTTGCAAACCGTGCCCGCTAAAACCATTGGCAAAAATGCAGTTATCGACGTCCGGGTGATAGCCGATGATCGCGTTCTGATCGAGCACGTTGTATTCGTAGTAGCCAGACCAGCAGTTCTGCACGCGCAGCGCTTCGAATTGCGGCACGCGATGCGCGAGCGTCGGCCAGATCACGTCGTCGAATATCGCGCGATCGACTTCATCGAGCGGCAAATCGTCGGGATCGTTGTCCGGTGACGGCGACGTACCGCAAATGAACGTTGTGCCCTCGGGCCGGAAATACACACCGCTCGGATCGATAAGTAAAGGGCACCGTTCGAGCCGCGCGGGCGATGTGACATTGAATATGCTTCGGCGTCGTGCAAATACCGGAAGGTCGATGCCGGCCATCAGCGCGATTTTGCGCGACCAGGCGCCCGCAGCGTTCACTACGAAGTCGCAGGCGTAGACCTCACCATTCGCGGTTTGCACTTGCGTGACATGCTTGCCGTCGCGATGCATCGCGGTGACGTCGGCGGCAACATAGCGCGCGCCGAGTGACTGCGCTTTCTTGCGCAGCGCCTGCACGAGGCCGTAACCGTCGAACCAGCCCTCACCGCTTTCGCCAAAAGCACCGGCGATAAGGTCTTCGGTATTGAGCCAGGGAAAGCGCACTTGCAACGCGCCTTTGTCGAGCAGGCTGATATCGGCGCCGAGACTCTTTTGCAGCGCGTGATTCTCACGCAGCGTCGTCTCACCGGCGGCCGTAGCGAGAAACAGATAGCCACCTTCGTGCAGATCGATCGACGGTTTCGCGCCGTCGATCTCGAGCCGCTCGCCGATCGAGCGCAGAAACTCGATGCCGAATAGCGACATCTGAATGGAAAGCGGTGTAGAGAATTGCTGGCGAATGGATGCCGCCGACAATGCCGACGACGAACGCGCATACGTCGGATCGCGTTCGATCACCGTGACGCTGACCGTCGGATCGGACAGCCGCAGGAAATACGCAATCGAGCTGCCGATCACCCCACCGCCGACGATCACGACTTTGGAACTCACGTCTTACTCCACGAGTAGCGTGGCCGCTCGGACACAGCGGGCGGCGCAAACGGATTGCTGAAAGAAGTTGTGAACAGCGGCGCGTGGATGCGCCGCTGCTTTCTGCTGGATGCTCTATTGCTCTATTGCTCTATTGCTACTGAGCGGATCAGCCGATATTGAAGTCGATACCCTGAGCGAGCGGCAACGCCGACGAATAGTTGACCGTGTTGGTGGCGCGGCGCATGTAGGCCTTCCACGCATCCGAACCCGACTCACGACCGCCACCGGTTTCCTTCTCGCCACCGAACGCGCCGCCGATTTCCGCGCCGCTCGGTCCAATATTCACGTTAGCGATACCGCAATCGCTGCCCGAGTCGGACAGGAAGCGTTCGGCTTCGCGCAGATCGGTCGTGAACACGCACGACGACAAACCGTGCACCGCCGCGTTGTTCGCCTCGACCGCATCCGCGAAATCCGAATAGCGGAGCACGTAGAGAATCGGAGCGAAGGTTTCCTTCAACACCACCGCCGTTTGCGACGGCATTTCGACGATGGCCGGACGCACGTAGTAACCGCCTTCATGGCCCTTCACCTCGACGCGCTCGCCGCCGAACACCTTGCCGCCTTCGGCCGTAGCCTGCTGCAGCGCTTCCTGCATGCGAGCGTACGATTGCCTGTCGATGAGCGGCCCCATCAGCGTACCCTTTTCGAGCGGATTGCCGATCGGCACCTTGCTGTACAGCTGCTTCAGACGTTCAATGGTCTTGTCGTACACACTCTCGTGCACGAACAGACGCCGCAGCGACGTGCACCGCTGTCCCGCCGTGCCCACCGCCGAGAACAGAATGCCGCGCATCGCGAGCTCGTGATCCGCCGTTTGCGCGACGATACCCGCGTTGTTGCCGCCGAGTTCGAGCAGCGAGCGGCCGAAGCGCTTCGCCACTTCAACGCCGACCGTGCGGCCCATTTCCGTGCTGCCCGTCGCGCTGACGATCGACGCGCGCGGGTCGGCCACCAGCTTCGCGCCGACGTCGCGACCGCCGTTGATCAGCGCGGTCAGGCCGGCCGGTGCGTCGCCGAATTCCTTCAATGCCTCGCTGAGAATCTGGTTGACGGCAAGCGCGGTCAACGGCGTCTTTTCCGACGGCTTCCAGATCACCGCGTTGCCGCACACCAGCGCCAGCGCCGCATTCCACGACCACACCGCTGCCGGGAAATTGAAGGCCGAGATAACGACGCACGTACCCATGGGATGCCATGTTTCAGCCATACGATGGCCCGGGCGTTCCGAGGCGATCGTCAGACCGTACAACTGACGCGACAGACCGACCGCGAAGTCGCAGATGTCGATCATTTCCTGCACTTCGCCCAACCCTTCCTGCAGGATCTTGCCGGTTTCGAGCGTGATGATGCTGCCGAGGGCGTGCTTCTTTTCACGCAGACGGTTGCCGAGCAGGCGCACCAACTCGCCACGGCGCGGCGCCGGGACGTTGCGCCAGGCCGTGTACGCCTCTTTTGCATTGGCGAGGGCCGCGTCGACTTCCGCCACCGTGTTGCTGGCCACACGGCCGATGAGTTCGCCGGTAATCGGCGAATGAACCGCGATGTCGCCGGCTTGCGCCGCGTGGGCGATGCCGAGGTCGGCGAGGATGGTGGAAGCGTTCATGAGAATCCCTTTAATTTCCGATGCGAAACAAGAGTAAGTTCGGAAACTATACACGCGGGATTTTACGGCGGCAAGGGTATTTGCCCGGAGCGGCGCGCCTGGGCGTGCGGGTGGGCTCGCTGCGCTTGATTGAAGGCTGCGAGGGGCCGGCCTGTATTGGGTGATTCGCGCGATTTGCGGTAGGTTGCTGAGGCATCGCCAGGCGGCGGTTCGTTTCTTATTGGAAATATTCTCGACGCCCTCAAAATTACCGCCGCATCCAGCATCTCCCCGTCAAACGTCACCGTTTCCCGTTTCCGTGTCTGTTGTCCGTCGCGCGTCTTAATGGCGGCAGCAGCGCGCTCAAGCGGCGCCCATTGGCATTGGCTTCAGTCTCTTACTCGAGCGCGGCCGTTGCGCGCATGGTCAGATAGCCTTCGTGGTCTTTGGCCCACAGGTCGATGGTCTTGCCGTCGGCGGACGGTTTGCCGCATACCGTGAAGGGCTGCCCCGCGAAAGTGGGTCGCAGCGCCTTGAACGCGAAGCTTTGCAGTGTCGCCTCCGGTTGTTCGCGGCGCACCAGATCGACCAGAAGCGTCGCGATCAGCGGACCGTGCACGATCAGGCCGGGATAGCCTTCCACCTCGGTCACGTACGGATAGTCGTAATGGATGCGATGGCTGTTGAAGGTCAGCGCGGAGTAGCGGAACAACATCACGGCGTCCGCATCGACGGTGCGGCGCCACGTTTCGCTCTCCGGTGCGAGCGCCGCTTGCGGCGGCCGGGCGCCCTCTTGCGGCGCGTCGCGATAGACAATGTCGTGCTCTTCTTCGAGCTTCAGTTCACCAGCGGCTTCAATCGTGTGCTGCACCGTCACGAAAACGAGACGGCCCGAACGGCCTGTCTTGTCTTCGATATTGGCGATGGTCGACGTGCGTTTCGCGTGCTCGCCGATTTTGAGCGGCGCATGGAACGTCAAGCGGCCGCCGGCCCACATGCGGCGCGGTAGCGGCACCGGCGGCAGAAAGCCGCCACGCGTCGGATGACCATCAGGACCGGTCTCGGACAGTGGCGAGACCGGCAGAAAGTACAGCCAGTGCCAGAGCGGCGGCACCGTATCGCCGGTTTCTTCGCGGTCCAAGGTCGCGGCCATTGCAATCAGCGGAAAAGCGGCGATGTCGTCTTCGGTCACCGCTTCCTTGTAAAGCCAGTCGTCGAGTTTCTCTGCGGAGGCAGACATGGGCAAAGTCTCCGAATGCGCCGATGAGGCTAAAGAGGGTCTTACTATGAACCTTGCGGCAGGTTTCGCGAAGTTGGCATTTTCGAATCGGGCCTTTGCATTTGCTTAAGACGCCACGGATGCCTGTATGGCGCGATTGAAGCGGCGATGGTGACGGCCACGGCGACTCGATATCGATCCCGATGCTGGAATTGGAGAGCAAAAATCGGAGTGCGTGGCCTTAGGCGCGTGCTTACACTCAATCATCATTCGATGAATCGCGTTACGGAGAATCCTCATGAATACGGTCGCGAAGGACCCGCAGCCGCAGCCGCAATCGCCGGAGTTGGAGCTAGAGCTAGAGCTGGGCTTCGCGCCCAAACTGAACCACTCGGCCGCACCGGAGCCCGGCTCCGGCAGCGTCGCCGGCTCGCTTACGCAGCGTGTCGACGCGATCGACTGGTTCGATGTCGAAGAAGAGCTGAACGGATATGGTTGCGCGACGCTGCGCAATCTGCTCAGTGCGCAGGAATGCGACGCGCTGACCGCACTCTATCCACGCGACGACTTATATCGCAGCCGCGTCGTGATGGCGCGGCATGGTTTCGGCCGTGGTGAATACAAGTACTTTGCTTATCCGCTGCCGTATCAGGTGGCGGAGTTGCGTGCCGCGTTCTATCCGCGCCTCGCGCCGGTCGCAAATCGCTGGAACGAGGTGATGAATATCGATGTGCGCTATCCGGCCGCGCACGACGAATTCATCGAGCGCTGCCACGCCGCCGGCCAGATCCGCCCGACGCCCCTGATGCTTCAATACGCCACCGACGACTACAACTGCCTGCATCAGGATCTGTACGGCGAGCACATCTTCCCGCTTCAGGTCGCGATTCTGCTGTCCAAGCCCGGCGAGGATTTCACGGGCGGGGAGTTCGTGATGACGGAGCAGCGTCCGCGGATGCAGTCGCGCACGGAAGTCGTGCCACTCGGCAAGGGCGACGCGGTCGTGTTTGCGGTTCATCACCGGCCGGTGCAGGGCACGCGCGGCGTGTACCGCGTGAATCTGCGGCACGGCGTGAGCCGCCTGCGGTCGGGCCACCGGCATACGCTCGGGGTGATTTTCCACGACGCGACTTGATTGAGTTCAACGCGGCACGCACCGGTCTCGAGGGACGCGCCGCCAGGCCACACACCCGTTCCGCGCGGCCTTCATCCTTACCGGCGCAGCGCTGCTGCGCCACCGCAAAAATTCGACAACCGTAATTTTGACCCGGTATGATCCGGGAAAACCCGTGCTCACCGGACGCGCTGCGCCACCCTTTGCAGCGTATTCCGCGTGCCTGTTCGAGTGTTAATGCCCGTCGTCGGACGGGGTTTCCAGCCGGTGATCCCGGCACGGCAGCCTCATTCGACGATACGAAGGTGGCGGGCTCGCATGCCCGCCCTGCTGCAATCGGCCAAAAGCCGGTGGCGGCCATTTAGCCTGGATATCATCGATCATGATTGCTGCCGCGTTTTCACGCGTCGCCGACCGCCTGCTGGTTGCGGACCCGGGACTCGTGCGTCTCCATACCGCGCTACGCGTTGCGCTTGCCTGCCTGCTAACCGGCATTGCCAGCATCGCGTGGACCGTCTTTCGTCACCAACCGATTACCCTCGCCGCACCCGGCATCCTCTTTGCGATGGTTGCGCCTTTGTTCGTGCGCGACGCGCGACGGCCGGCGTGGTTCGGCACATTGTTTTGTCTCTATCTCTGCGCCTGCGTGTGCTTTGCAGCGGCGGGCGTGCTGAGCCGCTTTCCGCTCGCTGGCGATGCCGGCTTCCTGGTCGTGATGTTTGTCGGCATGCTGGTCCAGGCGTGCGGTCCACGCGCGCTGGGCTGCGCGATGTTGGGCGTGGTGTGCTTCTACCTTGGGCTGTACCTGCATCCTTCGTCCTTGCATCTTGTGCAATCGCTCTTGCTGTCCGCATTCGGTCCGACGATGGTCGCGCTGGTCGGCCGAGTGATCGTCCCGATGCGGGCCGCTGCGAACTTCCGGCTTGCCATTCATACGGTGACGTTGCGCGCATCGCGTATGCTCGCGGCGCCGAGCACGGTGCATCTGTCGGCGCTGAACGAAGCCGCGCTCTCGCTTGAAGAACAGTTGGCGTTGCTGAATCCGCCCGATGCCGAGACGATTCGTGAGCGGATTGTCGAAGTGGAAGTCGCGGCGGGGCAGCGTGCGTTTGCTTCGGCGCGTGCACATGGCAACGCGCAGGCGAATGTGGACGCGCTGCGTCACGCGATCGTGCGGCTGAAGGAGATTGCGCATCGGAGCCATGCGCGGCGCCGCGCTTCGACTTTGTCGGTTGGCGGTGTAGGCGCCCGGTCCGCGGCGCATTGGTTTGCCGATTTGCGCACCAAGCTCTGCTGGCTGCCCGCTACGCGCGCCACAACGGCCGCTTTTCTCGCCATGCTGATCGGCCACTCGCTGTCTCCTGAGCGCTGGTTCTGGGCGGTCATCACGACGTTCGTGGTTTTTCTTGGCACGCGCTCACGCGCTGACACGGTTTATCGCGGCGCTCAGCGCCTCGCCGGGACGCTGGCTGGCACGTTAGTCAGTGTGTTGCTGGTCGCGCCGCTCCACGACTCGCCCGTGCTGCTGGTGGCTGCGATGGTGCTGTGCGTGTTCGGTTGGGCTTACTACATCCTGAGTGCGTATGCGCCGGGGGTGTTTTTTATTACCGTGCTCGTCGGGCTCGTGTACGGCGAGTTGGGCTTCGCGATGGGACCGCTGGTTGAGTTGCGGATCGAAGAAGTGCTGGTCGGTTGTCTCGTGTCGTTTGCGGTCGCGATTTTGATGATGCCGCTTGCGGCGACCCGGCATGTCGAGACGAGACTCGGGGCTGTGCTTGGTGCACTGCGCGAGGTGGTAAGGCTAGCAGGCTCCGCTGCTCAGACGCCCGAGACGACGCCGGCCATGCGCAGGCTCGATCGCACCTGGCATGATTTGCGGATCGCGTTGAAACCGTTGCAGACGCAGCGTGTGGTGGTGTGGAATCCCGGCGTCGAACTTGCCACTGGTTCGCTGCTTTGTTGTCTGCACTGGGCGCGGGTGTTGAGTGATTCTTCGCTGCGCGGGGCGTCGTCGGAAGATGTGGCGCTCAATGCGGCGGATGTCGGCGCTGTGCATGTGGAATCGATCGTTGCGCGGTTGGATTCGTTGATCGCGCGGTATAACGGTGGCGCGGCGGGTTCTGCGCGTGGCGAGTTGGATAAGCGCGTGTCGGCGACCACTGCCGTTGATATCGATCCAGCAAAGACACCGGCACTCGCTCAGTTAGATGGCGCCGTCGCGCAGTTGTTTGATCGGTTGACACAGCCGGTTGCCCAAACGCGGAGCGTGTTCAATTGGGCGCTTCGGGGCAGGAGCGCGTAGGCGGCGGTGGGTTTTCGGTTTTGTTTGCCTACGGCGCTGGGGAGATTGCTGCTGTTGTGAACTTGTCCACAGAAAATGTTCGCAAGCCTGTGGATAACCGCCGCACAACAGCGCCAAGCCTTTGATGCGAATACGTTCCTGCAAGCTGCACTTGTCAGCGCGCGTGGCGCAGCCAATTGCTGTCCTGGTGACTAGTCGATTGGGTCGTGCGTAACGCTTATGTATCGCTTGATGTCCGGCTGACCCAGTGCAATCAGACTGAGCATCGCGGCTCCAAGCCGCCGTGCGAATGCGTCGTCAAGCCTGAAATCGAATTCGTCTAGCAGGATCGGCACTGTGAATTTTCCAGCCAGGAACGAGGCCAGCTTGGCAGGGCCTACTAACTGCACATTCAACGTCTGACTGTCTTGGTCGTAGTTCAAAACCACGGAACGCGGTGGATCAATAGTCATCAATACCCTCTGCACTGTTGATAGATTTGGAACGCCATCTGCTTAAACAGCGCGGCTTCCCACGCGCGGCCTCTGCGGAAAGAAATCGCATTGCACATTTCGATTTGAGCTTCATACTGCGCGAAGCATTCGCTCTGAAATCTCCGGCGGCGCGGCCCGCGCCGCCGGACAGTGGTGATAAGGGGACAAGTTCGCACTTTTCCCACGAGCCTTATCAGGCCCGCTCCTGTCCCCTCGGTGCTATAGCCAAAAATCAGTCGGTCATGGCAGTAAACCTGTAATCAACTACTGCCCTGACGGCTTGTCGATCGGCCCTTCAGTGAACGTCATGTATTGCTTGATGTCAGGCTGACCCAGCGCAATCGTACTGAGCATTCCGACGCCAAGCTGTCGCGCGAATTCGTCGTCAAGTTTGAAATCGTGTTCGTCAGCCATCACCACGCCCATTCTCCCAGCCACCAGCGGGGCCAGTTTTTTTGGATCAATGGTATGCACGACTAGCTGTTGCAGATCTTCGTTGTAGGTCAGAACCACGGAATACGGAGGATGGCTAGCCATCAATACCCTCTACACTGTCGATAGATTTGGAACGCCATCTGCTTAAACAGCGCGGTTTCCCGCGCGCGGCCTCTGCGGAAAGCAATCGCATTGCACATTTCGATTTGAGCTTCATACTGCATGGAGCATTTGCTCTGGAGAACTCCGGCGGCGCGCGGTCCGCGCCGCCGGACGGTGGTGATAAGAGGAAAGGTCACACCTTTCCCACGGGCCTCATGGGGCTCGTTCCTGTCCCCACGGCACTATGACCAAACATCGGTCGGTTATGGCATTCACCCCTCTGTCCAATTACTCGTCTGACGACCTGTCGATTGGATGCTGTGTAAGCGCCAGGCATTGTTTGATGCCAGGCCGGCCCGCTGCAATCACATTGAGCACAGCAACTCCAAGCTGTCTCGCCAATTCGTCGTCAAACTTAAACTCGTCACCGTCCAGAAAAAACGGCACTTCCATAATTCCGCCCACGAGCGGAGCCAGCCTGGCTGAATCTACAGCCTGCATGATCAATTGCTGAGGATCTTCGGTGTAGGTTAAAACCAAAGAATACGGCGGATGATTAACCATCAATACCCCCTGCATTGTTGATATCTGTCAAACGCGTTCGCTAGACACAGCCTCCAGTTTCGCTTACCCCTCGGCCCGGCCATCAGAGCGCACGCGTCCCTATCGTTCTCGTATAGAGCGTAGCATTCAGCCTCGCGAGCGCCCCTGCCACCGCACTTAACCATCCCACTGCCACCGCTTCCCGCCCCGAAGATAGCACCGTAAAGCATTGACCTTTTCCCAGAGCCGGTCAGGTCCGATACGAGAGCAGGATACGGAATCTGCGACTGATCGCTCAGCATCAGCTCCGTTGTCTCGCCCCACTTCGGAAGTGTATCGCTCAGTTCACTACCATAAAGCGTCGCCGTCAACTTCGCTTTCCACGCCACATAACATTCAACGCACATGTCCGGAACGAAGGCCCCGGCATCAGACTTGACTCCCGTGAGCATAGGAGGTGGCGCAACCGGATCATTGCCCAACTCCCAATTGGTCAGCCACACGCCTAGCTCAGCATCGCTGATCGGCTGCCACCACGTGCCGTTAGTTGCGACCTTCGCTGAATGTGACGACACCGTGCCATTCGCCGCATACTGATAGTCGACCGCCAGTACGCGCGAGAGTCCGCCATTTACCGAACTTGCCGGTTCGTTGTACTGGAAAGTACTTTACGCGACCACGCTCATCGTAAGCGATGCTTGCCTGACCACTGTTACCTGCTATTTGTGTTGCACGGTTCGCTGCATTACGCTCGAGCGTTCGCATCGCCCAACCCGACACGGCATCCTGCGTCGTTGCGATGTTGCCGCGGAAGTCGTAGGTATAAGTCCAGTCTTCGATCTTCTTGCCGTCCTGGACGACAGTGGCGGACAGAAGACGGCCTGCTCCGTCGTAACGTGCGCCGACCGTCATTTGACTACCCGTCCCGACCGCCTGCAGCCCCTGTTCGCCGGTCAGGTCGGTTGTTTCCCGCTCCGCGTAGCCCGTGACGTTGCCTCGCGAGTCATACACGAACGCACGGACTTGGCCCGGTGTAGCGACCAGATGCGGGCGCAACGAACTATCATCGCTGTACTCAATCGTCGTTACGGTCTTGTTTCCGGCAACTGTCGCAATTGCCTTCGTTGGCCGGTTGGCGCTGTCCCAGGTGTACTGGACACCGCCATCGGGCGTCTGCCTCTGCTTAAGATTCCCTGCCGCATCCCACGTCCTCGACACCGCCCCGGCCGGCGTAGTAATTGACCGAGGTCGCAACGTGTCTCCGACATCAAATGAGTATGTGCTGGTGCCGGACATGTCGCTGAGCGTCGTCGTGCCGGAAAGATAGCTAAGCGACACATTCCGTGTAGTGTCGGGATGAGTGACCGAGATCGCACGCCCGCTGGAATCGTAGGTCCACGTTGCAACCCGCGAACCGGACTCGTCCTTCACACCGGTCAATGCGTTTGGAAAGCGGGTGTCCTCGTACAGATACTGACGAACGTGGCCATATGGCGCAGTTACCGAAGCAAGATTGCCCTTTCCGTCGTAAGCATAGTCCGTGGGCATTCCCAAAGGATCTACCAGGGTAACGATACGGTCGCTACTGTCGTATTCCAACCTAATTGAAGTCGCTGTTGCCTGTATTACATTATCGGCTGGCCACCAGGCGACAATTGACGGCCGCTGCTTGCCGTCGTATATGACCTTGCGGATAACACCCGTGCGGGTTGTTTCGGAATAGAACTTGCCAGTGGTATCCGACTAGGCTTCCGTCGTACCAAGCAGTTCGTCCTTCAGGTAGAAGTATCCGTCGCCGGCTTTCGTCAGGGAAAGACCGGGAGTACCTGGCACGGCCCACGCTCCGCCGATCCACTTGAAAGTCAGAGGCTGCTGGTCACCGCGGTACGCCACAATGTGTGGGACACTCGCGTTCGCTCCAAGCAGATCGAGTCTTCGCTGCCAGTTGTTGACCCAATTTTTACCCATCGCTGCCTGCGTGGTGTCATAGGGCCTCGAAAGATATGTACGTTGAAGGACCAGCGGAAGCGTGTCGCCGCTGGCAAAGTCAGTTTCGGAAAGCATAACGACGCCCTTTGCTGGTGACACAGGGTCCGCCACCGGGCAGGAACCGTCGGACTGAGGCGGAACCGGCACGCCACCGCAATAGTCAGCTAGCCAACTCATCTCGATATAGCAGTTGCCGTAATTGAGTGGGTTGTATGGATCGTCGGCGCCAATTGTCAAAGGTGCGCTTGCTCTGGTCACGTCAACACATGACGGGGTCCCGGGAATCCCACGAGATAGCTCATATGTCTTCATGCAATACATGTACTCTGCGGCGTTGGCGCTAAACGCGACCATAAGCAGCATGAATGCGGCAAGCAGACGGGCCGCCATGCCCGCAGGTCCCACTTTAATTCTCTTATTTTTCATAGTCATCCTTATTGGTTGTACTTGTTTGAATCCCAAGCACCCTATAAGGAGCATTCCACACCGGCTATCCGACAATTCCTAAAATTGCATTTCTCTTATTCCCGTGCAACGTTGCCCTCAGCCAACCTACGCAACAGCCCGTCAGTCGTCAACTGCGTCGCAGTGAAAAACCCAGAACGCCAGGCGCAGGATATCCGTACGTAAAAGTGATTGGGCGCTGCTACTTAAATCAGGGCCGACTGGAAGGGAAGAGACGGGCCGCGTAGCACGCCGCCCGAAAGGGAGATGGGTAGCGCAAGTAAGCGCTACGAAACTAGTCGCGGTACAAAGTGTGATTTCAAAGAATCAGACCTGTGAAGAACGGCCTGGAACTTCACTGGCCAGCCGTCCACACGGCTGTCACAAAGTTATCCCCAGTTTTTGTTCGCAAGCCTGTGGATAACATTCTGGCAAACGCGCCAAGTACTTGATGTATTTGGCTTCTCTTGCGTTGCACGTCGGCACGGCCGCTTTCGCGGCCGTGCCTTTTGCGTTAAAAACCAAGCGGCCCCGCCGCGGCCCTCTCGGCCGCGCCTCTCACATCAACGGTAAGCGGACTTCGCCGCGCCGCGGGTCGCGGGAGCCAGCAGTTTGCTCCGCTCAACCATGGCGCCGAACAGCAGCCCAATGGTCGTCCACATGATCACCTGCATCCCGATCGCCGCGACGCGGAACTTCCACAACAGCACCGCCGGGAAGGCCGCCGGCACTTCGTTGATCGCCGGCATCGACAGTTGCACGGCAGCAATGATCACGACAAACACCACACCGGCGACGATCGAGCCATTCCACGCGCCCAGCTTCAGCGCCGCGCGGCGCCGCACCTTCAGCGAGAACACCATCGCGGCCAGCGAGATTGCAATCATCAGGAAGAACAAACCGGTGCGCACCCCGATCGTCTCGGGGTTGCCCACCGAGGGGGGATTCGCCGGATATTTGATGTTCGGAACGATCACCAGCGCGATAAACGCGCCAAGCGCCAACCATGCGGACAACGCGCGCGCACTCAATGCGCCGACGCGGCCGTACGCAAACGCGAACACCAGCGAGAACAGCCCACCGAACGCCGCGCCATACGTCACCACGCCCGTCAGTAATCCCAGACCCGCTTGCGTGCCGCGGCTCACCAGTTCGGGTTCAGGCGCTTCGCCTTTGGCGGCGTCGGCCTTTTCCTCAAAGGAAATCGCCTGGTCGACCTGCGGCTCGCCCACCAATCTGGCGAAGCCGAACGTGAGCAATCCCGCGGCGATGCCTGCAAGCATCCCGCGTACCAACAATTTACCCACCATGGTCGACTCCGTTAGTGGCAGGGAAAGCCGAGCAGATGGCGGCCGTCGTGCACGAATTCATGCACATACATGCCAGGCACCAGGGACGTGGCACCTTCTTCCGCACCAACGAAATAAATCGCGAGCAACAGTAGCAAGCCGCCGAACACGACCCAAGGCAGCAGTTCACGCAGCGGAATCGGCGTGGGTTGTGCGACAGGCTGTGTCGCGGGATCGAAAACAGCGTTGGTCATATTGGACATCTCCTGGGGGTAACGCGCCCCGATAGTCGATTGAAAAGGGATGCTGCGAAGCTCAGGTCTGGCTTTCGGCTCGTGAATGCCGATTACAGTGGCGCGACCGCGCCGGGCTCTCACCGGCTTCCGTGCTTCGCAGTGACGCTATTCTACGCGCTAAACTTTGCCTCCCGGCAAGGCAAAGCATAGTCGCAGGGTCCGTCTTTAGTCTGGCCTTTATGGAAATCAACTGAATGGACATACGGCTGTTACTGATCGGCCACGCGTCGACTGCGGCGATGCGCACGGGCTGCTTTCCCGCCGACGATCCGCTCGACGCACGCGGCCTCGCCGAAGCAGGCGTCGCGTGTGCGCGTCTGTCGATTCCGGACGACGCGGCGGTTTTCGTCAGCCCTGCCGTCTGCGCGCGTGATACGGCGTCGGCCTTGGGCCTCGCTGCAACGGTCCACGAGGGACTGGCGGATATGAACTACGGTCGATGGCATGGACGCCGCCTTGCCGATCTCGCCGTCGAAGCGCCGCAAGACCTCGCCGCATGGACGCACGATCCCGACGTTGCCGCGCATGGCGGCGAGTCGTTCGGTCAACTCGTGAAACGGGTAGGACAGTGGCTCGATGCGCTGGACGATGCGTTGAGCAACGGGGTGTCTCGCGCAACGGACAGTGCATCAAGCGATGGAACGACCGGGGCAAAAAACCGTGCGTCAAGTGCAAAAACGAGCGGTGTACCGCGCAATATGCAAAACGTGGTCGCCATCACGCACGCGCCAGTGATCAAAGCCGCAATCGTTTATGCGCTCAGGGCGTCGCCGGACATGTTTTCGCGCATCGAAATCGCGCCGCTCTCGATGATCGAATTGCGCCGCTCGCGACGCGGCTGGACATGGTGGCCGGCGGCGTCACATTAACGAACTACGCGAATCCGTTGCCGAGCACCGACGCAAACATCGCGCACCGCACCATCGCCGGGCTCAAACCGGTCGATACCCTTGTGGTAGATGCCGCACCGTCACGCCGTATTCGAAGCCAATGTTGTCACATTGCGGCCGCAGGCTGTTGCCGAGTACGTCTTCACAACAATCCCAATTCAATAGTTTGCTAACGAATATTTTAGAAATACAATATCGGCCATGTCGAATCTCGATGCCTTGCGCCGCACCGTCAGCAGCACGCTGGTCGTCGCTGCCAGAAAATGGCGGCGCACGAGCCATGGCGTGCTCGCGGCATTTAACGTTTCCGAAGCGTGCGCTACGCCGCTACTGACCGCCAGCCGGCTCGGCGAAGCAGTGCGGCAGGTCACGCTGGCCGATCACATCGGCATTGAAGGGCCCTCGCTCGTGCGGCTGCTCGATCAACTGTGCGCGGCCGGCCTGATGCGCCGCGACGAAGATCCGGAAGACCGGCGCGCCAAGACCGTGGCGCTCACCGACGAAGGCCGCGCCGTCACCGCGAAAATGGAAGAAGAACTCAATACGTTGCGGGCGCAAGCTTTGAAAGGCATCTCGCGCAGCGATCTCGAAGCGACCTTGCGGGTGCTGGCCGCTTTCACGACCGACGCAGCGGCGCCGCACAACGCCGGGGATCCCGAGTAAGGGTTTATGGTCTATCCGTCCATCCGCGACTGGCTGTTCTCCGTCAAGACGTTTGCCGCGGCGATGATCGCGCTCTACATCGGTCTCTCGCTCGAGTTGCCGCGGCCCTACTGGGCCATGGCCACCGTCTACATCGTGTCGAATCCGTTTGTCGGCGCGACCCGCTCCAAGGCGCTTTATCGTGCGCTCGGCACCGCGCTCGGCGCGTCGGCCGCGGTGCTGCTGGTGCCGCCCTTCGTCGAATCGCCGTATCTGTTCAGCGTGATCGTCGCGTTGTGGACCGGTACGCTGCTGTATCTGGCGGTAGCCGACCGCACCGCGCGCAGCTATGTGTTCATGCTGGCGGCCTACACCATGCCGATCATCGCCCTGCCTTCGGTGACGAATCCAGGCGGCGTATTCGATCTGGCGATCAGCCGCACCGAAGAGATCACGCTCGGCATCGTTTGCGCAAGCATCGTCGGCAGTTCGCTGTTTCCTAGCCGGCTCGCGCCCACCATCATCGAGCGGACCGACGCGTGGTTTCGCGACGCGGCGTTCTATGCGACCGAAACGCTGTCCGGGCGCATTGCGGGCTCGGCAATCTCGGGGGCTCGCCAGCGCATCGCGTCCACGATCAACGGGCTGGAACTGCTGCTGAGCCAGCTTGCCTACGACCATACCCGGCCAGACATCCTGACTCGTACTCACGAGTTGCGCGGGCGCATGCAGTTGCTGCTGCCGATGATGTCGGCGCTGGCCGATCCGCTGATCGCCCTCTACAACAGCGGCCGCCAGAGCTGGCCGGAGGGTCTCGAAGCGCTGCTCAACGACGTCATCACGTGGTTCAACGCGCCGCTTCCCGCGGCCAGCGGCGGCTATCACGCCGACCCGGCCGCCAACGCATTGCGCGAGCGCATCGCCGCGATGCAGCCGCCGCCGCCCGCGCTGGCGGACTGGGACGGCGTGCTGCTTTCGAACGCGCTGTGGCGCCTGAAACAGGTGATCGACGTCTGGCAGGACTGCCGTTCGCTGCGCATCATCATCACGCGCGAAGAAGGCTCGTGGCGGCCACGTTTTCGCCATTGGCGGCTGGGCGGCACCGAGCGGTTTTTCGACCGCGGCATCATGCTGTTTTCGACGGTTTCGGCAGGCGCCGCGGTGGTCATCGCGTGCAGTCTGTGGATCAGCTCCGGCTGGGCGGACGGCGCCAATGCAGTGACGCTGGCGGCGATTGCCTGCTGCTTCTTCGCCGCGCTCGACGAACCCGCGCCCATGGTGTTCAGGTTCTTCGTCGCGACGGCAATCGCCGTGGTGGCCGCCGGCATTTACCTGTTCGCCGTACTGCCGCATGTGCATGATTTTCCGATGCTGGTCATCCTGTTCGCCGCGCCGTTCATTCTCGTCGGCACGCTGATCCCGCGTCCGGCGTTTAACATGGTTACGGTGCTGGTAGCCGTCAATACCGCCACCTTCATCAGCATTCAGGATGCCTACTCGGCCGACTTCCTGATCTTCCTGAACAGCAATCTCGCGGGCCTCGCAGGCTTGCTGTATGCCTATCTGTGGACCCGCGCGACGCGCCCGTTCGGCGCTGAACTCGCGGCCTCGCGGCTGTTGCGCTCGAGTTGGGCCGACGTGGTGCTGACCGCGTCCACGCGAAGAATCGAAGACCCGCGCAATCTCGCCGCGCGCATGCTCGACCGCCTGATGCAGCTGATCCCGCGGCTTGCCGCTACGGACGACCATCGCCATCCGTCGATCGAAAGCTTCCGCGATCTGCGCATCGCCTTCAACGCGCTCGATCTGCGGCGCCTGACCCACAAGCTCGGCGGCGAAGCGCCGGCCGCGATCGATCATGTCCTCGAAGACGTGCGCCAATACTTCGAAACGTGCGTCGACCGGCGCGCGCGCCAACCGGTGCCCGAGAGCCTGATGTCGTCGATCGATGCAGCCGTGGCGCGCGTCACGGCACAAGGGCTCGCCAATGCCAATGCGCCGAGCGCGACCTCGCAAAGCTCGGCCCGCCATTTGCGCGACGCGTTGCACGCGCTGGTCGGCTTGCGTCTTTCGCTGTTTCCGGCCACGCTAATCACACCCACACCGCCCGAACCGGAGGCTGCAGCCTGATGCGCCCGTCCCGCAACCCCATCCATCCCCTTGCCAGTTCCCGCGATGATCGGTGAAATCGATATCTTCGGCGTGTTCGTGCCGGCCGTGCTCGTGCTGATGTTGATCGCCTATCTGATCAACCTGGCCATCCGTACGGTGCTCGCGCGCGTCGGCTTTTACCGCTTCGTCTGGCATCGCTCCATCTTCGATCTCGGCATCTATGTGCTGGTGCTGGGCCTTGTCGTCGTCGTTTCGCACAGACTAATAACGTGAAAAAAACCTGGTTCTCCGTCGGTCAAATTCTGCTGACCCTGATCGTCGTCGTGGTTGCAGCCTTCGTGCTGTGGAAACTGGTCGCCTACTACATGTTCGCACCGTGGACCCGCGACGGCCACGTGCGCGCCGATGTGATCCAGGTCGCGCCGGATATCTCGGGACTGATCTCGTCCGTCGAGGTGAACGACAACCAGCAGGTCAAGCAAGGCCAAGTGCTGTTCGTGATCGATCAGGCACGCTATGCGCTCGCACTGCGCCAGGCGCAGGCCACCGCGCAGCAACGCCGCGCCACCCTCGATCAGGCGCGCCGCGAAGATGCGCGTAATCGCCAGCTCGGCAACCTCGTCGCGGCGGAAGTCTCCGAAGAAAGCCGCTCGCGTGTCGAAACGGCGGAAGCTGCGCTCGCCGATGCGAATGTCGCGATCGATACGGCCAAGCTCAATCTGCAACGCACCACCATCGTGAGTCCGGTCGACGGTTATCTGAACGACCGTGCGCCGCGGACCGGCGAGTTCGTCTCCGCGGGCCGGGCGGTGCTGGCGGTGGTGGATATGCATTCGTTCCGCGTCGACGGTTACTTCGAAGAAACCAAGATGCGCGGCATCGACATCGGCCAGCAGGTCGATATCCAGGTCATGGGTGAGCCCAAGGTGCTGCGCGGTCACGTGCAAAGCATCGTCGCGGGGATTGAAGATCGCGACCGCACGCAAGGGTCGAATCTGCTGCCGAACGTGAACCCGGCGTTCAGCTGGGTGCGGCTCGCGCAACGGATTCCCGTGCGCGTTGCGCTCGACGAAGTCCCCGCTGATTTCCGCATGATCGCGGGACGCACGGCGACGGTGTCGGTGCGCGATCTGTCGCCGACCGGCAAGAAGCATCCGGCTGCGGCAGCTTCGGGTTCGGTGGATGCATCGGCGGCTCCGGCTATGTCTTCGGCTCCGGCAATGTCCTCGACTTCGTCTACGTCCGCCGCTCCGGCTGCCGCCGCTGCTTCCACTACGCAGCCGGCATCGGCTGCCGTCATGTCGGGCGCATCGCAATGAAGCTGTCGCGCGCCCTGCCCTTATTGCCGCTGCTGCCGCTTTTGCCGTTAGCCCTCGCGCTCAACGGCTGCATGAACGTCGGCCCCAATTATTCGCTGCCGAAGCAGGCGCTGATCAACGCACCGCTCGCCAATGCGCCGATCGAAGGCGCCGACGCCAGGCTGACCACGCGGCAGAACGTGCCTGCGGTCTGGTGGAAGCTCTACGACGATCCGGTGCTGAACAGCCTCGTCGACGAAGCGCTGCAATCGAATACCGACTTGCGCGTCGCCGCGGCGAACCTCGCGCGTTCGCGTGAAGCGCTAGGTGTTGCGCAGGCGCAGGGCGGCTTCTCCGGCAAGAGTTCGGTGCTGCTCGAACGCGCGCAGGAATCGGCCGAGCAATATCTGCTTACCCAGAAGCTGCCGGTCGTTAATGAAGGCGACATCGGCATCAGCATCTCGTACGAAATCGATCTGTTCGGCAAGCTGCGGCGTGGCGTCGAAGCGGCGTCGGCGGATACGGAATCCGTGCAGGCGGCCGGCGATCTCGCGCGAATCACGGTGGTCGCGGATGTGGTGCGCTCTTACGTCGAGCAATGCTCGGCCGCCGAAGAACTCCGGATCGCGCAACAGTCGCTGGCATTGCAGAAGGAGCGCGTGGACGTGTCGCGCCGGCTGCGCGACGCGGGCCGCGGCAATCAGACCGATGTGACGCGTGGCCAAACCCAGGTCGATACCTTGGCGGCGGATATTCCGCGCTACACGGCACGCCGCCAGATTGCGCAATACCGGCTCGCGGCGCTGCTCGCACGCGCGCCGTCCGAATTGCCGCCGGCCGTGCTGGCCTGCAGCACGCTGCCGCAAATCCGTCAGCCGATTCCGGTCGGCGACGGCGCCGCGCTGCTCAAGCGCCGCCCGGACGTGCGCGAGGCCGAGCGACAGCTGGCGGCTTCGACAGCGCGCATCGGGGTTGCGACGGGTGCGTTGTATCCGACCGTGAGCATCGGGGCATCGGCGGGTTTGACCGGGATTCTGGAAGACCTCGGCACGTCGCCGACGGCGCGCTGGGCCTTCGGTCCGCTGATCAGCTGGACCTTCCCTACGAATGGCGCACGAGGGCGTGTGCGCGAGGCGGAAGCGTCGAGTGACGTCGCGCTGGCGAAGTTCGACGGCGTGGTGCTGACCGCGTTGCGCGAAACCGAAACCAACCTCGCGACCTATGCGTCCGACTACTCGCGCGCCGATGCGTTGCGTGCCGCGTTGAAGTCGGCCGCCCAGTCGGCGGATGAAACGCATCGGCTGTATCGCGCCGGACGCGAGTCGTTCATTTCGGATCTGGATGCGACGCGCACGCTGACTTCGACGAAGTCTCAAGTCGCGGCCGCGGAAGGTCAGGTGGCGATCGATCAGGTCAACCTGTTCCTCGCCCTCGGCGGTGGGTGGGAGACCGATCCGCAGACGGCGCCTGGGGCAGCGGTGTCTAACGCTGCAACTCCGGCTGCTGCGGCACCGGCTAAGGCCATGCCAACGGCGACCACCAAAGCGCCCTGATTGACGCGGTCATGGAGATGCTGGCGAATTGAGCTTGAGCGGCTCGCGCGGGTATACGCGTACGCGTGTACGCGCATACGGCTCGGGTGGCCCTAAGCGGGCCGCCGCTTCGCGGCCGCCTGGTGGATCGCGGCCCGCACCCTCGGATACGTGCCGCAACGGCACACGATGTTGGACATCGCCGCGTCGATGTCCGCGTCAGTCGGATTGGGTTTCTGCTTGAGCAGCGCGCAGGCCGCCATCAACTGCGCGCTTTGGCAGTAGCCGCACTGCACCACGTCGATATCGATCCACGCCGCCTTCAGCGCCTGCGCTTCGGCGCCCTGCACGCCTTCGATGGTCGTGATCTTCTGCGCGTGCAAGCTCGACATAGGTGTCTGGCAGGCAAGGCCAGCTTTGCCATCCAGATGAATCGTGCACGCGCCGCAAATGCCCACACCGCAGCCGAACTTGGTGCCGGTCATGCCGAGGTCGCAGCGCAGCACCCACAGAAGCGGCATGTCCGGCTCGGCTTGCACCGCCACCGCCCGGCCGTTGATGTTTAGCGATCCCATGTTTTCTCCATCAATCCGATGCGTTTCACGCGAGCCTCAACGGCAACGCGCGCAAGCGCTGGCCGGTCAGTGCGAACACCGCGTTGGCCACCGCCGGCGCGACCGGCGGCACGCCCAGTTCGCCGACGCCCTGCGGGTGCATCTGGCTCGGCATGATGTCGGTTTCGATCACCGGACAATCGTTCATCCGCACGACTGGGAAATCGACGAAGTTCTTCTGCGTCACCTGCCCACCCTCGATCGTGATGGCGTCTTGCAACGCAGTCGACAAGCCGAACACGATGCCGCTCTCCATCTGCTGACGAATCAGGTTTGGATTCACCGGCAGTCCGCAGTCGATCACGCAGACCACCCGGTGCACGCGAATCTGCTTATTCGGGCCGACCGATACCTCTACCACCTGCGCGACGACACTGCCGAACGCTTCGTGCAACGCGATGCCGCGTGCCCGCTTGGTGCCATCGGCGGCATGCGTCAGTGGATGTCCCCAATCCGATAAGGCTGCAACGCGCCTTAACACCGCCAGATGGCGCGGATGCTGCGCGAGCAGCGACGCGCGAAACGCAATCGGGTCCTGACCGGTGGCTGCGGCGAGTTCGTCGGTAAAACCCTCCGTGAAAAACGCCTGATGCGAATGGCCGACCGATCGCCAGAATCCAACCGGCACCGGCAATTCGACGATCTTGTGCGCCACGCGCGCGGTGGGCCATTCGTAGGGCTGATCGAACGCGCCCTCGCAAGTGGTCTTGTCGATCGGGATGCGCGGCACGCCGTAATAACGCGCGAGGGCTTCCGGCACGATCGCCTGACTCGCGGACGTGGCATGCCACGCGACCAGCTTGCCGTCTTTGTCGAAACCGGCCTTGAGTCGCGACACGCACGCCGGACGATAGAAATCGTGAGTGAAGTCCTGCGCACGCGACCAGATTGTTTGCACCGGATGGCCGCCGCCCTCGCGCGCAATCGCCGCGGCCTGCGCGATGAAATCGAGTTCGAGACGGCGCCCGAAAGCACCGCCGAGCAGTTGTGCTTGCACGTCGACCTTGTCGGCGTCGAGGTCCAGCACTTTCGCGACGTGCTGCCGCGCGAGGGCCGGCATTTGCGTCGAGACCCAGACGGTGGCCGCGCCGTCGGCGACCTGCACCGTGCAATTCACCGGTTCGACCGCGCCATGCGCGAGGTACGGTGCGTGGTACTCGGCGATGATGGTTCGCGCCGCGCCGCTCAATGCGGCGTCGACGTCGCCGCGATGGTAATAGGCGAGGCCGTCGCTGTCGTCCAGCGCTTGCGCAAGCCGAGTGTCCACAGCCGCGCTCGACAGCGTGGCTGCGGGGCCATCATTCCACACCACGTTGACGGCGTTAACCGCGTTCATCGCGCGAAATGCGTTGTCCGCGATGACCGCGACGCCGCCACTGCCGCCGGCGTATGCCGCCAACGCGAAGGCCTTGATGAAACCCGGCATGGTCTTGGCCGGCGAAGCGTCGAAATGCGCCACCGTGCCACCCAGCGTGGGGCACATCACCACGCTCGCGTAGATGAGACCATCGGGCAGCGCGTCAATGCCGAAGCGCGCCGTGCCGTTGATTTTCGACGCGGCTTCGATGCGGCGCATCGGTTTGCCGATCAGTTTGAAGTCCGCAGGATCTTTCAGCGCGACCTTGCGTGGCAGCGGCTGCTGTGCGGCCATCGTGCACAGTTCGCCGAAGCTCGCCTTGTGGCCTGATGCGTGCAATACGAAGCCGCCCTCTGTGCGGCATTCACCGCGTGGCACATTCCATTGTGCGGCCGCCGCGCCGATCAGCATCGCACGCGCCGAGGCGCCGGCTTCACGCATCGGCGTCCAGAGATCGTTGATGCTCGATGACCCGCCCGTCATCATCGTGCCGGCGTCGCGCACCAGCTTGCGGGTCATCCAGACCGTGGCGTGCTTGACCGTGCTGTCGTCGTCCGGGCGAAACGGCAGATCGTCGACGATGTTCTGCACGCTGTTGTAAATCTTGTCGATCGGCGAGTTTTCGACACGAACCTGCGACCAGTCGGCATCCAGTTCTTCGGCCAGCAGCATCGCGAGGCCGGTGTGGATACCCTGCCCCATTTCCGCTTTGCACATCATGATCGTGACGCTGTTGTCCGCGGCGATTTTGACCCAGCCGTTGAGCGTGACCTGGTTGCCGTCCCCTGGCAGCGGCGTGGAGGAGGTCAGGCGCTGCCCCGGCGGCAGCACCGACCAGCCGACCAGCAGCACGCCGAGCGCGCCGGCGCCGCCTAGCAGGAAGGTTCTGCGCTTAAACATCGTGTGACTCGATCAGCTTGCACGGTGGCGGGAAAGCTGTAACGGCGCGGGCTGGCGCGGAGGTTTGTTTCTGCGGAACAGTAATAAGACGGAAGAGTGGGTGGGGGACTGAAAGCCAGGGATTTCAGCCGATCCGTGCGGCGCTGGCGGATGCCCTTAGCAAAAGGGGCCGGCGCTTGCCGTGCGTCAGTTCATTAAATGTTATTCGTCGCGTGACGGCACGCTGCAGTGCAACTGGCTTGAACGGAGAAAGATGCGAGGAGGTGGCGGATTTTTGCTAACTGCGCAAGTCGCTGATTACCTCATGCGCATCGAAACCTTAGAGCTGGAACGCGGCCTTGTCCGCCAAGGCCGTATCGGTTCCATGATATGCCCGAGTGCTAAACGCACCCCAAATCACCCGCCCTCCCGAATCATCTCGATCAAAGCCCGCAACCCCGCCGGCACATGACGTCGCCCAGGATAGTAAAGACACAGCCCGTCGAACGCCGGCGTCCAATCTTCCAGCACACGCTGCAGCGTGCCCGCTTCCAGATCCGCCGCCACATTCCATTCGGTCATATACGCCAGTCCGAAGCCCTCGCGGGCCGCCTCCATCACCAGCAACGGTTCATCGAGCGTCAACATGCCCTGCACATCCACGCTGATCGCCTGGCCGCGGCGCTCGAACTCCCAGTGATAAATACGCCCGCTCGGCATGCGCAGCCGGATACAGCGGTGTGCACGCAGATCATCCGGCGTGCGCGGTTTCGGATATTCGGCGAAATAAGCCGGACTCCCAACGACCGCAAAACGCTGCGGCCGGTTGAACGGCACGGCGATCATGTCCTGCGGCACAATCTCGGCCAACCGAATGCCGGCGTCAAAGCCTTCAACCACGATGTCGATCATGCGCCCCTCGGTGACAAGATCCAGCTTCATCTCCGGATGGCGCCGCAGGTATTCCAGCAGCAAAGGCATCACCTGCCGCGCCGCGCCCACCGACGTGTTGATACGCAGCGTGCCCGCGGGGGTGTCGCGATAGCTGCCGGCCTGCTCGATGGCCTCGCGAATGGTGGACAACGCCGGCGCCACGCTGTCGACGAATTGCGCGCCCGCTTCGGATAACGACACGCTGCGCGTCGTCCGATTAAAAAGCCGCACGCCGATGCGCGCCTCCAACGCTGCAATCGCATGGCTGAGCGCCGATGTCGACACGCCAAGTTCCGTCGCCGCCGCGCGGAAGCTGCGATGGCGCGCCACCGCGAGCACGCCTTCCAGTTCGCTCAAACCCGGCGTCTTCATTATCCTATCCTGCTCAACGAATCATCCTTGATTATATGGCTAGTCGGCTTAATCCATTGGGCCTATCGTTGAGCCAACACGACTTCCCGGGTAGGAGCTTTCATGCAGCACATCGACAAGATTTATATCGACGGCGCGTTCGTCACGCCGCACGGCGAAGAATGGTTCGACCTGTTCAACCCGGCTAAGGAAACGGTGATCGGCAGAGTGCGTCTGGCCGACGCGGAAGATGCTCGCCGCGCCGTCGCAGCCGCCAAACGCGCCTTGCCGGCGTTTTCCCGCACCAGCAAGAAAGAACGGATCGCGCTGCTCGAACGCATGCACGCTGCGGTTCAAGCGCGAGAAGACGAACTTTTCGAAGCGATCGTCGAGGAATACGGTGCACCGGTCTCACGCGCGCGCTGGATGGCGAAATATGCAGCCGACGTGCTGGCGGAAGTCACCAAGGTCTTGCGGACCTATGAGTTCACGCGCCACGCCGGCACGGCAGAGGTCGTCATGCAGCCGCTCGGCGTCGCCGGACTGATTACGCCGTGGAACAGCAATGGCGGCTTTATCTGCGGGAAGCTGGCAGCGGCGATTGCAGCGGGCTGCACAGCCGTCATTAAACCGAGCGAGATGAGCGCGATTCAGACACGCATCATCACCGCGGTGCTGCACGAAGCCGGCTTGCCCGCGGGCGTGTTCAATATCGTCACGGGCCGGGGCGACACTGTGGGTGCGGAAATCAGCGCGCATCCGGACGTGGCGAAGATTTCCTTCACCGGATCGACGCCGGTCGGCAAGACGATCCTGCGCACCGGCGCCGAGACATTGAAACGCGTCACGTTAGAGTTGGGCGGCAAATCGCCGATGGTCATACTCGACGACGCCGATTTCGCGGAAGCGGTGCCGTTAGCGCTCCAGGCAGGATTCATGAACAGCGGTCAGGCGTGTATCGCCGGCACGCGGATTCTTGTGCCGCAAAGCCGCGCGGCGGAGTTCGAGGAGCGCGTGCGCTTTGAAGTCGCCCGCATGCAAGCCGGCGATCCGCGCGATCCGGCTACGCAGATCGGCCCGATGGTCAGCCGTAAGCAGTGGGAGCGCGTGCAATGCTACATCCGCATCGGCATCGACGAAGGTGCGCGATTGATTGCCGGTGGCGAGGGCCGACCGGAAGGACTGGAGCATGGTTGGTTCGTGCGGCCCACCGTATTTAGCGGCGTCAGCAACGACATGACGATTGCCCGCGAGGAGATTTTTGGGCCGGTGCTGTCGATCATTGCGTATCGCGATACCGAGGAAGCGATCGCGATCGCCAACGACACAAGCTACGGGCTGCAAGCCTACGTACTCTCAGCCGATGCGGCGCGGGCTCGCGCAGTCGCCACTCGCATCGACGCAGGACGCGTACTGATCAACACGTTGGCACACGAACCGGCAGCACCATTCGGCGGCTTCAAGCAATCGGGCATCGGGCGGGAATATGGCACGTTCGGGCTGGAAGCCTTCATGGAGCCGAAGTCGTTGCTCGGCGTGAACTGACAACAGGTGCTTAATGGATTTGCGGGCACGTCTGATCGCTCAGCCGGCGGTGCGTCAGCATTCGCATGACGCACCACCACATGCCTTACCGCCGGTTCGACCCCGACACCACATCGATCCATACAGCCAGCACGAGAATGCTGCCCTTCACGATCATCTGCCAGTACGCGTCGACGTCGAGCATCGACATGCCGTTGTCCAGGCTCGCCATTACCATTCTGGCGTCTGAAGAAAATCTTCATATCTTACGAAGAGCATTACATAACGCCGACTTATCATTTGCTGCAAGACTGAATTATCCGTTTAGCGGTTTGCCCTGGATCACCCGCTTCCTAGAATCCCTCCATAGGCCGCCGAACCCACGTTGTGGCGCCCGATAAAACATCCTCGGAGGGAAGCATCATGAAATCGCTGATCAAAGTAGTCGCACTGGTTGTTGTTCTTGCGGCCCCGGTGGCTTCGTTCGCTCAATCGGAGCAACCGCTTACCCGCGCCGAGGTCAAGGCGCAACTGATCCAGATTGAACAGGCCGGCTACAACCCCGCCACTTCGAATGACTCTGCCTACCCCGCTGACATTCAGGCAGCCGAAGCACGCGTAGCCGCACAGCATGACACCACCGGTTACGGTTCTTCAGCAAACGGATCGTCGCAAACCGGCACTGCCGCACCCGCTGCGCCCGCGGTTCAGCCCGTGCCGATGGACGGTCAGTAAAACGTTGCTGTTGTCCGCCGTTGTCTATCGTTGCGTAAGCCGCGCATCGCTCGTCAGACCGTAGTCGACCCATTCGCACCGATCGCGTGGCCGAGCATCCAAGGGCAGCTAACAGAGAGATCCGGTCATCCGCGCAGGCTTGCCACGTGCACCGGTTCTTGTGGATAGCAGACAAGGTAGCAGACGTGACAATATCGACGCGAATGACCCGAGGCGGATATCAAAACTGACCAGCCTCGATGGCAAACCGCACATGCGAAGTGAAGGGGATCAGAACTGACCGGTCACGCGAGAAAATAGCATGGTGTGGGCGTCGGAGTTCGGCAGTTCGGCAGTTCGGCAGTTCGGCAGTTCGGCAGTTCGGCAGTTCGGCAGTTCGGCAGTTCGGCGCCCATATGACGGTTTGTTTGGTCGGACTACTGACGGTTGGTTTGGTCGGACTACTTGTAGTAACCGACGCCGCATCCCAGGCCGGCGACCGCGGTAACGAAGCTCGCCTTCGGCACCCACGTCTTGTCAGCGCCGGCCTTGGGAGACATGTAGCTGACCTCATTAACCTGGCCCTCTTTTGCCGCATCATAGAGCCTTGGGCCATACACGTCGCCCGTAGGGTCCTTGAATGTCCTCGCATCCTTGCCGAGCAACCCCTTAACGTTGGGATTGCCGACCGCGACGAGGAGTCCATCGCTGAGATTGAAGCAGAACGGATAGAGGTCGCCAACAAGGAAGCCGTTTTCGCCCTTGTTGATCTGGTCGAGCGTCTTGGCCTTTTCGGCTTTGATGGCCGCAACCGTCTTTCCAAGCATGGCCTTAGCGTCCGCCGCAGTACCTTGCGCGAATGCCGTAGTCGAGAACAAGGCAGCCATGGCGCCTAGCGCGCCAATCACGAGTTTACGAAACATGGACATTCCTCCCTGCTCTTCGAGCAATTTGCAATTGTCATGCACCGTGCGCAGGCATCAAGGCATCAAGGCATCATATGCAAACATTGCCCCAATTGACCAGTCTACTCGTGCCCGCCGACGAGCTGATAAAAAGAGGTGGGGTGGCCATTTCCGGATTTGGCCCATCGCGTCGATCCTGGGCTTGACCGAAAGGACCGCTATCGAGGTGAATCGGCCGTTGGAATGGCGGCTTTATATCTTTTGCGAACGGCAACAATTGGCCGGCCGGTCACCGCCCGACGGCGATCGCCAGCATGCGCCCCTGAGGAGGCGGCCAACTTCTCTGATAGCGGTCATTCCACAGTGCTCAACTGTAGATGGCGACGGCCAATTCGCTTGCTTCGGGCGCCTTACACCAAGCGCTGGAGCGCCGTGCTCAAGTGCCGGGAGAGTTCATGCCGCCGCACGCGCTGCCGGAGAAGCCGGTTACTTGGGCGGCGGCAGCGAAGGGTCGAGCTTCGCCGATTCCCTGACGAGCTGATCCGTCATCGCGGCCGCGACCGGGTTCGAGCCCGTGCCTGGCTTGGAGCTACTTTGGTCCATGGCGGCGCGAGCGGCCGACATATCCGGCGGAGGCAACGATGGATCGAGCTTCGCCGATTCCCTGACCAGTTCGTCCGTTTCCGGTGTCGCGCCTCGAGTCGTTATCGCGCGATGGTCCAGATCGTCTCGTCCACGCAGGGCGCGCTGCGCCGGAACCACCTTCGGCGCACCCGAGTCCTGCACGGTCACCGTCGCGACTGCTGTCGACGGCACCTGCTTCGGTTGTGCCTCCGGTTTCGGTTGCCCGGTGACTTGTGAGGCGGCCGGACTGGATGCGGACGCGGCCGTCATGGGCGCAGGTGCTACTGCCAGAGCAGGACCCGCAGCGGGAACCGCCGGCTCCTGCGCGATGGCAGTGCTTTTCGTGATTCCGCCGGACGGCTTCGATTGGTCAATGCTGCCTTCCGTCGCGTGATCGCCGACGCGCGAATCGACGACGGGAGGCTGTGCGGACTCATGCATGGCGGCCGTGACTTCTGCCATTGAGCGGCGGTCCGCCTGAAGGAGCATCAAGTACATGGTCCCTACTGCTCCGAGCAGGAGCCCTCCAATAATCATCAAAATCTTTCGGGTATTCATCATACTTACTGACGGTTCCTGCAAACGACGTGAGCCGACCATGATAAACGACTGATCACAGCTTTCATCAGACAAATGATGGCAATGGTGGACCTGACGAGCAGGAATGGGCGAGCGATAAACCGCGCGGCCGGCCATGCCGCGACACGTGTCGCACGGGCGGGAAGATGGTAACGGGCCGAGGCCGTCAACGTACTCTAAGCGGCGCTAAACCTGGCTAACCGAGCCGTGTGAAAAGGGGTATCGTGAAGAAATTATCGAACGCCAGGCTCATCCGCGCCGCGCCTGAGCGTGTAACGTCTCCCTGGTCAGGCGGTCTTGCCATGATCCTGTATCACACCGAGCCCGATTCCCCTGTCATCGAAATTTCAGTCGAGGGCAAAATCACCGACCACGACTTGCGCGAAGCCATTGAACGCATGCGTGGTGATCTCGAACTGAACGGCAAGGCCCGCGTGCTCGAACGCATCGAGCATTTCACCGGCATCGAGCCGAAGGCGCTGTGGACCGATATAACGCTCGGCGTTTCCGTGGCCCGCAAGGTCACGCGCGCCGCCGTGGTGGCCGATACCGGCTGGATCCGTGCCTCGATGCATCTGGCGCGTTTCTTTACGAAGGCCGAAGTCAAGGCGTTCCACCTCAACGAGCTGGAGCAGGCGCGCGTCTGGATCAACACCTGAGCGCCGCCTGGCGAATTTCGTAGCAGTCCGGCTGCACGTCGGGGTGCGATTGACCTGCGCAATCAAGATGCCATGGGCATTCGCGCTCTTGCTTGCACTGGCGGCTCAGGGGGCGTTAGCGCCTGTTCGATTTTTCCGAGACCGGTCATTCAAAATTGGCCAAATACTGGAAGGCTCGAATGATCGGACTGGCCGACAAGCGACGCTTCAACATTCCGAATTGAATGGCCGGTTCCTGAGTGGAACCGACGCCTGAATGTCCGAGCGAAGTTGCTCGCGAATGACGCTTCATGGCCGGTCGCTGCCCGACGTCGATCGGTGGCACGCGTTAAGGGTTATTCGATGCCTGCCATCGGCCACAGGAATGTGACGGTGCCTCTGCGCGTGTTGGCAGGCATCGAATAACCCTTAACGCACTCGGTCCCACTTCGGGCGAAGAGATCGGCCTAGTGGCCTGGTTAAGCTAGCCGTTGAACTATGGTTCCGCATCCATCACGTAGCTTGACTTGAGCCAACGCGCCGTTGACGAGCGACAGCTGCGGAGGGACATGCCCAATATCCATGTCATACATAACGGGGCACTGAATGTCGCCAAGAACCGATCGCAACGCATCGATATAGCTCAGTTCATCGGACTGGACGCTATCCGGTGCTGCACTCCGTCCTATCAATACTCCTGACAGCCCCTCGAACCACCCACTCAAGCGCAGGTTGAGGAGAGAGCGAACCAGCTCGCAGGGCTTCATCTCCGCGTTTTCCAGATAGAGGAGCGTCCCGTCGGCCAAAGATGACTCGACAAAGCCTGGCACGTTGCCAAACGATGTGCCGACGAGTCTCGAAATGGTGTCCAGGCACCCCCCAATGAGTCGCCCGGAGAGCTCGATATCAGACTTGCTGCGATCCAATCGCTTCCAGGTTGTCTTTTCGTCGAACAAAGGTATGGCGCCGGATCCAGCGGGCCGATCAACACCCTTGCTTTGGTGACGTTGCAAAGCTCCCTGGGAAAAAGGGGTGTCGGGCTGTACGGTAAGGACGTCCCAGATCGCGGCCGTAACTGCATCGGTATCTGCACCCCCAAGCTGCATCAGATTGGGGCCATGCAACGTCGCCCAGCCTGCAATGGTAGTGAGCGGGAGATGCAGTGTACTAAGGTCGGAAAAGCCAGAGAACCATTTGGCCGGGACGTCCGCCAGCGCACGGAAGTCGAGAAGCGGGAGCAATTCCATTGCGAGTTCGCCACCCCACGGCGGCATCACCGCTGCAATTCCGGGTTCCGTGAGAAATCGCATCAACTCCGAAGCACGTTGTTCGCGCGCAGCGCTGGCAGACTTGTATTGCTGGCGAAGACATTCACCCTCGAGCACCCGATAACCCCGCTTGCGTAACGCGTCGATTGCCCGGTCGAGGCGTGGGTACAAAGGCGCAGGCACCCCAGATGAGGGTGCAGTTATCGCGATGAGATCGCCATGGGCAAGTGGTTTAGGGAAGCGAATATTCATCGTTTTTACCTAGTTATCAGGGCATCCTCTGTTGGATCTGGCTGAATTTTCGACGATTCAAAAGCCTATGTCGAATGTCCCAAACTGGCCGAACCCTGTCCGACGCGGACCTCGATCGATCTCTGATTGCAGCAGGGATGCGAAAGACACAAAGCGACCGAGGCGGCCCCGTCACTCCTGAAAGCGAAGCGAACATGGCATCAATGTAATGTGAGCGTCAGCGTGCATCAATCTTCGCTGTACAGAATAAGGATCACTCACTCCTGTTTCGACGAAGTAGTGAAACCGGAGGCTTCAGTCACGGTGGCGTGAAGCTGACCAAACTCAAGTTCAGAAGGTATTTCATTATGAAGACCCTTATCTATGCAGCGCTGATTGCTGGCGTACTTGCCACCCCAGTTGCTTCTTTCGCGCAGGACGCTACTGGTCCGTTGACGCGTGCCGAAGTACGCGCGGATCTGATTCGAGTAGAACAAGCCGGGTACCGCCCGGCGGCCAAAGATGTGCACTACCCGGCAGATATTCAGGCGGCGGAGGCGCGTGTTCAAGCGCAGGATGTCGCGGCGCCGGTGAGCACGGGTGTAGGCGGAGTGTCGGATGGCTCATCGCAGGCGGGTGCACCGACGGCAACCGGAATGACTCACTCGATCTACTTCGGGCACTGATGCTCACGTGTCTCACAAGCCATTGCCGGCCGCTTCTTTCGACCTATTAAGGGAGCGACCGCGTAAGCGCAGTTTCGTTTCCAAAGGTTAAGCGGCCTGCCCGGTGCACGGTGTCACGATCGCCCAAGAGAAACGATGTATAAGCAATAACTTATCATAATAGTTAAAAACATTAACTATCGCAAATATACAGCCGAGTCTACGCTGTAATCATCCCCGTCGCATATGCTCAGGTCGTAGCACTTGAGTCTCTGGCCGGCTGAGCGGTGGGCGATCGAAGGAGATGATCATGAACACCGCCGAGAAGTCCTTGCACTACCTGGTGGAAAAGTGGCTTGCGCCGGCCCCGCACACTCAAATTCGCGTCATTCAGTTTGGGCATATACGCGAAGATAGGAGGCGCTACGTGCACGTTGAGGCATCAGCTCCGAGCGGCTCGCACGCAATCTTTTTCTTTCGGCACGACGACGGCTGCTGGTGCGTATTTCCGCCCCGGATCGCGCGCCCTTCAATGACTGGTGATCAGCGTGCCGCTTGAGCCGTATTACAAGCTCGAACAAGCGGCAAAGGACAAATGGACTACAATTTTTGCAGTCCGAATAGAATTACTTCATTCGATCCGAATCGCCCGGTGCCTGTCTGGGCATCACAGATTGGCGGCAGAACGACCGCGCTGTCGCAGTTGATATCGACTCAGCTAAGAGTGCGATCGTCCATGACAGGAGCCGCCGGCTGTGCGCCCTGGATCCGCAGTCGCCGCCTCAGTTGCCGCAAAAGCGCCCCTTATCCGTGCCCTGTCACGAACTTTTTCGTCGCGTGATAGCCGTGTCTTGTTGCATCGGCAACGGCATGGCCAGCCTTCTTCGTACCGTAGCCGACTGCGTGCGCGGCATCGCGCACAGCATGTCCGCTCTTCTTTCCCGCCGTCTTGACATCACTCTTGAACTCGTGGGCACCTGTAGCCAGGCTCGCATGCGCCAGCGGGCTGAGCACGGCCAGCACGAACAGAATGATCGACATTCTCGTCTTCTTCATCAATCTGATTCTCCAGGTGTGCGCAACGGCATCATGCAGGCCGATAGAGGGAAAGTCCAGGCGCAGTTCCCAGTTGTAGAGCGGCCGCTGCCGCAACGGCAAGCAACATGTGAGAAGCCCCCCGCTCGCAAGTGATTGAATACCACTTGCGACCGAACTGTTCATTGCAGCGCCGATCTTTCGGTTCTCAACAGTAGGTGCCCCGGTCAGGGCAATGGATTGGAACCGTCTTAAAGACTGCCGTGCCTGTATTCGGCTCGAGCGACACGTTCGTCAACGGTGCCGGTGCCGGTGCCGGTGCCGGTGCCGGTGCCGGTGCCGGTGCCGGTGCCGGTGCCGGTGCCGGTGCCGCAACAAGGTTATCTTCGCCAGCCGTGCCCGTAACCGCCGAAACCGATGCCGACATCAAGGGAAGGCGCTGCGTAGTACGCTGGCGCATAAGCATATCCATAGGCCGGCGCAGGCGCATAGCCGTACGGTGGAGCGACAATGCAGCCTGACAGGCTAGCCGCAAGCGCAACGACACACAAAAGTCTGATCATGTTTCTTCTCCGTGCGCGGATTGTAGATGGCGGACGTATTCTGATTCGCAACGAAGTGTGTCCGAACGTAACCGGTCGGGCACAGACATTTGATCACTGTGGAGCGTTCATCGAACCGGTGCTATCGGCCAGGAGCCGTCATTCGTGTCGTGAGGCGCAAAACGGACCTACTGGAACGCTCCAACCTCGGCAACCCCGGAGGATCGCCTGGCGCTAGCGCCGCGCGTAGACCACGGAACTGGCTCCCGCGGATAAACAATTCGCATCCGGAGGTCATATACTGGTTACGTCTGCCTGCTGTTTGTAGTGCGGTCGTGGTATTCGTTCGCATAACCGTTCGAGCAGTATCAGTGCGCTCGACGAGGTAAGACTAACGGCGTTGTGCCCGCCTCGCATTCGAACCTTGGGTGGCTGAGCGCTATGCTTGCGCATGTCCTTTTGTCAGACAGACGACCCGAAAGCTCCTGGACTGAGCTTCACCTCACTTGCCTGTATGGACAAAGCCATGCTGACAATCGACGACATCCGGGCGATTCCACTGTTCTCAACACTCCCCGACAACGAACTGGAGCATCTCGCGCACACGTGCGCAGACCTCGATCTGTGCGCGGGTGAATTCGCAGTCCACGAAGGTGGAGAGCGCGCGCTGTACGCCGTTCTGGCCGGCAAGATGGAAGTCATCAAGACGTTCGATGGTATCGAGCGCACGCTGGGATGGCGTCTGCCTGGAACCATCTTTGGCGAAGTGCCGCTCGCGCTGAGTTCCCCGTTTCCGGGCGCCTATCGGGCTGCGGAGCCATCGCGTGTCATGCGCGTGGACGCTCAGCATTACTACACACTCGCTGCCGCATCGCCGGAAATTGCGTTGAAGATGGGCGCCCTCGCGCGCGAGCGCATCGGCGGACTGCAGGGCCTCTCCGCCGAGCCGCCCAAACCCCGCGTGACCATGGTTGGCAATCGCTGGGACACCGCTTGTACAGCGTTGCGCCAGTTCCTGGCCCGCAACCAGATCAGTTGCGACTGGATGACGCCCGATGCGTCCGAACTGTCGGCGCGCTGGCCTGGAACCTGTCCGTCAGAAGAGGATTGCCCGGCGTTGCGGCTGGTCGACGGGACGGTGCTTTGCCGACCTGCGACACGCGAACTCGCCGGGTTGCTGGGTCTGCAGACGCAGCCCCGCCTTGCCGAATACGACACGATGATCATTGGTGGCGGCCCGGCCGGTCTCGCTGCGGCAGTGTATGGCGCGTCGGAAGGCTTGCGCACTGTGGTAGTGGAGCGAGAAGCGCCAGGCGGGCAGGCCGGGACTTCCTCGCGCATTGAGAATTACCTCGGCTTTCCCAATGGTGTGTCGGGCGACGAACTCGCGAGCCGTGCACTGCAGCAGGCAAGGCGGCTGGGTGCAGAGATTCTGGTGACACGGTCTGTTACCCGAATCGATGTCGATGGGCGTAACGTTCACCTCGACGGAGGCGACGTCATCCGTGCGCGAACGCTCATTCTTGCGACTGGCGTCACGTGGCGCCGCCTCGCGATCGACGGCTTCGACCGGTTTATCGGTAAAGGAATTTACTACGGCGCGTCGCGCAGCGAAGGGAACGCTACTCACGGACTCGACGTCTATCTGATCGGCGGTGGAAACTCGGCCGGCCAGGCCGCTTTGTACTTTGCCAATCATGCACGCATGATTACGCTCGTCTTGCGAGGCGATTCGCTTGAGAAGAGCATGTCTCGCTATCTGGTCGAGCAGCTTCGCGGAAAGTCGAACGTAGCGGTGCAACTGCGATCGGAAGTTGTCGGCGCATACGGCGATACCCATCTGACAGCGATCGACATACGTGATGGGCTGAGCGCAGAGGTGAGTCGGCACGACTGTGGTGGATTGTTCGTGTTCATTGGCGCCGACGCAGAGACCGAGTGGTTGCCGACGGAAATCGCACGCGATGTGCGCGGATATGTTCTCACCGGCGACGACGTCGTCAAGGCGGGACGCTGGTCCCATAGCCGGGATCCCTACCTCCTCGAATCGAGTGTTCCCGGCGTGTTTGCCTGTGGGGATGTTAGATTGAGCCCGGTCAAGCGGGTCGCTTCAGCGGTCGGTGAAGGCAGCATGGCGATCGCGTTCGCCCACAAATATCTGCAGCACGACGCCAGATAGCATGGAGTGCAACAGTGAGGCGAATGTGTGCTTGTCGTAGTGGTTTTCGATGGATTTTGAACGTCCGCTTCGATGAGTCTGCACCGGGTCGACTGGCCGGCGCTCAACATCCCCTCGACGGCACCTTAATGATAGGCGCCCTCGCGCTGCAGCGCGCGACCCGTGGACCAGCCTTGTGTTGCATACTTAAGCGAATCACATCGCCGGGAACATCGACATGGTTGCGGATCTTGCACACTCGTGGTTGACCTGCAGCGCACCTGTGGCCGCTGCACGGGCCGCCGGCCGCCCGCTCGTGGCGTTGGAATCGACCATCATCGCTCACGGCATGCCCTATCCGGAGAACGTTCGCACCGCGCGCGAAGTGGAGGCCTTGATCCGTGAACTGGGCGCCGAGCCCGCGACTATCGCACTGATCGGCGGGCGAATCCGCATCGGCCTTTCGGACGACGAACTGGAATTGCTCGGCCGCTCGGACCAGGTACACAAGGTCAGCCGCCGCGACTTGCCGGCAGTGCTGGCCGGCGGCGGGCTTGGCGCGACGACAGTGGCCGGCACGATGATATGTGCCGCCCTGGCCGGCATCGAGGTCTTCGTAACCGGAGGCATTGGCGGCGTGCACCGGGGCGCGCCGGAAACCTTCGACATTTCGGCCGACCTGCAGGAACTGGCGAAGACCTCGGTGGCGGTGGTCTGCGCCGGTGCGAAGTCCATCCTGGACATCGGGCTCACGTTGGAATACCTGGAAACGCACGGCGTACCGGTGCTCAGTTGCGAGCAAGACAATTTCGCTGCGTTTTACACGCGCGACAGTGGTTTTCGCGCGGACTTCAGGCTCGACGACGCAGCGCAACAGGCACGCTTCATCCGCACCAAGTGGGACCTGGGCCTCGTGGGCGGTGTGGTATTGAGCACTCCAGTGCCGGAAGCGGCAGCGATGAGGTTCGAAGAGATCGACGCACTGACTCAGCAAGCGCTTGCCAAGGCCGCGGCTAAAGGAATCACCGGTAAGGCCGTGACACCCTTCCTGCTGGCTCGCATCAAGGCACTGACGAGTGGACGCAGCCTGACGACCAACATCGCGCTCGTGAAACACAATGCCGAGGTGGGGGCAAGGCTCGCGCTTGCGTTGGCACACACCGGAATCATCTGACCCGGAGGCCTCCCAACGGCGACGTGGCGGCCAATCAAAGAAAACCAGACCGTCCCCGCCTCCTTCCCAGGCGGGGACGGCCGGTACATTCGACCTGGCTCAGTGCGCGGCCGCGTGAATCTCGGCGATGTAACCGCCCGGGAACTGCACCAGCGCGGCGTCGCGGCCATCCGAGGTGAACGGCTGCACGAGCACGGTCGCGCCGGCAGCCTGCGCTTTCTTCAGCGTCTCGGCGAGATCCGTCACCTCGTAGCCGGTCAACTCGCGCCCGAACGGGTAAGGCAGATGGCCGTCGGTCACGAGGACGGTGATCTTGCCGAAGCCCGATTCGATCCGGACGCGACGATACGTGTCGTCCGGCCGCCCAATCTCGATGCCCGGCGCCTTGCGGTCATCGGACACGACCTTGCCGTGCGAGAACACGACGAAATCGTGGATGAGCGCTTTCGCGCGCTCCGGCGACACATACACGCGATTTTCCGGCACCGTCTCCAGCGGATCGTAGTGCGGCGCCTGTGTGTGCCAGTACAGCTGCATGTGCACACCACCCGGCCACGAAATCAGCGCATCACGCCCGATCGGATCCGGGAACGTCTCCACGTATACATCCGCGCCACGCGCCCTCGCCGACTTCACCGCCGCATCCATGTCGGTCACGAGATAGCCGGTGCGCTCACTGCCGAACGGGTACGGGACCGGCTTCTTGAAACCAAATACGGACAACGTGCCGACCGGCGTGAACACGAGCTGCGATATCGTCTGGCTCGGCGTCGGCGTCACCTGGAAGACGCCTTGCTGCGACTTATGGCCGCCAAACGTCGCCACAAAGCTGTCGGTGAACCTGTCGAAGTCCTCGGGCGCGACGTAGACGTGTGTCGTGTCGTACTGCGGCCCTACGGCCAACGAAGGCACCAACACGGGCCTGGCTAGCACCGGGGGCGTGGCTAGCGCGAGCGACGAGGCTACGGCGAGCGTGCCCGCGACCAGCGCGGTTACAGCGAGGGAACGGAATTTACGCATGAAGTTGAAAAGTACTCTGTTATGCATGATGGTGAAGGTTCCTCTTTGGGTTCAGCTATGCCTTGTCATGGGACTGGTGTGCGCCGCTGGCCAGATACGTCACGGCGATAAAGGCGGCAATCAGCCCGAGGTGCTCAAAAAAACCGTTCAATGCGATGAAACGTGCATTGCCAGTCAGACTCCAGAAATTGTTGGCGACCAGCATGGCAACGGCGGTCAGTGCGGACAGCCCGCCTGCGCCGAGCCAGACAAGCCGGTTGAAAACCACGCAGAAAGAGCCGCCCAGTTCGACGACAATCGCCAGCGTCGCCCACAGCGCCCCTGGATGCAGGCCGAAATGCTCCTGCTCCAGAATGGCGTCATGGAAATGCGCGAGCTTGTCGATGCCCCCGATCAGATACGCAGACACGAGGGCGAGCCGCGCCAGCGGCAGCGCCCACGACCGTGCCAGCAACGCGGCCACCCACGACGGATTTCCCTGTAGCGCGCCGGTCCTCACGTCAGACCGCCCAGCAGGAGCAGCCGAGCGCGCCCCAGAAGCCATGCAGGTCCGAGGTCGGCGCATTGGCCGTCCACGCGCGGGCATGCGCGTGACCGTGCACACCGCATGCCGTCGCACAACCACACGACGCCGCTGCGACCTGCTGCAGCGCCGCTTCGCCGTTGCCGCTCGCGTTCTTCCACCCGGCGAAGCCACCAAAGCGACGCACCGGCGACCAGTCCGGCATCGCGGGCGGCGGTGCGCTGTCGTCGAACGACGCGAATTCGCCCGTGCCGTACACCACCTTGCCACCCACCACGGTCAGCAGCGACGTGGTATCGGCAATCTCTTCCTCGGCGCACGCAAAGAAGTCGCGGTCCGGGACGATCAGGTCTGCAAACTGACCTGCCTCGATGCGGCCTTTCTTGCCCTCCTCGTTCGAGAACCAGGTCACATTTTCGGTCCACATGCGGAGAGCTGTTTCGCGATCAAGGCAGTTCCGCTGCGGATAGATCCGCAGACCACCCACCGTTTTTCCCGTCACCAGCCATGACAGCGATACCCAAGGGTTGTACGACGCGACCCGTGTTGCGTCTGTACCGGACGAAGTCCGGATTCCCTTCTCCAGCATCTTCGCAACCGGCGGCGTGGCCTCGGCTGCCTTCGCACCGTAACGCTCGACAAAGTACTCTCCCTGGTACGCCATCCGGTGCTGCACCGCGACGCCACCACCCAGCGCAGCGACTCGGTCCATCGACTTCTCGGAAATCGTCTCGGCGTGATCGAAGAACCAGTTGATACCGGCAAGCGGCACGTCCCTGTTGACCTTCTCGAACACGTCGAGCGCGCGGCTTATGGTTTCGTCATAGGTCGCATGCATACGCCACGGCCAACGGTTCTCCGCCAGTACGCGCACGACTTCTTCCAGCTCTCCCTCCATCTGCGGGGGCATCTCCGGACGCGCGACACGGAAGTCCTCGAAGTCCGCCGCCGAGAACACCAGCATCTCGCCTGCGCCGTTGTGGCGGAAGTAATCGTCACCCTGCTTGTACTTCGACGTCTTCGTCCAGTTCAGGAAGTCTTCCTTCTCCGCCTTCGGCTTCTGCGTGAACAGGTTGTAGGCGAGACGGATTGTCAGCTGGCCCTCGTCGGACAGTTTCTGGATCACCTCGTAATCGTCCGGATAGTTCTGGGAGCCGCCGCCCGCGTCGATCGCACCGGTCACGCCCAACCGGTTAAGTTCGCGCATGAAGTGGCGTGTCGAATTCACCTGATAGTCGAACGGCAACTTCGGACCCTTTGCCAGCGTCGCGTACAGGATCGATGCATTCGGCTGCGCGAGCAGCAGGCCGGTCGGATTGCCGGCGCTGTCTCGCACGATCTGTCCTCCCGGAGGCTCCGGCGTGTCCTTCGTGTAGCCGGCCACGCGCAGAGCCGCCGCATTCAGTAGCGCGCGATCGTACAAATGCAGAATGAACACGGGTGTATCGGGCGCAACCGCATTCAGCTCTTCGATCGTGGGCAAGCGTTTCTCGTCGAATTGATGCTCGGTGAATCCCCCCACCACGCGCACCCATTGCGGCGCCGGAGTGACGGCAACCTGCTCGCGCAGCATGTCCATCGCGGTGGCAAGGGAGCGCACGCCATCCCAACGCAGCTCCATGTTGAAGTTCAGTCCGCCGCGAATGATGTGAATGTGGTTGTCGATCAGTCCGGGCAGTACTCTGCGCCCCTTCAGGTCGATCACCCGGGTTGATGACCGTGCGAGCGGCAGGACCTCGATGTCGCTGCCCACCGCAGCAAACTTGCCATCCTTGATCGCAACAGCCGTTGCGGTGGGGTTCGAACGATCCAGCGTCGTAACCCGGCCGTTGTAGAGAATCAGGTCCGGTTGAGTAATGGTAATGCTCATGAGTGTTCCTCCTCGTTGCCAACACGCCCCCGGTCTGCCTGCAACACGGCATGACCCGACCGGGTGCTGGAAAGACGACCGGTTCCGCTCGTCCGATGCGATAGGGCCGGCGGCGTCGAATAACCCAACAACTGCTTCGCGCAAGGAATCGCCTGCTCGCCGATCAGCATGCCCAGCAGACCGAGCAATGCGATAAGCGGAGGTGCCGGCGAACGTACATTGATCAGGCTATAGATAATGCCGACCAGGATGCCGGCGCCTAGCGATAACAGATAGAGTTTCATTGGTCCTGCCCTGACGTCGAAGTATCGGATTGAAGCGCGCCAGTCGCTCGAGTTAATTACGCAAAGCGGCGAGATCGACTGGCTGCATCGCCAATCAAAGACCCTGGCAACCTACGACTATTCACAGACAAAAAATCGGATGACTGATTTAGTCACGCGGCGCGGATAATATGACAACTTTATCGCCATCCTAAATATATAATAATCGCCGCTTTGCCAATCGCTGTCACCGGTCAACCTGCACTTCGATTATCGCCGCCGGTTCGACCAGCGGCGATAATCGACCCGGGCCGAGCGGGCATGAAAAATCTTGTTCAGTGTCCTTCGGAACCGCCGAACATCGTCTTCGCATAGACCAGACCTAGTCCGTAACCGCCGCCATGCGCTACCGAGGTTTTAACTGTTTCATTGTAGGTTTCGGTCCGAGCCCAATCGCGTTGCAGTTCGAGCAAATACTGCAGCGACGTCATCGGGCGTGCACCCTGTTGGACGAGGCGATCTAGCGCGCGCTGATGCGCTTCGTCCGAAACATCGCCGCTCGCATCAGCGATCACGTACACCTCGAAGCCCTGATCAAGCGCCGAAAGCGCCGGCCCGACAACGCAGACGCTGGTCCAGAGACCCGCCATCACGATGCGTGATTTGCCGATTTCGTTGACGCGAGCTGTGATGCGAGGGTCCTCCCAGGTATTCATAGAAGTCCGATCGATCGTCTCCTGGCCAGGAAAGGTCGAGCTGATTTCTTCGAAAATCGGACCGGAGAAGGCCTTTTCGGCGACGGTAGTCAGAATCGTCGACACGCCAAACTCGCGGGCCGCCTTCGCGACCAAGGCGACATTGTTGCGCAGAAGAACCGCATCGATCGACTTCGTCGCGAATGCCATCTGCGACTGATGGTCGATCATGATCAGCGTGTGATCGTTCGGGGACAAAAGGGTCTTTCCGGGCTTCGCTTGTGCTTGAGTCATCTTCAATACTCCAGTCGATTGGGAATGCGCGAAATACATCGGTTGCGCGTTTTTTTGCAATCTCTAGCATGCGTTCGCGTGATGTCACATCCACTTCCGAATTCTCACGATACGCATGAAACAGACGGTGCATGAACGCATGCCGGTGGATGAACTCGACGGTGGTCCGCCTATTCATCAAGCCGCTCATGCGTTGAGGAGAAGTTTGGATGACAGCATCGGTATTAGCCAATTCGAAATACTTGTAAGGCCGATTACTGGCGCTAATCGATCCGACACGTGAAGCGAACCGCATGCTTATCGCGAGATGCGCCCGGCTGGAGGTTCAGAGCCCGGCGCTTTGCAAACGCGCTGCGATCGAATGGACCTAAGCGCTGCCTATCGACCGGAGGTGCGAGGCGCCGTAGCGCGGGTTTGCGCGCAACGCGCTTCTTCAGCCGCCAGATCGAGAAAGTCACGTATCAGCGAACTGCGTTCGTTTGTGCGCGACAACATCTGGACCGTTACGGGCTCGAGGCCGTTGATCTGCCGGTAGTGCAAAGTTTCTGGAAGCGACGAGAATAGATATGTAGTGCCGATCATTGCGCCGAGCCCCTGTTCGATGAGCGTGACGCCAACTTGTGCCTGCGCCGTTTCATAGATGAAGTTCGGCGTGAAGCCAGCTTGCTGGCAGTGAGCAACGATCGAGTCATAAAGCGGCGGGTTGACTGCACGTGCCGAGCCGATCAGTCGCTCCTGCGCAAGATCGCAAAGGTTCAGGCGGTCGACGTTTGCCAGCCGGTGATCGCTGCGCATCAACAAGACCCAGGGTGCTTCGAACAGCGGCTGAACCAGTACGTCGTCGTTGCCTGGTGCAGCGTCGACCAATGCGCCGAAGCCGACGTCGATATGTTTTTTGGTCAGCGCGGTGATCTGCTGCGCCGGGTTCATCTCGTGGCGCTCTATCGTGACGTCCGGATATAGTGCCTGCAGCCGAATGAGCGCAGGCGGAATAAATGGCAGATTCGCGTACTCGACCAGACCGATCGAGATCCTGGATTCTCTATGGCCCGCGGCATCCTGCGCCTCACGCAACGCGCGCTCAACCTGAGCGAAGATGGCGTCGGCGCTGTTCCGCAGAGCCTCGCCCGAAGCGGTCAGCGTCACGCCGCGCCGGTCGCGGTTCAGTAATTGCGCGCCCACCAGTTCTTCGAGTTTCGCGATCTGCTGGCTAAGCGCAGATTGCGTTATCGACGCGAGGTCGGCCGCCCGGCCGAAATGGAGTTCCCGCGCAAGAATCGAGAAGTAGCGCAGTTGACGCAATTCAATTGCTTTCATGTGGCTCTCGAGTCGAAGGTCCGTTGTCAGTCCAGCAGAGCGCCGCCGTCCACTGCTTGCGAGTATTGGCCAGGTGCGCGACGCCGACGCCGGCTACCGAACGTAGAAAACGAACGAGACACGCCGCGATAGCGGTCCGGGCGCGAGCAGGGCGTGGTGTTGTACTGATCGTGGCCGCGCATCGTGGCGAGCAGATTGTGAAGCGCAAGGCGCTCGAGAAGAAGATGGGCGCTATCGATAACAGTCATTCCCCGCAGGAATGACCCGCGTAATGCCGGACCATGCCAGCCTCAGATTGGGATCTGGGACCTATTGGGTTTACACCTGAAATTGGAATGCACCCTTGTGAACAAGGTGCTTAATGATGAGCGATCGCTTTCCTACACTTGGTATCACCTGCTACGGACAACAGTTCGTAGCAAATCCAAGACTGGAGTTTCATTATGAAATCGCTCATTCAAGCCATTGCAGTTGCCGCGGTACTCGCCGTCCCGACCGTTTCGTTTGCTCAGTCGGACGACAGCGCCCCCATGAACAACCCCGCTGTGTCAGGCTACGGTGGTGTGGCCGATGACACATCGGCGTCGGGTTCACATCATCCGCTTCGCGCACTGGATCATTCGATCCATTCGATGGGACATGCGATCCGTGCGTCGGTTCGCCCCGACCCCAATGACGGTATGAAGCCGATTTACTTTGGTGCACGTTAGGCCCCAACGTTTCCCGGTCGTTGTCGGCCCGGCCGGCGCGCGCGAGCGCTGCCGCCCAGGCCGATCGCGGCGCCACCGGGGCGGCGGCACGGGTAGTCGCAGGCTTCAGCAGTCATTCGGAACGTGAAGTCGAAGGTCGATTTCTCCATACTAAACCCGGCCCTTCCGACGCGACGGGTCCGCGCAAATTGCGTCACACCGGTATGGCAGTCAGGCCGCGGAGACTCTGGACTACATTTCATTGCCTGAGCCTGTCGTGACCGAAATCCGCTCGCAATCTCACGCCATTGAGCGAAATCGCTCGAATCCCTCTTCCAGATCGGCAATGAGGTCCGAGGGGTCTTCAAGACCGCAATTCACATCCGCATGCAAAGTCACGGTGGACTTGTAAAGTCGCCATGAGCTGCATATGTTCATACGTGGGTCACCCTGTCCGTGCGCCGGTGCCAGCCGCTTATGGTCGTGTCATCTTGCGAGAACCCCGATTTCATTTGCGAGCGTCTTACTGGCAATGAGGTGGGTGTCGAACTGACTGTCACTGCGTTCAAGACGCATACTTTGGTGGACGCCGGCCGCAAGAAAACCCGCCTGCCCCGGCTCGGAAGGATACCGGCGACGCTTACTTGGTGCTCGTCGCCTTCTCCGAATCACTGCCTGCCTGGGCTGCCCCGATCGGCGGCACGGCGTCGTTCATCGACGGCAGCGTCTCCTTCGGCGCCGCAGCGGCGTCAACGGAGGCCGGCTGGGCAGAGTCGACCTTCAGGTAATGCTCGACTAGCGCGAAGAAACGCTGATAGAAAACGCCGGCGGGAATCGTCTCGCTCGCAACCTTCACCATCGAGTCATCACTCGAGCCGATCGGCAGCGACAGCGATCCGAACACGCTCAGACCGACGCTCGCCGAGGTGTTGCTCTTCTTCAGCGCATAGCGATCCTGCACCGCGTTCACGTACGCAGTGCTGCTGTTGCTTTTGGGGTCGTCGGTTGTGCAGACCACATGGATTTCGATCACCGCGTGCGAATCGCTGGTAGGCTGGAAATTTTTCGAGCCATCTACCGAATCAGACCTCGTTGAACTGGCGATATATCCTTGGCTGAGCAACGCACGGCGGGCGGCTTCGCAAGCGGGCTCCGCCTTCGCGGTGAACTTGTGCGCATAGGGGCTGTCGCCTGTGGTGAACTGTTCTTGCTGATAGAGCGGCTTCGGCGTCGAGCACGCAGACAGTGCGCTCACTAGCGCAAGCGCGAAAGCCGCGGAGGTAAAGCGGAACTGAGTATGCATGGCTGAATAGGGTGGATCGGCTCGAGCAGTGAAGGGGTCTGACACAAAAAGGTCAGGACGCCCAATGCTCTTGCGCGGCATGAGAGGGACACATCATGCGGGCGATCCGAAAGTGGACGGGCGCGCCTATTATAATTTTCTTTCCCTACAACAACCTTCGACGTTGCCGCGAGCCCAAGTCCTGGACTTGCAGGGACATGCATCAACGCACCACCGGCCACCCTCTATCAGCCGAGCTATATACGTGGTATTCGCGTTGAACGCCTTGCTGGTGGATCTCTTCCGCCCTAACCTGAATCTGACATTCAGCCGCCCTTCCAACAGTTTCCTGGACTGGCCATCTCATGCAATCCATACACCGACGAACTCCCGATTCAGGAAGACGAAGGTCCTATTGGAGAAGACATGCACGACAACCCCCTCTCAGTCATCGTTACACGGAAATGGCAGCTTGCCGAGAGTTACCATGCCGTCGAACTTCAAACCAAGTCCGGATCGGGGCTTCCGTCGTTTGACGATGGATCTTGCGTCACACTTTTTCTCGACAACGTCATCGGCAAGGAGAGAATATATCCCCTGTGCTGTTTTACGTCCCGGCCGCGTGCTTATGTAATCGCTGTGAGACAGGATGATGGCGAAACGGACACAGAAACAGCAGGCATCTCGTTGAATCAAGGAGACGAGGCGCTTATCGTAACACCACGGAGTCCTACAGTTATTTTAGACGGTCGCACACAATCGATACTTTTTGCTGGCGGTGTTGGCGCTGCATCGATCGCGGGAATCGCGAAACGGCTTGCACTGGCAGGTCGAAAATTCGAGCTGCACAACTTCGCTCGATCGCCTGAACGTGCAGTCTTTCGGCAAGAACTTGACGCGCTTAAAAGCGAAGGCAGGGTCCATCACCATTTTGGCCTCGATGCAGACCGATTGGAGCAGGCAACTTCTCACGCGATGAGCCCAGCACATGCGAACACGCAGATCTACTGCAGTGGTCCCCCAGCATTTATGGATCTCATCGAGCGCCAAGCTCGCGACTGGGTATATCCGGCTAATATCCACAAAATTCTCCTGGGTGACGGAAAAAATTCATAGTCGCGTCTTTTCCACGCTACCCGGCGATCGACTTCCGGTCTAAGGGATGGAAGCGCGCCTGGTCAACTCGGCAGTTCGAGCCGACTCGGGAGTTCCCAAGGCCGGTCGGACGGCAGCAAACTTTCCTATTCAAACAAGGGTCTCTTCTGGCAGGCGACCTACGACGAAGTTCGCGAGCCTGAACCATACGGGTCACATAGACTGCTGAGGTATGCAGAACTTCGGCGGCTCTCGTGAAGCTGGTCGTTTCGACCACCTTCACATACACCTTCATTGCGGTAATCTTGTCCATGCCCCTCCCAATGAAGGCTTATCCACTCCGTGACCCACTCCGATTCACTTCAAGGTCTTCCCGATATCCTTGAACCCGGTTTATCAGTGGTATTTTGCGGCATAAATCCAGGCGTCCTTGCGGCGTCGACTGGCCGCCATTTTGCCGGGAGAGGCAATCGGTTCTGGCGGACCGTTCATCTGGCGGGTTTTACTCCCGAACAGATTTGTCCTGAGGACGATCGCACTCTTCTGCAATATGGTTGTGGCCTGACAACCGTGATCTCGCGTCCAACCGCACGAGCAGACGAACTGTCGCAATCGGAGTTCAAAGCGGCCGCAACGGAATTCGAGCGAAAGGTTGAACGATATGCGCCGCAATGTGTTGCCTTCCTTGGAAAGATGGCGCTCTCCGCCATGTCGGGCAATCGCGACATCCACTGGGGCCCACAACCAACAGCGTTCGGCGGCGCCCGTGCATGGGTGTTGCCAAATCCAAGCGGCCTGAACCGGACATTCAGCCTCGACGCGCTGGTGACCGCCTACCGGGAACTTCGTCTTGCAGTCGCGCCGGCTGATTCGGCCCTTCGCGATATTCCACGTCGGTGAGTTTGCCGGATGGCCCATAATCCTTCATACCCTTAATGTCGGACGCGATGTGAAATGGGAGGTTACGAGGCTCGAATAATTTCAATAAGCTTTCAGTGCGCATCCCCGCTCACCGTGACCGCTGCCCAACGCCCTCCACGCTCAACCGTCCGTTGGCGCAGGCTGTGGGCGGAAAGAAACCCGACGGAGCCGTTCGGACCCCGACATGTTTCATTCTGGTAACGCAAGCCTTGCGCGCCCCGGGTACATTGATGCCATGCCTCGCCCCGCTCGTTGACCACCGGCTTCCACCAAGGCGAGTATGAGCAACGCACGGTCTGTCAGCGGGGCCCTCGCGGCAGCCGGCGACGCCCCGTCCGATCATCAACGGCAGTATCTGTTTTCGGAGAAACCTATGAGCGACGCCGTGTCCAGGCAACCCAAGCGCTCCCGACGCGGGCTCATTCTGTTTGCAGTTATCGTGCTGGCGCTGATCGCGCTTGTCGTTGTCCACCTGTTGACCCAGAAGAAACCCACACGCGAGGCCGCACCCATCGTCGTCACCGTGGCGCGCGTCACGCTCGGTTCGATGCCAGTGACGTTGAGCGAACTCGGCACGGTCACGCCGACCGCCACCGTGACCGTGCTGCCGCAGCTAAGCGGCTACCTCACGGCCGTCGGCTATCACGAAGGCGAGGAAGTACAGAAAGGCCAGTTCCTCGCCCAAATCGATCCGCGCCAGTATCAGATCAGCAAGCAACAGGCTCAGGCGACGCTCGCCAAAGACCGGGCGTCGCTTGCCCAGGCACGTGCCGATCTTGCCCGCTACACGCAGTTGAACGAGCGCAAGTCGATCGCCCAGCAGACCTTCGCGGATCAGCAATTCCTCGTGCAGCAAGACGAGGCGGCGGTCCAGTCCGATCTCGCCAACATCGCCCAGTTCGACCTCGACCTGACCTATTGCCGCATCACCGCGCCGGTCTCCGGCAAAGTCGGCCTGCGCCTGGTCGACCCGGGCAACTACGTGACGGCCTCATCGTCGACGGGGATCGTCGTCATCACCACCATCAAGCCGACCACCGTGCAGTTCACGGTGCCGCAGGACGCGCTGGCCTCCATCGTGCAGCGCCTGAATGGCGGCGCGACCTTGCCGGTCACCGCGTATACCAGCGACAACGCGCGCGAGGTTGCCACAGGAACGCTTTACGCCGTCAGCAACCAGATGGCCACGGCGACCGGCACCGTCACCTTACGCGCCACATTCGCCAACGAGGACGAAGCGCTGTTCCCCAACGAGTTCGTCAACGTCAAGTTGCTGGTCGACACGCTGCAGAATGCCGTGCTGGTGCCAACCCCCGCCGTGCAAACCGGCGCGCCGGGCGACTTCGTCTATCTGGTCAACGCGGACAATACGGTCTCCGTGCACAAGGTCAAGCTCGGCCCGAGCGACGGCAAGAACACGGTCATCCTGTCCGGCCTCTCCCAAGGCAACCAGGTGGTCACGGATGGCACAGACCGCCTGAACGACGGCGCCAAAATCGAGGCGGCCAGGCCGAAGCCCGCAGCGGCCAATCCGGCGGCCAGCGGCGCCGCCGTGGAGCCTGCCGCCTCCAAACCCGCTGCAGCGTCCGCGGCGGCGCCGGCCAATGCTGCTTCGTCGTAGCAGGCTCACGCGCCGATGAATATTTCCCGTCTGTTTATTCTTCGACCAGTAGCCACGGTGCTGCTGATGATCGCCCTCGTGCTGATTGGCCTCGTCGCCATGCGCGTGCTGCCGGTTTCATCGCTGCCCAGCGTCGACTATCCGACCATCCAGGTGCAGACGTTCTATCCGGGCGCGAGCCCGGACGTGATGGCCACCACGGTCACGGCGCCGCTCGAAGTGCAGTTGGGCGAGATCCCCGGCTTGCAACAGATGACGTCGTATAGCTCGGACGGCGCGTCGGTCATCACGCTGCAGTTCGATCTGTCGCTGAACCTCGACATCGCCGAGCAGAACGTCCAGCAGGCCATCAACGCCTCCAACAGCTACCTGCCGTCCGGCCTGCCGGCGCCGCCGACGTATGCAAAGGTCAATCCGGCCGACCAGCCGATCCTGACGCTCGCGGTCACGTCGAAATCGATGTCGCTGACCCAGCTTGAGGACATCGCCAACAACCGCCTCGGCACCAAGATTTCCGAAGTGTCGGGCGTGGGCGTGGTCACGACGAGCGGCGGCAATGTGCCGGCCATTCGCGTCGAAGCGGACCCGCACAAGCTGGCCGCCTACGGCCTGAACATCGACGATCTGCGCACGCTGCTCAGCTATGTCAACGTCAGTCAGCCGAAGGGCAATTTCGACGGCCCAGACCTCGATTACACGATCAACGGCAACGATCAGATCACCGATCCGAAGGACTATCTGGACACGGTGATCGCCTACCAGAACGGCGCCCCGGTGTTCATGCGCGACGTCGCGCGGGTCAGTCAGGCTGCTCAGGACGTCGAGCGCGGCGCCTGGTACAACGGCTCACCGGCCATCGTGCTCAACGTGCAGCGGCAACCGGGCGCGAACGTGATCGCGACCGTCAACCAGATCATGAAGCAACTGCCGCAGCTCGAATCCACGCTGCCGGCCGGCATGAAAGTGACGGTGGTGTCGGACACCACGGGCGTGATCCGCTCGTCGGTCTCAGACGCGGCGTTCGAACTGATTCTCGCCATCGTGCTGGTGGTCGCAGTGATCTTCGTATTCCTGCGCAACGTACCCGCCACGCTCATTCCGAGCATCTCGGTGCCGGTGTCGCTGATCGGCACCCTGGCTGTGATGTACCAGTTGAACTACTCGATCGACAACCTCTCGCTGATGGCGCTCATCATCGCCACCGGCTTCGTGGTCGACGACTCGATCGTGATGATCGAGAACATCGTGCGCTATCTGGAGGAAGGCAAAACACCGCTCGAAGCCGCGCTGGAAGGCGCGGGCCAGATCGGCTTCACGATTCTGTCGCTGACCATCTCGCTGATTGCCGTGCTGATTCCGCTGCTCTTCATGGGCGGCGTGATCGGCCGTCTGTTCAGCGAATTCGCGGTGACGCTTGCCGTCACCATCGTGATCTCCGCAATCGTGTCGCTGACCGTGGTGCCGATGCTCTGTGCGCGCATGTTGCGCGCGCAGGCCGACCGTCATCCGAGTCGCTTCGAGCGGATCAGCGAGGGCCTGTTCGACAAAACGCTCGCCGCCTATGAGCGCGGCCTGCGCTGGGTGCTGGATCACCAGGTGCTGACGCTCGTGGTGGCCGTCGGCACGGTCGTGCTGACCGGCATCCTGTACGTGGTGATTCCGAAGGGCCTCTTTCCGGTGCAGGACGTCGGCGTGATCGAGGGGATTAGCGTAGCCGACAACTCGGTGTCGTACGCCGCGATGGTGAATCGCCAGGGCGCGCTCGCCGATGCGATCCTGAAAGACCCCGATGTCACCTCGCTGACCTCCTACGTGGGTATCGACGGCACGAACTCGACGCTGAACAATGGCCGCTTCCTGATCAATCTTCGCGACCGCGACAAGCGTTCCGACACGGCGCAAGAGGTTGCCCGGCGTCTGCAACAGGAAGTCGCCAATGTGCCGGGCGTCAGGCTCTATATGCAGCCCGAGCAGGATCTGACGCTCGACACGACAGTCTCGCCGAATCAGTACAGCTTCGTGCTGCGCGGACCGAGCCAGCAGGCGTTCCAGAAGTACGTGCCGGAACTGGTAGCGAAGCTGAAGCAGATTCCGTCGCTTGCCGACGTGCAAAGCGACATGAATACCGACGGCCTCAGCGTGAACGTCGAGGTTAACCGGCAACTGGCGGCGCGCTTCGGCATTACGCCCGCGACGATCGACAACGCGCTGTACGACGCGCTCGGCCAGCGCATTGTCTCGACCATCTTCGAGCAGTCGAACCAGTACCGCGTGATTCTCGTCGCCAAACCGGAAGCGTTGCCGAATGTGCAGTCGATCGGCAATCTGTATCTGCCGAGTCAGACCAGCAGCACGGGCCAGGTGCCGCTATCGGGCATCGCGAAGATCCAGATCACGAAGTCGCCGCTCGTGATCAGCCATCTCGCGCAGTTCCCATCGGTCACCATCTCGTTCAATCTCGCGAAGGATGCGTCGCTGAGCACGGCGGTCAAAGCCATCCATCAGGCCGAACAGTCGGTGAATCTGCCGCCGTCGATCACCTCGTCGCTGCAGGGCGCGGCCCAGGCATTCGAAGATTCGCTGTCGAGCGAAGTCTATCTGCTGATCGCGGCGCTGGTGGCGGTGTATATCGTGCTCGGCGTGCTCTATGAGAGTTTCATCCACCCGGTAACGATTCTCTCCACCCTGCCCTCGGCGGGTATCGGTGCGCTGCTCGCGCTGATGATCGCCGGCAGCGACCTGGATGTGATCGGCATTATCGGTATCGTGCTGCTCATCGGTATCGTCAAGAAGAACGCCATCATGATGGTGGACTTCGCGCTGGACGCCGAGCGCAATCACGGCAAGCCGCCGCGCGAGGCGATCTTCGAAGCGTCGCTCTTGCGTTTCCGCCCGATCCTGATGACCACCCTCGCCGCCATGCTCGGCGCGCTGCCGATGCTGCTCGGCAGCGGCACGGGTTCGGAATTGCGCCGGCCGCTGGGTCTCGCGATCATCGGCGGTCTGACGCTGAGCCAGGTGCTGACGCTCTTCACCACGCCCGTGATCTATCTGTTCTTCGACAGAATGGCCGAGCGTACGAGACGCTGGCGCAACCGCAATAAACCGGAGAGTTCGCCTCCTGGCGGTGCGGAGGAAACGCCGTGAACATCTCGGCGCTATTCATCCGGCGGCCTGTCGCGACCACGCTTCTGGCCGTCGCGATCCTGATCTCCGGGGCGCTCGCCTACTTCCGGCTGCCGGTTGCGCCGTTGCCGAACATCGCCTTTCCGGTCATCGTGGTGCAGGCGAACATGGCCGGCGCGAGCCCGGACATCATGGGGACCACGGTGGCCGAGCCGCTCGAGCGGCGGCTCGCCACCATTGCCGACGTTGAAGAACTGACTTCGATCAGCTCCGTCGGCTCGTCAGTGATCGTGGTCGAGTTCGGCCTGAAGCGCGACATCAACGGCGCCGCGCGCGACGTCGAAGCAGCCATCCAGGCAGCGCGAGCCGACTTGCCGACCACGCTGCGCAGCAACCCGAGCTATCGCCAGTACAACCCGGCGGATGCGCCGATCATGGTGCTCTCGCTGACGTCGGACACGCTCACCAAGGCACAGCTCTACGACTCCGCGGACTCGGTGATCCAGCAGCAACTCTCGCAAGTCCAGGGGGTGGGCCAGATCACGCTTGGCGGCGGCGCATTGCCTTCGGTACGTGTGGAATTGCAGCCGGGTAAGCTGAACAGCTACGGCATCGGTCTGGAAGACGTGCGCGCGGCGATCAGCGCCGCCAACGCCGACAGCGCGAAGGGCCATCTCGACGAGGGCGACCAGCGCTACGTGGTCACGTCCAACGACCAGATCACGCATGCCGCGCCGTATCGCGACCTGGTGGTCGCCTACCGCAACGGCGCGCCGGTCCAGTTGCGCGACGTGGCCGAGGTCAAGGATTCGAACGAAAACATCCGCAATGCCGGCCTCTTCAACGGCAAGTCCGCCATCCTAGTTATCGTGTATCCGATGCCCGGCAGCAATATCGTGAGCACCGTCGCGCAGATCCGCCAGGTCCTGCCGTCAATCGAGGCGACACTGCCGAGCAGCGTGCATGTGGGCATCGCGATCGACCGCTCGGAGTCGGTCAGAGCGTCGGTGGGCGACACCGAGCGCACGCTGTTCATCGCCGTGCTGCTGGTGGTGGGCGTCGTGTTCATTTTCCTGCAGTCGCCGCGCGCCACGCTGGTGCCGGCCGTCGCGCTGCCGCTCTCGATCGTGGGCACCTTCGGGCCGATGTACCTGCTCGGCTACAGCATCGACAACCTTTCGCTGATGGCGCTCACCATCGGTACCGGCTTCGTGGTCGACGACGCGGTGGTGGTGCTGGAAAACATCGTGCGTCATATGGAGTTGGGGCTCAGTCCGAAAGAGGCCGCCTTGAAAGGCAGCGGCGAGGTGGGGTTCACAGTGATCTCGATGAGCCTGTCGCTGATCGCGGTGTTTCTCCCGATCATGCTGATGCCGGGTGTGGTCGGCCTGCTGTTCCATGAGTTCGCGGTCACGCTGTCCATCGCCATCCTGATCTCGCTGGTGATTTCGCTGACAGTCACGCCGGCCATGTGCGCCTACGTGCTGAGCCGCGACAACGCAGGGCATTCGAAAGCGCGATGGGCGATGTGGGTCGAAAAGCAGTTCGATCGCTTCAAGAATGCCTACGCGCACTCGCTTACGGCTGTACTGGACCACGCGCTACTGGTCATCCTGCTGTTGATTGGTCTGCTGGTGGGCAACGTGTTCCTGTTCAAGCTGGTGCCGGCCACCTTCTTTCCCGAGCAGGACACGGGCATTCTGATTGGACAGATCATCGCCGACCAGAGCATCTCCTTTCCGGCGATGCAAAAGAAGCTCACGCAATTGCAGGAGATCGTGCAGAAGGATCCGGCAGTGGCCTCGGTAGCGGGCTTTACGGGCGGCCGCGCGCTCAATACCGCCAACGTGTTTATCGAACTCAAGCCGCTGGCGCAACGCCACGCCACGGCCACCGACGTCGTGAACCGCCTGCGGCCCAAGCTCAATGCGGTCTCGGGCGCCCGGCTCTTTATCCAGGCACAGCAGGATCTGCGAATCGGCGGACGGCAATCCGCTGCCGAGTATCAGTACACGCTCACCAGCGACGATTCCGCCGCGCTGTTCAAGTGGACACCGCTACTCGTCGCCGCGCTCGGCAAGGAGCACGCGCAGTTGCTCGACGTGAACTCGGACTTGCAGCAAAACGGTCTCCAGACCTACGTCACCATCAATCGCTCGACGGCGGCGCGCTACGGCTTTGCGCCGAACCAGGTCGACAACGTGCTGTATGACGCGTTCGGCCAACGCACGGTGTCGACCATCTACAACCCGCTCAATCAGTATTTCGTGGTGATGGAGGTGGCGCCGGATTATTGGCAATACCCGCTAACGCTCAAACAGATTTACCTGAGCAGGGCGTCGGGCAACGCTACCGGCACGGCGGCCACGCAGATGCCGGGTGCCACGGTGTCGGGCGTGACCGTGGCGACCGAAGCAAGTGCGACCACGAACGCACTCAACTCGAACGCCCAAGCCAACGCGACCACCAACAGCATTGCCAATAGCAAGGGCGGCAGTTCGACCGGCAGTGCGGACAGCACGTCGGCGGAAACCATGGTGCCGCTGGCGGCGCTGGCTTCGTTCTCGAACAGCCATACGTCAACGCAGGTGAACCACCAGAGCGGCCTCGTGGCCGCGACGATTTCGTTCAACCTGCCAGCGGGCGGTTCGTTGAGCAAGGTGGGCGTGGCGATCAACAACACGATCCGCGAGATCGGCATGCCCGCCAGCATCCACGGATCGTTTGCCGGCGCCGCGGCGGCCTACTCGCAGTCCATGGGTACGGTGCCGCTGCTGATCCTGGCGGCGCTCGGCGTGGTGTATATCGTGCTCGGCGTGTTGTACGAAAGCTCGATCCACCCGCTGACCATCCTGTCGACGCTGCCGTCCGCGGGCATCGGTGCGACGCTGGCATTGCTGATTTTCGGCACACCGTTCTCGGTGATCGCGTTGATCGGCATCATCCTGCTGATCGGTATCGTCAAGAAGAACGGCATCATGATGGTCGACGTCGCGATCCACTTGCAGCGCAGCGAAGGCATGCCGGCGAAGGATGCGATTCACTCGGCCGCCGTGGTCCGTCTGCGGCCGATCATGATGACCACATTCGCCGCCGTGCTCGGCGCGGTGCCGCTGGCCATCGGCATTGGCCAGGGCGCGTCGCTGCGCCAACCGCTCGGTATCACGGTGATGGGCGGCCTGATCCTGAGTCAGGTCTTTACCTTGTACACAACGCCGGTGATCTACCTCTACCTCGACCGCTTGCGTTTCAAGCTGGTTAGATGGTCTGCAAACCTGCCATGGAATCGCGACGCGCAGCGACCCGGACAACCGGATACGAGGGCATGACGATGAAGATTTCCCGTAACCGCTTTGGGACGCTAAGTGAGCCACCTGGCGGCCCGCTTAGTGGCCCACTCAGTGGCCCGCTCAGTGGCCCACTCAGAGGCCCGCTCAGTGGCCCACTTAACCGCGTTGGCCGCCCTGGCCGCCCTGGCCCGCTTCGACAGCTGGTCGTCGCGACGCTAGCCCTGCTGGCTAGCGGCTGCACGGTCGGCCCGAACTACCACCGGCCGCAAGTCAACGTGCCTGCCACCTACTCGGAGTTGCCGGGCTGGACGCAAGCCGAGCCCGCGGCGGAGAAACCGAAAGGCGACTGGTGGACGGCATTCAACGATCCGCTGATCGACCAGCTCGAACCGCTGGTGTCGGTGTCGAACCAGACCGTGCGCGCGAGCTACGCAAACTATCAGGAAGCGCTCGCGGAAGTGCGGGCGGCGCATGCCAGCCTGTTTCCGACCATCGGCGCAACCGGTTCGGCCACCAGGGCGCGTGCCGCGAGCGGCAATGCGGCCAGAGTGGTCAACTCGGGCTCGCTGGAAGGCGACATCAGCTGGGCGCCTGACCTGTGGGGCCTGGTGCGGCGCACGATCGAAGAAAACGCCGCGACGGCGCAATCGAGCGAAGCGACGCTCGCCAATGCAACGCTCTCCGAGCAGGTGGCGCTGGCCACGGCGATCATCGAACTGCGCACCAGCGACGCCAATATCGACCTCCTGCAAAGGACGGTCGTGGCCTACCAGCACTATCTGGACGTCGTGTCCGACCAGGATCAGGCGGGCACCATCCCGCCGTCCGACGTGATCACTGCCCGCACCCAGCTCGAGACGGCGCAGTCCAATCTGATCGCGCTCGGCGTGGCGCGCGCTCACGACGCGCACGCGATCGCCGTGTTGGTGGGCAAGAATCCGGAAGAGCTGTCGATTACGCACAGCACCGCGATGCCGACGCTGCCGAGCGTGCCCGTCGGCGTGCCATCGACGCTGCTCGAACGCCGGCCCGACATCGCCGCCGCAGAACGCAAAATGGCTGCGCAAAACGCGGCGATCGGCGTGGCGGTGTCGGCTTATTACCCGGCGGTTTCCCTCTCCGGGCTGGCCGGCTTCACGCAGTCGCCGTTGTCCGGTTTGCTGAACGTGGCCAACTACGTCTGGTCGCTGGGCGGCAGCGCCACCGAAACGCTTTTCGACGGCGGCTTGCGCAGCGCCGACGTCGACGCGGCGAAAGCCGCCTACGACGCGGCCGTCGCCAACTACCGGGGCACGGTGCTGGCAGCGTTCCAGAACGTTGAAGACGACTTGAGCGGGTTGCGAATCCTGGCCGAGCAATCGGTCGTCCTGGACACGGCCGTGCGAGACGCAACCCGTGGCGCCGAGATCGCTTTCAACGAGTATCAAGCCGGTACGGTGGACTACACGACGGTGGCCACCGCGCAGGCCACACAGTTGAGCACTCAGCAGACCGCGCTGAATGTTCAGGAGACGCGCCTGCTGGACGCGGCGTCGCTATTCGGCGATCTGGGCGGTGGCTGGTCGGCGGACGCGCTGCATGATCCGCGGCATCCGGAGAGGCAGCAAACAGCGCCTGCGCAGACGGGGAACGCGGCTGCGGGGACTGTTGACGCGAAGGTGCAGTGATTCACGGCATCTCCAATGCTAGACGTTCCGGACAGAGCGACTCCAGGAAATCACGTGCGCCGAAGGCCTCGCCGGCGCTGAAGACACCCGCCCCGTGGACCTGCCCACTGACGACACGTATGGCCGCTTCAACCACCATGGGCGCTGATTGCGTAGATATCCTGACCGCTTGCCGACAAACGACGTTCGTTGCCTCCCGAGCGCACGACCACCTCGACCACCTCGACCAGGACGGTTTGTGAGGAGCGTCCGCTCTCTCATGGTCATTGCGGCACCGGCAGGCCGAGCCGCCACGTCAGATTGCCCCGCGCGCGCGTTTCGCAGCGGGTATGAAAAAAATCGGTGTGATAGATGCGCGGACGTGCCAGCAGGTTGCCCAGAAACGTCCGTTCGCGCATGTCGTAGGCGCGGTCGTCAAGGTCGGGACGTTCCGCCCGCAGGCGCATCCCGTCCTCGCGAAAACGGTCCCGTCGACCACCCAGCACCGCAAGATCGATATCGCAGGCGAAGCGATCGTCCAATCCAGCCGGCACACGCGTATGCCGGGTCGCCAGGATCATTTCGCAGATGCGCTCGCCCGCAGCGATACGGTCATCTGCCCATTGCCGGAACCAGTCCGCGCTGCGTTGCTCATTGTCCCGCGCGCCGGGAACGTAGACCACGTCGTGGCACCACAGTGCAAGTTCCACGGCATCGGCATGAGGAATCGCGCTACGCGCCTGGTCGAGATAGTGCATGCAGCGGCGGATATGGCGCAGCGTGTGGTAATGACGCGCCGGTTCGGCATAAAGCCGCGCCAGGTCGGCATAGGCGGCCTCGGCGCGCAAGCCGCCGCTGCGTGACCACAATGCGATGAAGCGCGCTTGCGTCTGGCTCATCCCCGCCCCTTTCCACCCTGCACGGATGTGTGACCGTTCGGCGCCGTATCCATCATGACGTCGTTGCTTTGCGCCAATCCAGGCGCGATGCTCAAAGAAACTCCTCGCGAATGTCGATACTCGAACGTTGCCCGATGTTCTGGTAGTGATGCATGAGCCAGGCATCGGCCTCGCGCCGCCCGTTATCGCGCAGTCCGCAAAGGAAATCCCAATCCGCGTTGTACTTGCTGGACACGCTGAGCGCGCACATCGCCTCGTCGGATCGAATGGAATGGATCAGCATTTCCTTCATCTCGTCGCGATCGACTTTGCCTTGCTGGATCAGATCGGTGACGAAGGCGATCGCGCGCATCTCACGCATCAGCGACGAGTTGAAGCTGATTTCGCTGACGCGGTTAAGGATGTCCGCAGCCATAACCGGCACGCCCCGGCGAACCAGCGGGTTGATGTGGACGATCACGACGTCGCGCGTCTTGCAGTGGTAAATCAACGGGTAGATGGCCGGGTTTCCCATGTACCCGCCGTCCCAGTAGTGTTCGCCATCGATGGTGATCGCCTGGAACAGCGTCGGCACGCACGCAGACGCAAGCACAGCATCCGCGCAGATGTCCTCGCCCGTGAAGAGGCGTATTTTCCCCGTCTCGACGTTAGTCGCACACAGATACAGATGGATGGGACATTGTTTTCGCAACGCGGTGAAGTCGACCTGACTGTCGAGCACCTCGCGCAGCGGATTCAGATTGTTCGGATTGAACTGGTAGGGCGAGAAGATGCGCAGCGCCATGTCGGCGAACGCATATAACGGCGAATGATCGAACCCGAAGCTGTGCGTCCCTTTCAGCCATGGCACCCAGCGCAACGGGTTGTAACGCTCGGCGGATTGCGCCACGGCATGCCAGAAGTCGTGCAGCGCCTGCCGTGCGCCGTCCTCGCCCCCTTTCAGCAGCCCGTATGCGAGCACCGCGGCATTCATCGAGCCGGCGCTGGTCGCACTCACCCCTTCAATCGCCAGCCTGCCGTCCTCGAGCAAGCGGTCGAGCACGCCCCACGTGAACGCACCGTGCATCCCGCCCCCCTGCAAAGCCAGCGCGACCGGTTTGTGCTCGTCATCGCCGCGTAGTCTTGTATTCTTCGTCGTCATTTCCCGTCTCCTCGGTCACGCCTCGCGCGATGCCAACGCATCGAGCAACGCCTTCGCCTCTCGCATGTCGGCTGTGTCGAAGCCTTCTGCCAGGCTGCCGTACACCTCGGACAACGCCTGCCGTGCGTTGGCCGTTTTGCCCTGGCATTGCCACAGACGGGCGAGGCTCGATACAGCCCGCAATTCAAACGACCTGGCGCCCTGACCGCGGGCCACTGCGATCGCCTGATGAAAGCAGGCCTCGGCTTGTTCCGCACGGGCGGCATCGCCGATGCGATCGCTCGACGCGCCGAGCAGCAGATGCCCCTTGATCCGATGTAACTCCGCCTCGTAGCAGTGCTCGCCTGAGCGACTCTCCATGGCCATCGCCTCGTCGATCGCGCCCAGGCCCGCGTCGGTCTCTCCCGCTTGCCGGTAGCTGTCGGCCAGCAGCACCAAAAAGTACGAGTACCCCATTTCGGCCCCGGTCGCGCGGTAGCCGGCCAAGCCCTCGCGTATTTGCGCAATCCCCTCCTGGATGCTGCCCTGCTGGTTCAGCACCCAGCCGCGCAGAATCGTTCCCCACGCGAGCCAGAACGGCATCCCCTGCTCGGCCGCGAGCGAGATGACGGCCTCCGCGTACTTGCGGGTCAGCGTCGCATCGCGCCGAAGCTGATGTAGTTGCGCCGTATAGGCCAACGTCAGCGCGAGGCTTGAGCCGCCGGTATATTTCCGGGCCAGTGCAAGCCCTTCCCGGTTCCGCTTACTCGATTGATCGGGGTATCCCTGATGCCACAAGGTCCAGGCGAGGAAGCTCAGGGCGCGCACGCCCGGATCGATCACGTGGCTGTAGACCGGTTCCTCGCGCATTTCCTGGAGATAAAAAACCAGCGCTTGTTCCTGGTGGACACGGCAAGCTTCGAGATCGCCCGCGGAGAACAGGCTCGCCGAGAGCGCAAGATGCGCCTCCACAAGCAAGGCCGGCTTCCCGACCTGCCGTGCCATGCGCAGCAGCCGTTCGCCCAGCTCGCGCGCGGTGCGGTACTCCGCGCGCAGCTGGTAATACGTCCTCAGTCCCAGTTGCACCGGGAAGATCTTCGATGTCTCGCCAATCCGTTCGCACAACGCCAGCGCGCGCGTATACGCTGCCACGACCTCCGGCGCGCCATAGCCGCGGACGGTCGCCAAGGCGGGCCCCAGCGAGAGCAGCAGCGTCAGTTCCTGCTGAGCGCGTTCGGGCGTGTCAGGCATCTGCTCGAGCAATTCCAGTGCCGCGCCGAGATGACGCATCGCGTCCAGATGGGCGGAATGCTGGAGCGCCTGTTGCCCGGTGCGGTGCAGGTATTCCACGGCCTTCGCGACATTGCCGCTCAGCCGGTAGTGATGCGCCAATTCGCTCCAGTAATCCGCGATACGAGTGGGGAACAGCGCCTCGATGGCCTGCGCCGCACGCTCATGCAAGGCGCTACGGCGCTCCGTCAGCAGCGAGCGGCCGGCGACTTCCTGGGTCAGCCCGTGCTTGAACGAATACTCGACCTCCGGAAACGCAGGACGCTCGTAAATGAATTCCGCGGCCTCCAGCCTGGCCAGCAGATTCCGCAATGCGTCATCGGTGGGAGCGCCCGGTCCTTCGCAGATACGCTGGATCAGACTGAACGAAAACTCCTTGCCGATGACGGCAAGTGCCTGCAGCAAGTCCTTCTCCGCGACGGGGAGCCGGTCGATACGTGCGGCGAGCACACCTTGCACGGTGGTCGGAATATGCAGCGCAGCCGGGGTACGCTCGATCCGGAAACGGCCGGGTTCGCCGAGCAGTGATTTCTCTTCGACCAGCGTCTGTACCACTTCCTCCATGAAGAAAGGGTTGCCCTCCGTCTTCTCCAGGATGAGCTGTTTGAGCGGCACGAGGGTGGGGTCATCTCCAAGCAGCGCCGAGAGCAATCCCTGGGCTTCCGCCGGACCCAGCGGTTCGAGTCGCAACTGGCTGCAATGGCCCGCGCGTTCCCAGACCGGCTGATACTCTGGCCGGTAGTTCACAAGGAGCAGGATTCGTGAATCCGCCACGCGGCCGATGAGGCTCAAGAGGAATGCTTCAGTCTCGCGGTCCAGCCATTGCAGATCCTCGAACAACAACTCGATCGGCTGGTCGCGGCTCTCCCGCGTCAGAATCTGGATGATCGCGTCAATGGTCCGATCACGCCGGATCTGCGGATCCATTTCGGCGAGCGCCGATCCGCGCTCGCCGATGCCAAGCAGAAAGAGCAGGTAGGGCACCAGATCCTCGAAGCTTCGCTCGAGGGTCAGCGCCTTGCCCATGACCTTTTCCCGACACTGCCGCTCGTCGTCCTGAGCGGTGATCTGGAAATAGTTCTTCAATAGCTCGATGAGCGGCAAATAGGCGAAGGCCTTGCCGTGCGAAACCGAAAATGTCTCCAGCAACGCACAGCTGCCCCGGGAGCGCTCCTTGAACTCATGGAACAGCCGCGACTTCCCGACCCCTGCCTCGCCGGCCACCGCGACGACCTGTCCGCGCCCCTCATTGACCTGCTCCAGCGCCGCATGCAAATGGTCCAGTTCGGTCTGACGGCCCACGAACCTGGCAAGGCCGCGATGTGCCGACAGTTGCAGGCGCGTGCGCAACGCGCCGGGACCCAATACCTCATACACGACGAGCGGCTCGGGGACCCCTTTGACCTGCGTGGCCCCCAGCGCCTTGAATTCAAAATAGCCTGCGGCGAGTTTGTGCGTGGACTCGCTCACCAGAATCGACGAGGGGACGGCGATCCCTTCCATCCGGGACGCAATGTGGATCGTGTGTCCGACCGGGTCGTAATCGGTATGCAGGTCATCCGTGCGGATCGAACGCACGACGACCTCGCCGGTGTGGATGCCGACGCGAATTTGTAGCGGGATGCCTTTTTCCAGACGAATCCTGTCCCCGTGCCGGCGCATCGCAAGCTGCATCCGCAGCGCAGCATATAGCGCACGCTGCGGGTGGTCTTCATGGGCGATGGGCGCGCCGAATAGCGCCAGGATGCCGTCGCCAAGCGATTTGGCGACATAGCCCTCGTAGTAGTGGACCGCTTCCATCATCAACGCGACGATGGGCTCGATCAGGCGCTGGGCCTCTTCCGGGTCCAGGTCGTGAACCAGCGCCGTGGACCCCGCCATGTCGGCAAACAGCGCCGTGACGGTCTTGCGCTCGCCCGCGATCTCGCCACGGGCTTCCATGGCCGCCTGTTCGGCGCGGATGCGCTCGGCAAGGTGGTGTGGCGTGTAATGGATGGGCGCCGGGGACGGCTCTGAAACAGACCGGGGCTGCACGGACGGCGCTGCGGGCCCATCGGTCAGCTGCGCGCCGCACTCGCTGCAGAATTTGGCGGAAGGCCCCGCCTCGTGTCCGCAGCGCGAACATGTGCGCGCCAGCATGGCGCCGCATGCTTCACAGAAACTAGCCCCAGCGGGATTCTCGATTCCGCAGTTTGCGCAGCGCATACGATCTCTTCCCTTGTCCGGTGCCTGCTTCTAAACATTAGGCGCAGGACCCGGCTGCGACAAGAGGCGAGTCGCCGGATCATGCCGACGCCTCGCCCATGTAACGGAATCGATCAGTTGCTGCTTGGACAAAAGCAGGAAGCCGCTCGGCCTGGCGCGCGAGCGTTCGGCCGGCCGCACGTGCAGCGGCGCTGCCATCGCAGACGATCGCATCCGGGGCATACGGGTTGAGATCCATTGCCGCCCTTCACATGCACGGTGCTGCAGCGAGACCGAACGAAACGAACGATCGAAGTCAATTGCGAGGAGATAGGCTTATGCGTCGCACAGACCGAGCACACCGAGGGCCGCTACACGGGTTTCGTCGCTGGCATAAAGCAGAACTACAACGTCGTCCTGTTTCGCGTGGATAAATGGCTCACTCATGTGATCTGCTATTTTTTGCACATTGTCGATCGCGACGGTAAGCACCCTTTGCCTTTGCCTTTGACTGGCTGCTATTTTGCCCAAAGCGTGCGTCTCGATCGCAGAGTGCAGATGGATGAAAATCCTCTTACCGTCCACAACGGAAACGACTTTTCCTTCGTGAATACCCCTTCCCCATTTGCTTTTGATTCTCATATTCTCGCAGGCCTTTATTTTTTTCATATTTCCGGACAGGAACAGCACATACCGCATCCAGGATGCGCCGCCATTGTTTCAGCCACGCTCGAACGCACTTGACTGCCCGTCTCAGTTAGCCCTCTTACCGATATGCTTGGCAACTACACTAGCGCGTTCCGAGCGGGCTAGTGGCTCAACATAAAGTTCAGCCGCACGGGACGGATCATAACTGAACGAAAATCAGCAACGAGCACCGCATTGAACCACGACCCACCACAAACTGCCATACCGCTAATTGCATAGACGGGGTGCCAGCCGCAAGCGCACCCCAGGATTAGCACTCCCTGCAATTTCCCGTCCTCCCCGCTATAAATCATAGTAGGCGAGGATCGCGCATTGTCGTACTGGCGTATTCGATGCGTTCAGGTATCGATCGGCCCGTTGATCACGCGCCTGGCTCTGGCATGACGACCGCCATGGAGGTGAACTGTGTTTCACCCGACTCTTGCTCGCACCTTGCTTCGCGCTGCCCTGATAGCGGCATTTCTCTGCGGCTATCCGTGCCTGCACCCGACGGCGAACGCCACGGGCGTCGCTCCGCCACCTGTGAAGGAGAAGCGGGTTTCACCAGCCAACGCGTCGGCATCGGTCGACTTCCCGACCATCGTGGAGCGATACGGGCCCGCCGTCGTGAATATCACCGCGAGTGCCACTGAGCAGTCATCGTCGATACCCGCTCCCGCGGCAATCGATGCCGACGATCCCCTTCTTGCCTTCGTCAAGCATATGGTTCCGAAATCACTGGCGTCTCAAGGCAATTCGGCACGCGCCATTACCGGTACGGGCTCCGGTTTTATCGTCAGCCCCGACGGCCTCATTCTGACCACCGCTCATGTGGTGGATCAGGCCGACGAAGTGACGGTCAGGCTCACCGATCGGCGCGAGTTCAAGGCAAAGGTCCTGGCGGTCGACGCCCAGAGCGACGTCGCCGTGATTCAGATCGATGCCACCAAGCTTCCGACCGTCAAACTTGGCGACTCGTCGCGAGTGCGCGTCGGTGAATCGGTCCTGGCGATCGGCTCACCGGACAGCTTCGCGAATACCGTTACCGCCGGCATTGTCAGTGCCACGTCTCGCACGCTCCAGGACGGGAGCAGTTTTCCCTTTTTTCAAACCGATATCGCCGCCAACCCGGACAATTCGGGCGGCCCGCTGTTCAACCGTGCTGGCGAAGTGGTCGGCATCGATGTGCAGATTTACGCGGATTCAGACCGGTACCCCAGCCTGGCCTTTGCCATCCCGATCAACATGGCGGCCAAGGTGCGAACGCAGGCGCAAGCCCCGCAAGCGACCTCTCCCGGCGGCCTTGGCGTGGAAGTTCAGGACGTCGGCCCCGGCCTGGCCGCGGCCTTTGGCCTGCCGCGGCCGGCAGGTGCGCTGGTCAATTCCGTCGCGCCCGGCACATCGGCCGCGGCTAGCGGCCTCAAGCCAGGCGACGTGATCATGCGGATCGGCGACAAGACGATTGATCGCTCGACCGAACTCGGCGAGGATGCGGCTGCTTTGCCGCCCGGGACGAAGACCACGCTCAAGCTGATCCGCAATCACAGGCCGATGACCATCACGGTCATGGTCGGCGCGTCCGCGGAAAGCCCTAAAGCTCGACCAGGCGAAAGCGGCTCAGGGGATCGCCTGGGCTTGAGCATGCATCCGCTGAATGAGGACGAGCGGCGCGCGAGCGACCTGGCCGTTGGTCTGATGGTGGACACAGTTGATGGGCCGGCGGCAAAAGCTGGCATCCAGCCTGGCGATATCGTCCTGTCACTGAATGACACGCTGGTCGAAACGCAGGCGGACGTAACCGCGCTGGAAGCAAAGGCAGGGAGACAGGTAGCCGTGCTAATCCAGCGCAACCACGCACGCAGTTTTGTTTCGGTCGAGGTTAGATGAACCGCGTGACTTCGCAGGACGGTCACGCGGACGACCACGACGAACTTGCGATGGCGCCCATCGTGCGTGGGAATGGGCAGTTGGCTTGCGCCCGCAGGCATTCCGACCAGGGTTTACCCATTCGAAACGATGCGGCAAAGCACATACAGTTCTCACATGCCAGCTGGCTTCAGACGCGGTGGCATCTCCGCCCAGGCGTGTCCGGCGGTGTTTCCTTAGTTCCACGAGATCAAAGGAGATGACAGATGGAAATCCGCGATCCTTCCCCTGGCCTCTACAACGAAGATCTCGCACCCGCCAGGCAGCGCAACTGGGGAGCCTTCAGCATCTTCAACGTCTGGACCTCGGACGTGCACAGCCTCTGGGGCTACTACCTCGCCGCCAGCCTGTTCCTGCTGTGCGGCAGCTTTGTCAACTTCGTGCTGGCGATCGGGCTCGGCTCGCTGGTGATATTCGCGCTCATGAACCTGATCGGCTACGCCGGCGAGAAAACCGGCGTGCCTTACCCGGTGCTGGCGCGCGCCTCCTTCGGGGTATGGGGCGCCAACCTGGCAGCAATGGTGCGCGCCGTGGTGGCCTGCTTCTGGTACGGCGCGCAAACGGCAGCCGCGTCGGGCGCGCTGGTCGCGCTGCTGATCCGCAGCGACAGCCTGATGGCGTTCCACAAGGGCACGCAGTGGCTCGGCCACTCAGGGCTGGAGGTGATCTGCTACGTGATTATCTGGGCGCTGCAGTTGCTCATCATCCAGAAGGGCATGGAGACGGTGCGCAAATTCCAGGACTGGGCCGGTCCGGCAGTGTGGGTCGCGATGCTGATCCTGGCGATCGGCCTGTGCTTCAAGGCTGGCGGCTTTTCTTTCACCAGTGGCATTCCGATGAACACGCTGCTCGAGAAGACCAGGGATGCCGGTGTCAGCGGCGAGCCAGGCTCGTTCTGGGCGCTGATGGCAGTGGGCGCGACCTGGATCACCTACTTCGCGGCGCTATACCTGAACTTTTGCGACTTCTCCCGCTACGCGAAAAATCGCAACGCCGTGAAGAAGGGCAATCTGTGGGGCCTGCCGGTCAACCTGATCGCGTTCTCGCTGGTCGCCGGCGTCACCACCATCGCCGCCTTCAAGGTGTACGGCGAAGTGCTGCTTCACCCCGAACAGATCTCGGCCAAGTTCGATAGCTGGGTGCTGGCACTCATCGCGGCGCTGACCTTCGCAGTCGCCACGCTGGGCATCAACGTAGTGGCCAATTTTGTCTCGGCCGCGTTCGACATCTCCAACACGTTCCCCAAGCAGATCAGTTTCAAGAAGGGTGGCTACATCGCCGCGGCCATCGCGCTGGTGCTCTATCCGTTCGCGCCGTGGGAAGGCAACGCCGCGCACTTCGTCAACGCCATCGGCGCCACGATGGGTCCGCTGCTGGGGATCATTCTGGTGGACTACTACCTGGTGGCCAAGGGCAACATCAACATCGCGGCGCTCTACCAGGAGCACGGCGAGTACCGCTACGAAGGCGGCTGGAACGTCAACGCGCTGGTCTCCGCGGCGCTCGGCAGCGTGTTTTCGACTTTCCTGCCTAACTTCACCAACCTGCTGCCGGCCTGGTGGAATACCTATGGATGGTTCTTCGGCGTAGTGATCGGCGGCGGCATGTATCTGATCATGGCGACGCTGCGGCCGCGTACCGCGATCGCGCCGACCCGCGCTTAAAGGTTTTCCCGGAAAGCGGAGCGACGTGACTTTCGGCCTCCAGCGCGCGGAACAGGTACGGCAACAATGCCGATGGTTTGCCGTCGACGGTCATGCTAGGATTTCTCGCAGACAACTCCGGAGACTGCTATGCCGTTCATCTGCGAAAACGTTGAATGTCGCGCCGTGCTGGCCCGCGGCCAGGTCAGATCCATTCGCGAGAACGAGGGGTGGTGCTTCTACTGCCCAGACTGCAAAGTGAGGAACGCGTTGAACGACGTCGGCGTGCCGGGCGGTCCTGTAGAGTTGATTCAACCGGAGAGATCCGACCTCCCGCACAAAGTGATTGCAACTGCTCGACCATTGGAGGACGGCAGGTACGCAGCGCAATTGCGCGTACAAAGGGCACTCGGTATGAAGGGGACTTACGCGGTCGAAGAACATTGGGAACAACTCGGGATATTCCTTGACGCGCAGGAGGCCGTCGCGCACGCGAAGTCCATTGCGGCAGACTTGCTGGACCGGAAGGCATAGTCCCGAGTGGGATGCTGGAGTCACCCGTGCGCACCGTGTGCGGACCTTTACGGCCGGCCCACGACCGTAAATCCGCACGACAACCGGGTGCTGCATGACACTCGGCCAGACTCGATGTCACGGGTCTGAATTCATACAGCATCACTCACGAAGCTTCGGCGGGAGCGAGCTTGACAAATAGTTTGGCTGCTTCGTTGCCATGGGACAAAGCGCGCAGTGCAAGGGCGAGCGCTAGCTGCGCGTCGTGGGCGGCTGCACTACGGTCCTGATCGAAGAGCTTGACGGCGTGGCGCATATGCTGCGCCGCCTGCTCGTGAAGCTCCGCTGCCAGCGCGTGATGTTTTGCCGCGTTTGCGCTGTCTGCGCCGGAGCCGGGCGATGCCGGTGTGACCGGCGGCGTATTGGCGCTGTGTGCGCCAGCGACGTGTGCCTGATCGATCGCGTGCAAGGTATGGCCATGGGCTATCATCGCCTGGTGTGCGGCGTGGGCATAGTCCTTACCCGCCTCGAAATGCCGCGACGCCCCGTGGTGATATCGCGCGGCCTGCTCGTGATGTGACGCCGCGGCTTCAAGATGTTCTTTTTTGCTGTGCTTCGTGCTCATACCGGCTCCTGTACGACTGTCGGACCGACTCCGATGACGAGATTCGAAGACACAGTGGCGGGTCGGTCGGAAACCACTAGACCCGAATTTACACTCACTTGCGCTTTCGATGACGAAGCGATCTACAAACGTGCTCCCCGTTTGCCTGTCGTCGCGCGACCGCGGCATCGCCCGTCCTCAGGGAACCGTGTCGGAAGATGCCAGCAATCCAGCGCTGTCCGGACCCTTCGCGATGCGTCCACGCAAGCGCCCATCAACCATTGTTGATACTTGGTTGCGGCAATCGTCATCCAATCTGCCGCGTCCTTTCCGTTTATCGGCCTGACCGTCGGTCCACGGATCGGCCTGATTATTGGAATTTCTCCCGCACCCTATCGACGGATCATTTCTTAAGGAATCTTAATAACCTGTTATCCAAACCGGTAACCATGTTTTCCACGGATGCGCTGTTCGGGGACGGGAAGCCCGGCGCAAACACATGGAAATGAGAACAGCGCCTAGCCTGATTCGCTTATCGGTGTTTGCTGCCGATGCGTTTCTACCCAGAGCGCAAAGTCTCCCGGTGGCAGTGGCTCCGAGTATAGATGTCCCTGGTACATAAGGCAGCCATGGTTACGCAGAAAGTCGCGCTGCGCTTGCGTTTCCACGCCTTCAGCGATGACGCTCAGTTTCAGCACATTGCCAATGTTTATTACAATTTGTGCCAGAGATTCGGCCGTTGCATCGGCCCCGATATCCTGCACAAAGCTTCTGTCGATCTTCAGTTCCTTGACGGGGAACCGGTGCAGATAGCGCAAGGACGAGTAGCCCGTACCGAAATCATCTATCGACAGCGCTATTCCAAGGGCGTGTATCGCATCGAGCGATGCGTGAACGTCATCGGCCGACTCATCAAACATGACTCGCTCGGTCATTTCGAGGATAAGGCTTGCAGGCTCCAGACCATGAGCCCGCAAAGTGCCCGCGATAAAGCCTGGATAATCTGGTCGTTTGAAGTCGGCGGCGCAGACATTCACTGATATGTTTGGTACCTCGATACCCTCGGCGCGCCACTCGGCGAGTTGACGGCAAGCCTCGCCCAGCACCCAGGCATCCAGTTCTGCAATCAGGCCGCTTTCTTCCGCGATGGCGATAAAGCGGTCTGGCGGGACGATCCCCAGTTTCTCGTCGCTCCACCGAACCAGGGCTTCGGCTCCATGCAGTGTTCCCGTCACATCGACCTTGGGCTGGTAGGCGACGCTCAGGGCTCTTCCTTGCAAGGCTCGCTGCAGCGCGATTTCCAGTTCGAGCTGTTCTTTGGCCTGACGCTCATACACAGGAGCATAGAAATGCACCTGGTTACGTCCCGTGCTCTTCGCCTTGTACATCGCCATGTCTGCATTACGGAGCAGCGTATCGGTGTCCAGCCCGTCGTGTGGATACAGCGCGACGCCGATGCTCGCACTGAGCGTGATGCTGGTGTCAAACTTTGCATTGACAGTGATAGGCTGGTACAGAGCCTGCAGGATGCGCCCGGATATGTGGGCTGCCCTATGTACGTCACAATTTTCCAATACCGCCAGGAACTCGTCTCCACCGAGTCGACCGATCGCGTCTTCACCTCGGACGCAATTCCGGAGACGCCGTGCGATTTCGCTCAACACTTCGTCACCGGCAGAATGGCCCTGCGTGTCGTTGACGCGTTTGAAACGGTCCAGATCAATGAACAGTATCGCGAACTGTGACGAATTCCGGCTGGCGTCCGTCAGGATTCGGAGCGTGTCCTTGTTGAGTTGAGCCCGGTTGGGCAGGCCGGTCAAGGCATCGAACCATGCCAGCGTCCGCAACTGACGTTCCATTGCGAATCTTCTACGCAATTGTCCGCTGAACATCAGCGACAGCATGATGGTAAGCACATCCAGTATGGCAGTCACGATACCAATGGCAAACGCCCGCTTACGCCACCCGGCGTAGATATCCTGAGTCGCCAGGCCAACGACCACGACCAGCGGATAGTTCCCAATCCGCCTGAAGCTATATAGGCGCTCGATATGGTCGAGCACGGCAACGTCGACATAGGTGCCGTGATCCGATTGCACAAGCGGGGGAAAAGAATGGCCGCCCGCGAGCGTGCGACCTATATCGCCCCCGTGATACGGTTGCCGCATCAGGACAGTCCCGTCTGTGCGCAACAGGGTAAGGGTTCCGTGATCGCCGAGTATGGAGTCTTCGAATAGCTGGTGGAAATAGCTTAGCCGGAGCGTACCTGCAACAATGCCTGCGAAGTGGCCATTTGCATCATCAAGTCGCAGGCTCAGCGCGATCGACGGTTGCCCAGAGTTGCCCAGGCGTGGCGCGAATGGCTTGCTGAGATACAAGCCGGCCCCTATCTGCTGTTGTTGAACCTGAAAGTAATCGCGGTCGCTCACATTGAACTTCGGCGGCAGAATTCCTCGGGAGTCGAGGGTGCTGTTGCCAGCAGCATCTGCCGCGAATATCGCGCCCAGTTCCCTTACATTGATGGCCGCGCTGAAAGCGACGAGGTGCCGGGCCTCGGGAGTGAGTTGGAGAAGACTGGGGGTCTCCATACTTGTCACGACATCCCGCATGGCAAGTAGGCAGATGTCCAGATTACGTTCGGTCTCCTTTTGCAAGGAGAGTGCAAGGTTCTGTGCGGCAGCGCGGGCCTGCGTCATGGCGTCAAGCCTCATTTGGTACAGCGAGACTGCCGTGACGCCGGTGGTGGCAAGCGTGATGCCAATCCCGGCAAAAATGAACAGGGCCGGTTTTGCCAGAAGGGAACGCGCGATTCGAAACATAGTCTTCCGGATTGTGTCTGCTTCCAGCCCGCTTTCAGATCGGCCATCAATTGTCAGTCGTTGCTCGCAGTCAACTGGACTCCGGAATCATCGCCGGGACATGTGACCACCTGATTTCGGCCCCGCTCCCTGGCATCGTAGTTTTCGGCCGTATTTAGCAATGGCTCGATCAAATGCTGTCTTCGCTTGAACTGGCGAGCCCGATACTGCATGTATCAGCCAGAAGACATGTGCGATTACGGGTGAACGAGGAGCTTGCCACACGATGAGGCGGCACTTCAGTGCAGTATATCGACAAGGATGCAGAAATCTTTACGCCCTACCCTGTCGATAGTTTCCTGAATGCTCGAAACAAAGGGAACGCCGCCGATCGTGCAACACCACCAGACCGAAAGCGACGTGCAAGAGCTTGAATACCCAGACCGGCAAATCGTAGTAGAGCAGGCGGCTTATCCAACGCTGGATGAAAACCGCAAGCGGCGCATGCACGACAAGCACCGCATCGGCTAGCCAGATCATGATCTGGCTTTCTTGTGACCGGCTTCGCGCGGATCCGATTGAATCAAACAGGGCTTGCCTTCAGCGCCGCTGGCGCATCACTTCCCAACAATCGCGATGATCCATCTGCCTGAGTTTCCGCTGCCGCATCATTTCGCGCCGATAGTGAACGGCGATCAGCAGCGCGGCGGCGCTCAGCCCACACAGACCCACGACGACTCCTGTCCACGATTCGGCCACAGAACACTCCTTGAGTGTGAAACTGATCAAGCGATACGTGTCATTCGTCGCTCAGGATACGAGCGGCAGCCTTCAGAAGCATCTGCCCGTCATCGGTAATGCGAGGGCGTTGTTGCCCGGAAGCGAGGTTTTCAAGCGTGACGAGCTGACGGTCTAGAAGCGCTTCCAGATCTGCACCGTCCAGACTCAACAGATCCGGTGCATCCTTGAGCAGCATGAGAGTAGCGAGTTCATGTGGACTGAGCATCTCCGTCTCCTGGCTGAGCCTGTTGCTTCGCTGGGAACCTGATCCGTTGGCCTCGCTGCGCGAGCAGGATCAATTCGGGGATGGCTGCTGCGGAATTCCACCTTGCGTTCGGGTGGCATGTCGCGCGCCAAGGCACCCATCTTAATGCTGAGGTGTCCAATAGATCAATATGTGGACAAATCTTTTTGTGACATTTTTACGGCACCATCACGAAGCCGTCGCGGTGCAGCATGACCTGTTTGCCAGACACGGTTGGGCGAACAGGCGTTCTTGTGACATTATTTTCCAGCGCAGACGTCGCGAGCCTTGATGAACGCACCACGTCGCGTAGCGAGGCATCAACGCACAGCAGGCGCTTCGCGGCAGACACACGATCCACGGAGCGAAGCAGCGTTTCCTCGCCGCGATGGGCGCTCGCGAGGCTGGATTGATCATCGACCTGATCCTTCGACTCGAGAATAAAGGTGGTCTGTCGATCGTCATGATCATGCACAACTACGCCCAGACGCTCGATATCGCGCATCGTGTGATGCTGATGCAGCGCGGACGTGTCACTTACCAGCGGGAGGCAGCCAGCACCTCGGTCGAGGAGCTGATGGATATCGTGCGACGCGAATACCGGGCAATGCGGACAACCACACACTGACATGAACTCGCAGAACGCGTCAGCTCGCCGCTAGCGAATGTTTCAGCCTGGCAAGCCAGGAATCTCAACGCCGAATGTTTGCAATATCAGCACGACATTGAACGATAAGACGACCAATGCCGCCAGCGTGGAGAGCACGGCGATGAACGCGCGATTCTTGTATGGGCCCATCACGTCCTCACGGCAGGTGAACCATAGCAACGCGGCCATCGGCAGCGGCAACGCGAGGCTCAATACAACCTGACTAAGGACAAGCGCCTGAGTCGCATTGACCCCAAGCGCCACCACGACAAAACTCGGCACCATCGTGACAGCCCGGCGCAACCACAGCGGAATGCGAAAGCCCACGAACCCTTGCATGATCATCTGACCCGCCATCGTGCCGACTACGGAACTCGATATGCCCGAAGCGATCAGGGACAGCAGGAAAATCCCTGCTGCTCCAATGCCTAATAGCGGCGCCAGCGTGTGATAAGCCGTTTCGATCTCCGCTACCTCGGGATAGCCGTGATGAAATGCCCCCGCGGCCATGATCACCATCGCCATATTAATGAGCCCGGCGATGGTCAGTGCGATTATGACCTCGACATTCGAGAATTTCAGCAACGTTGCCCGCTCCGGCTCCGTCCTCGCGGGTGCTCGCCGTTGGGTTAGCCCGGAGTGCAGGAAAAGCGCGTGCGGCATCACCGTCGCGCCCACAATCCCGACGGCAATCGTGAGCGCGTTCGCGTCGGGCAATCGGGGGGAAAACGTATGAGCGAAGACACTCGGCCACGCAATCGGCGTAATGAACAGCTCGGCAAGGTAGGACAAACCAATGATGCCGACGAGTGCCCCAATCGCCAGTTCAAGGGGACGGAAACCGGCGCTCTCAAACAACAGCAGGCCGTAAGTCACTACCGCCGTGACCACCATGCCGCCGAGCAAGGGCATGTGAAACAGTAACGACAGTCCGATCGCTCCGCCGAGAAATTCGGCGAGATCGGTTGCCATCGCGGCGATTTCGCTTACACCCCACATCATCAGCACGACGGGTTTCGAAAATCGCTCGCGACACAGTTCCGCGAGGTTTCGCCCGGTGACGATGCCGAGCTTCGCCGAGAGCGCCTGAAACAGCATCGCCACAAGGTTTGCCAACAGCACCACCCAGAGCAACGCGTAACCGTATTTGGCGCCTGCCTGAATGTTCGTCGCAAAGTTGCCCGGATCCATATAGGCAACAGAGACCACCACAGCCGGTCCAGCAAACGGCAGGAGCATCAGCGCGCCGCCGCGGCGGCCTTCCAATACCGCTCTTACCGCAAGCGTTGTCCGCTCGGTTCTCGTCGCCGGTCTGGCTGCCTTACGAGCACGCTCGTCCAAGCTCTCGCTCCTTGCTCATGAATATGACAGGAGTGCCCGATTTACCAGGCAGGCGCAGCACTCACGGCATCGCACTGCTGATTGCGCCGAAGACGCCTCGCAACCGCGGAGCAATCGCCGCGCCCACATCGAACATAATAATAAATGTACCGCAGAGCGTTTCAGATAGCGTTCGACGAGCTGCCGATTCCCGCATAACTGACCGATCTACCCGCGTCAGTAGTAATCTTCGGTACTGGATATGGAACAGCGGCGATGCACCAACCCTCTAGAGGAGCCGGGTCAATGGGAAGCACCAACGCAGTTGCGGCGGCGGCGGTCGCCTTCGTGGGTAGCCACTTTCTCCTGTCCCATCCGCTGCGCCGGCGTTTGGTCCGCGCAATTGGCGAAACGGGATTCCTGGGCGTCTATTCGCTGGTAGCGCTCCTGACGTTCGGCTGGCTGATCCTGACCTATCTAAAGGCGCCCCTGTCGGCGCCGCTATGGCCGGTAGGAAACGGGCTCTGGGCAGTTGCGACCGCCGTCATGCTGATCGCGTCGATCCTCCTGATGGGCTCTCTGATCCGCAACCCGGCGCTGCCCACCGGCGGCCGGCCCGGCGCGTTCCCGGAAGCGGCGCGCGGCGCGTTCGCGGTGACGCGCCACCCGATGATGTGGTCGTTCGCGCTTTGGGGGCTGTGCCACGTCGCGGTGTTCCCGGTGGCCAGGAACATCATACTTGCGGCGGCTATCGTCTTCCTCGCGCTCGTCGGCGCTGCTTTGCAGGACCGGAAAAAGGAGCGGCTCCAACCCGATCTCTGGCCCGCATGGGAGTCGAAGACGAGCTACCTGCCGTTCGCGGCGATCGCCGCCGGCCGCGCGCGGCTGGGCGGGTTCGGCTTGCACGCGCTGTTGGGCGGCCTCGTCGTCTGGCTCGTAGCGACCTGGGCTCATTTCCCACTCACCGGTTGGGCCGCGGGCATCTGGCGCTGGCTGTAGCCGCAACCCGGGATGTCACGCTATCGCGTGGCAGCGGGTTTTCCGCCTTTATGCCTTGCCGGAATGACTGTTATGTGGCCGGCGTGCCTTCTCCACGCATTTGCGTTGGCGGACTATCTGTCCAACGCAGTGCAACTTCAACACATCACTCTGTCTGGAGAAGGAGATTGTCATGTCACTTCAAGCGAGACTCGACGCATTCAAGGCGGATTTCAAAAGCGGAAAGGCCCCGTACTTTGCGCCGCCGGAAATCCATCCTGTCATGGAACGCGCTACGGCCGAGCTCGTGGCGTCTCGCCAGGCTGAACGCGCACTCAAAGCGGGCGACGTAGCGCCGCAATTCACCCTCAACGACCCGGAGGGAAAACCCGTGTCGTCTGTTGAGCTGCTGAAGCGCGGGCCGCTCGTCATCAGCTTCTATCGTGGCGTATGGTGCCCGTATTGCAATCTTGAACTGCTGGCGCTTGAGGAAGCAGTGCCGTCGTTCAAGGCCGAAGGTGCCAACCTGGTCGCCATCTCACCGCAGAATGCCGTGAATAGCCGCAAGTCGGTCCGCACCAACAAACTGAGCTTTCCGATCCTCAGCGACACGCACAACGATGTTGCGGCAGCGTTCGGCATCCGCTTTGCCCTGCCCGACTATCTCGTTGATCTGTACAAGAACCTCAAGAACGACCTGCCGGCGTTCAACGGCGACCACAGCTGGACTCTGCCAATGCCAGCGCGTTACGTGGTCGGGCAAGACGGCACGATTCTGTACTCCGAAGTGAATCCGGACTATACCCATCGGCCCGAACCGCTGGACATGTTGCCCGTTCTCCGCCGGAAAATTGCTCCGGCTTTGTAGACCGGATCTGCTTCGCTCCCGACACTGCAAGGTCGGGAGCGAACGCATGCGGACGATCTGCATCCAAAACATCAAGACACCATGAAATCACGTACTTTTCTAGTAACCGGTGCCAGCAAAGGCATCGGCCTGGCCGTCGCACAGCGGCTGAATGCAGATGGGCACCGGGTTGTAGGGCTAGCACGCCAGGGAGACGATGAGGGTTTCCCAGGAACGCTTGTGTCCGTCGATTTGTCCGACCGCGTAAAAACACAGGCCACGCTCGACAAACTTGTATCGGACTACCAGTTCGATGGCCTGGTCAATAACGTTGGGCTGGTGAAACCGCAGAGGCTAGGCGCCATTGACCTCGACGCACTTGACTCCGTCATGTCGCTTAATCTGCATCCTGCTGTCCAGGCCGCGCAAGCGCTCCTGCCCAATATGCGCACTCAAGGCTGGGGGCGAATCGTCAACATATCGAGCCTCACTGTCCTTGGCATCGTGGAACGTACCGCTTATGCTGCCGCCAAGTCCGCGCTGGTGAGCTTTTCACGCTCCTGGGCACTTGAGCTTGCGACCACCGGCATCACGGTCAATTCCGTCGCGCCCGGACCGACGGAAACCGAACTCTTTAGAGCCAACAACGCGCCGGGAAGCGAAGGCGAACAGCGTTACCTCGCTGCTGTACCGATGAACCGCATTGGCAAGCCAGAAGAGATTGCTGCGGCCATCGCTTTCCTTCTGTCCGAAGAGGCTGCTTTCATTACAGGTCAAACTCTGTTTGTCGATGGCGGCGCCTCGATCGGCAAGGTTTCCATTTGAATCGGACTGCGAGCCGCTCTTCGAGTTGTGCAATCGACTTTGAAACGGCCGGCTGCTCTACATCGAGCAGCGGGGAAAGAACCGGATTCAACCACGCATACGAACGTTTCCATCGCTGCCAGTCGGTCCACTTCCTTCTCTCCTTTCTCTCCTGGAACGAATCTACGTGATTCGTGTGTCGCGCGACGAGGCACACTCAGGCCGTGGCCGCTGCGCGGTGCGTACTGTAGTCAGTGTAGCCTCGTCCATCGCCGCCATAGAATGTTGAACGGTCGTAGGCATTCAGAGGCGCACCCGTACGCAAACGCTCCGGCAGATCCGGATTGGACACAAACATCCGGCCGAACGCGACCAGATCGGCATCGCCGGTACGCAGGATCTGCTCCGCGCTTTCAGCGGTGAATCCTCCGGCGGCCACAATAGTGCCGGTGAACAGGCGGCCCAGATCTTTCGACGAGATGGCGGAATCGCTCGCCACCGTGTCCTCGTTGCCGCGAATGCGTGGCTCGATCACGTGCAGGTAAGCGAGGGTGTAGTTGTTGAGCCGGCTCGCCACATAGCCGAAGGTCGCGTGCGGGTCGCTGTCGGACATGGTCCCATAAGCGCCGCAGGGCGACAGCCGTGCGGCAACGCGCCCTGCACCCCACACCGACACGACAGCCTCCACAACCTCGAACAGAAAGCGCGCCCGATTCTCAATCGGACCGCCATAAGCGTCCGTCCGATGGTTCGAGCCATCCAGCAGGAATTGATCGATGAGATAGCCGTTCGCCGCATGCAGTTCGACGCCGTCGAAACCGGCTTCTTTCGCACGTGCAGCGCCCTGCCGGAACTGCTCAACGATATCCGCGATCTCGCGCGTGTCCAGCGCTCGTGGAACGAGCTGTTCGACTTCGACGATATTGCCTCGCTCGTCGCGGATCGCAGCATGCTCATACGCGCGTATCGCCGACGGCGCGACCGGTGTCTGTCCGTTCGTGTTAGCGGGGTGCGCCTGCCGGCCGGCGTGCCATAGCTGCAGGAAGATGCGGGCGCCTTTGGCATGCACCGCGTCGGTGACACGCTTCCAGCCGTCGACCTGCGCCTGTGTGTAGATGCCGGGAGCGTCGACATACGCAATGCCCAGCGGCGAGACCGCGGTCGCGTCAGTGATCAGCAAACCGCCATCGGACGAGCGTTGCGAATAATACTCGACCATCAGATCGCCGGGTACATTGCCAGCTTCGGTGCGCATGCGCGTCAGCGGCGCCAGTACGACGCGATGCTTCAGTTCGAAGGGTCCAACGGAGATGGGTGTAAAGAGCCTGCTCATCGCTTCGTCCCTCGGATATCCGGATTAGGAGAGAGAATGATTGCGCGAGTCGAGGTGACACAGAAGGGAGCATGCGGCAATAGCTGTCATTCCCGCCCGGAATACGCCATAGAGACTCAGTCAACCGGGCATTGCGCAAGCGCCGCCGCCCGCCTGTATCATGGCGGGCGGGCGCCCGAAAGTCCACGCAGCGGTCCGCGCAGATCGCGCACCGCCCGCTGCTGCTACGCGGCACCCACGCATCCATTCACAATGACCCAGAGGAAGACCGCCATGACGGCCGCAACGCAATTCGATCAAGTTTCCATTCTCAAACGAGCCAACGTCTACTTCGACGGCAAGTGTGTCTCGCATACCGTTCTCTTCGCCGACGGCACACGCAAGACACTCGGCGTGATCCTGCCCGGCGCGCTCAACTTCGGCACCGACGCGCCGGAACTCATGGAGGTGCAGGCCGGGCAATGCCGCATCCGCCTCGAAAGCAGTGACGAGTGGAAGACGTATGGCGCGGGCGAGTCGTTCTCGGTGCCCGGCAAGAGCCGCTTCGATATCGACGTGATCGAAACGCTCGACTACATCTGCAGCTATCTGTAAAGACGGACGGGCGCCTGGTGCCAGACATGCTGACCTCCTATTTCTGGAGTGGCGACGCCATCCGCAGCCGACGCGTGAGCGACATCGTGCTATCAGGCACGATCGACGTGCCTGCGCCCCCCGCACGCCTGCTTGCAGATTGGGACCGGGAGATATCGTCGCACATGGTCCTGGAGCCCGGGGACGTCGAGGTAATGCCATTGGCGCGAGCGCGGGCGCGCTGGCCAGACTACACGCGCTGCGTGCAGGCAATGTCCGATTGGACGTGCGCGCTTGGACTGCCCGCAGTGCTTGCCTCCAGTGACGTCGCCCTCATGGCCTGCCGCGGCGCGAGGTACCACCATGACGCCGAGCAATATGGCAGTGCGGCCTTTTGCAATCTCTTCCTGAGCGAGGACAAGGGTCTGGACTTGCACTTTCCCTCTACGGGCCATCGCATTCCTCTGACCCGGGGAACGGCTGTGATATTCGATACTGGCCAGCCTCATGGCGTCATTCGGCGCAGCAGCAGCGGTTTCAATGTGGCCGACTTCGCGCCGGACCAGGATTGCGTCCAGATGTTCCTGACCTGGGAGCTTCCCATCGAAGATGCGCAGGTTGGGCAAGCACTTCAGGTTGTCTTCGACATCGCCCCTTCGACCGCGTTGCAACTGGATGCAGAGCAAGTCCGGCTGAACGACGAACCGGTCATTGTGTGCCCGGATTCCGGTCGTTGGTGCCGCGCTGACTAAACGTCAGGGCCGTGCCGCGGTGTTGCGCTGACCCGCGTCACGCTAGCGACTGCACCCCAACCGCTTGGACGAGTGCCCAACCCCAGAATGTGCGTTTCGAGATTTTCTGACCGGGGTTCGCTCTTCAAAAGCAAGCGGCGTGGCACCATGCTCGCCACGCCGCTTGCACCACCGCGAAGAACCCGTTCAACGTCGGCTGACCATGCGCCTGATCAAAGCGCGTCGAAATCCCCGCGCAGGCTGCGCCGGCTCAGCAAGATCTGCCGCTCGCGAAGCTTCTGGATCAACGCCGGATCAACCCCACGTTCGGCGAGCAGCTCAACGTTATGCTCGCCCTGGAAGGCCGGAATACCGGGCTTCGGCAGCGTCGCGCCGCTGAATCGCCACGGCGACCCGGGCATGCGCAACGTACCGCCGCTGCGATCATCCACTTCCACGATCGCCCCCCAGTCGGCCGCCCATTCCGAATCGGCAAGCTCGTTGGTGGTACGCACCACGCCGATCGCGAGACCCTGTTCACTCACCTGCGCCTGCAATTCCTCGAGATCCGTAAACGTCAGGATCCAGGCGCGCACCTCCGCGAGAAGCGCATCGAGGTTCTGCCGACGAAGATGCGCGGAGGCAAAGCGCGGGTCAAGCAGAAGGTCCGTGCGACGCATCATCGAACAGAATCGCACGAACATCGGCGAATAGATCGGGCTCGCCGCAATCGTCACATGGCGGCCATCAGGCATGCGGAAAATGTGAGACTCGGCCGCGCTCAGCGCAGGCGGTTCGCCATTGGTGTCCACGCCCGACAGTTGCGCACCTGCCCGCTCGTTGACGGACAGCATGGTCGCCGCCATCGAAACGTCCACGTGCTGACCTTCGCCCGTGCGGTTGCGATGCTGAAGAGCCGCGAGAACGGCAATCACGCCGTGGAGCCCGGTATAGACGTCGGCATGGCTGCAGGCGTCGTTCCTCAATGCATTCGGGTCGAATTCAAAATGGTCGCGCAGAATGTCGGTCAGGCCCGTCTCCGCCTGCACGGTGGGCGCAAATGCCGGACGATTGCGCCACGGACCGGTCTGCCCATAGCCGCTCATCGAGACATACACTACCGAAGGATTGAATTCACGAACCTGCTCATATCCCAAACCAAAGCGGGCGAGCGTCCCCGGCCGGAAATTCTCGACGATAACGTCGGCGTCGCGGCAAAGATCCGCCACGATTTCGCGAGCCTCCGGCCAGTTCAGATCGAGACTCAGATTGCGCTTTCCCGCGTTCTGCTGCGCGTAGTACACGGACATGGTGCCGATATGCGGCACGCCACCGCGACCGGTATCGCCGCCCGGCGGCTCGATCTTGACGACGTCGGCGCCGAGATCGCGCAGCGCCTTCGTGCAATGCGGACCGGCCAACACACGCGTGAAGTCGATCACCTTCAGTCCGTCGAGTGGAGCGCTCATGTTCAATTCCCCTCGAAAAGAGCCGAACCGGGACCGCTCTTCGCGAACGCCTCTAGGCCACGTTTCTGGTCCGCGCTCGCCCACATCATGTTGTTCATTTCGGTTTGCTGAGCGTCTGCGCCAGCGATGCCTTGCCTCGCGGACAGGTTCGCCAGGTTCTTGATGCCCTTGAATGCGACCGTCGGACCCGCCGCCAGCTGCCGTGCCCACGACATCGACACGGTCGGCAGTTCGGCTTCGGCAGTCACGAGGTTGATGACACCCCAGCGCTCCAGCGCCACCGGATTATGGCGTCGACCGAACATAGCGATTTCCTTCGCACGCGCCGGGCCGGCCCGTTGAACGAGGCGTTGCGTCCCGCCCAGCAGCGGAATCAGGCCGAGCGACGCTTCTGCCTGCCCAAAAAACGCCGTATCGGCCGCGACGATCATGTCGCAAGTCAGTGCCAATTCGAATCCGCCACCGAGTGCGCCCCCGTGAACGGCCGCGATCGTCGGCACGGGCACGTTCTCGAGCGCGCCAAGCAAGGCATCCAGCCCGGCCTGATCACGACGCCGGCGTCCACCGGTAAAGCCCGCGGTGTCCGCACCGGCACAGAAATGCCGCATCGCGCTGCGCAGGAGAATCGAACGGCAACCCTGGTCGACCGCTTTTTTATAGCAGTCGAGGAGATCACCCAAAAACGTATCCTCAATGAGGTTGTGGGGCGGCTTCGACATTGTGACGACGCCAACTGCGCCGTCTTTTTCAAATACGACAGTGCTCATTTCATGTCCTAAATCATGGCCTGACGGAGTGTCAGGCAAATTGGTCAAAACGATCGTTCAATAAATAGACGACGACATCCACTACACATCTTCCGCGTTGCATTCGAGGTTTCTCGACATACACTCGCCACATAAAAAAATATTTCGTTCAACCAATGACAACAGTGTTAACGTTAAAGCAAATCAGGGTATTCCCAAGCCCTCGAAACACACAATCGATCGATAACGCGCCGTCAGAACAAGTGCCTGATCCCGATTGTCGCGCCCGTCGACGATCCAGTCGGCTCGTATAGTGCGCCGTTCACGGATAGACCGGTGTGAAGCCGCCCATGGTTGTTCACCATCGCCAGTTCACCGTAGACCATCGTACGCGCGGAGAGCGAATAGGTAACGCCCGCCGCGGCAAGCAATGAGTGATTCGTGCCGGCATTACCGTCGTGAATCCACCAGACGCCACCGTCGGCTGCAAATGCAGGCGTGAACGTGTAACGGAACCCGCCCATATACACTTGCTCATCGAAGGAACTCGCTACTTTGTAGTTCGTGTACGAGAGATTGAATATGGCGTTACCCCAGTTCGACACCGCTCCGATCGTTCGACCTGTAAAGGCAACTGTCGTCGGGATAGGCGTGCTTGCCGCGGAACCCCCGCTGTTGCCACTGAAAAGCGCCGCATCGACAACCAGATGCGGCATCGTGTAGGTCAGGCGAGCAGAGTATTGACGACCGGCTTGGAAATTACCCGCCTGACCACCCAGCGCGATCATGCCACTCCCTTCAAACCCGGCAATCTTCGGCGACGTGTACGAAATGGCATTGGGCGTAAAGAGCCCGGTAGTGAATACGCTCCCGATATAGATTACAGCACCACTGCCGAAAAAAGACGCGCCGCGGGGTTCCGTATTCAACAGGGACAGTGCAAACGGAGAGTATTGCTCACCCATTTTCACGGTGCCATACGGACCGGTAAGGCCCACATACGCCATACGACCAAAAAAATTCCCGTTGGAGTTTCCAAGCGCACCATTGGAAGTACTAAAGCCACTTTCCAGAGCAAAGATTGCCGCAGTTCCCCCGCCAAGATCCTCTCTGCCCTTGAGGCCGAATCGGGATGACGAGTAGTCGCTGTCCGTGAGCGAGAACACGTGCCCCCCGGATGCCCGGGTCCTCGGATTGAACGTGTGATTCGTATAGAAAAGGCTGGTGTCCAGAATCCCGTATAACGTAACACTGCTTTGCGCCCTTACCGCGCCAGGGAGAACGGAAAGGACCGCGGCAACGGTGCACGCTTGAAAAATCGGAAGACGTCTATTTCGTTGAGTAATCACGGCTGAAGCATCTCCAAATTAATAAGTTATCTTATTTTCGTTTGTTATTACCTTCGCCTACTTCGAACCACTCGACCACTTGAGACACCACATATCTCGATTGACGAGAACCTCCGCTGATATTTGCACCACATTCCCCGCAAATCCGGCGCGGCATCGCCGTGTATCGACGAGCCCGGGAATTGTCCGCAAATCACGTGGCCCGGGCACTCGAGCTCAATACATGCCGATCCTACGATTGAGCAATTTTGGTGAAATCAGGCTTGCGTTTTTGCGCGAATGCGTCAAACGCTTCCTTTGCCTCGGCGCTTTTGAGTCGCTCCTCAAAAGTGGTGTCTTCGCGATCCATCTGGGCTAGCAATCGTCCCGCGTCCCGCATCAGCCGCTTCGTGGCCGTCAGCGATCCGCTGGGCTTGGACGCCATCTTGTCGGCAACGCGGCGCGCCTCGGCACGCAGCTGTTCGGCGGGAACGACCTTGTTCGCGATGCCCCATGCAACGGCCGTTTCGGCGGGAAGTGGATCGCCGAGCGCAAACATTTCGAATGCCCGGGCATAACCAATTCGCAACGGAAGCAGATAGCTCGACGCAGCTTCCGGAACCAGACCCAGGTTCACAAAGGGCGTAATCAATTGTGCTTCTTTGGACATCAGCACGTAGTCGCAATGGAGCAGCATCGTCGTGCCGACTCCCACTGCCTTGCCTTGGACCGCGGCGATGATCGGTACCGTTGCATTGGCCAGGACGCGCAGCAGGCGGGTGGCGTGATGTTCTTCCGGATGACGGCCCGCCGCCTTGGCAGCGAAGTCCGAAATATCGTTGCCCGCCGTAAAAGCGTCTCCATCGGCCTGAATCAACAGCGCTCGAACCTCGGCATCGACATCCGCCCTGACGATGGCATCCGAGAGCGCGCCATACATGTCGTTGGTGAGAGCATTTTTCTTCTCCGGTCGAGAAATGGTAGCGACCAGCACATCGTTCGACAGTTCTACTTTGACTCCGGATGTCATTGCTTTGCCTCTTGTAAAATTCGATTGCGTGATTGGGTAATACGTTCTCGACCACCGCAGCGCTTGAGCATCCTCGCGCGAATTAGCGTTCGACATAGTTAGATAAGCGAACGCACGCGCGCATGCCCGTTCCTGACGGCAGGATCGGCCGACTCCCAGCGATTGATCAGTGGTCTCCTCCGCAACCTGCGTGGCTAAAGCAGAAAGATGGCGATAACCGCGGCGGTGGAGCGCGCATTCGATGGATAACGGGAGCGACTCAAATGACTTTCCGTTTATTCATCGGCGAATGACCAGCCGCGGTCGACGTCACATTTCCACCTGCTCAGCTATCGCATGTTCCGGTTATTTGTTTAAATAAAGATAGCCAACTTTCTTATCCATTCTCTCAGGTTCAGACAGCGAGACGTTGGCGTGCCAGACCGTATTCTTCCTTCAGACGCCCAATCAGATCGGCGGCAGGGACGATCTTCTTGATCGCGCCAATGCCTTGCCCGGCGCCCCACACATCTTTCCAGACTTTGGCTCTCGAGCCGCCTCCGGAGCCAAAGCTCATCTTCGAAGGATCGGATTCGGGAAGGTTGTCCGGATCGAAGCCGGCAGCGGCGATACTGTTGCGCAGATAGTTTCCGTGCACGCCGGAAAAAAGGTTCGTGTAGACGATATCGGACGCCGCGCTGTCCACAATGGCCTGCTTGTAGCCGTCCAACGCGTTCGCCTCATGGGTGGCGATAAAAGCACTGCCCACGTAGGCCAGGTCGGCTCCGGCGGCCAGCGCCGCGAGAATGGCATTACCACCGGCGATCGCACCCGAGAGCAACAGCGGCCCATTGAACCATTCCCGAATTTCCTGTACAAGCGCAAAGGGGGACGTCACGCCAGCATGACCGCCGGCTCCGGCAGCGACGGCGATCAGACCATCCGCCCCCTTCTGTATGGCCTTCTTCGCGAAGGTGTTATTGATGACATCGTGCAAAACGATGCCACCCCAGCGATGCACGGCGTCGTTTATTTCTTCTCGCGCTCCCAGCGACGTGATGACGATGGGAACTTTGTATTTTTCGCAGATCGCCATATCCGTATCAAGACGGTCATTCGACTTGTGAACGATCTGGTTGACAGCGAAAGGAGCGGCCGGACGACCCGGATTTTTCGCGTCATGCTCGGCCAATTCGTTAGTAATCCGGTCTAGCCACTCGTCAAGCGCGCCCTCCTGACGTGCGTTCAGAGCCGGGAAGGAACCGACTACGCCGGCCTTGCATTGCGCAATGACGAGATCTGGGTTCGAAATGATGAAAAGCGGCGAAGCGACGACAGGAACTGACAGTCGATTGGCAAGGACGGGCGGTAGAGGCATGAAAGTTCTCCGAACTACACTACTCCAAACCTGGGTCGACGGTACCGAAGCCTTCGGACGCGATTTCGCCAGGATCGTTTGAAGATGGACGACCAGACGGTTCACCTATTGACGATAACGACGTACGGCAGCGCTTGATTGCCACAATACAGCAGGCCCTTGAACGCGACGACTTCATAGCCAATCTGCTCGACCGCCCAGCTAAAAAAGCTCAACGGGCGCGAAATGACGAACGCACGACCTGATCGAAAACATCGACCTTCCGGCATCTTCGCAGTCAATTCGCTCAGCCCATGACGCATCCTAACACCGTTAATATCTATCGAAATCCGGGAATTCCCCAAGTCTTGAAGTGACGCCCGCTTCGGCCCGTGCTCCGCATCAGTCGATGCATGCAACCGCCATCCGGCGAAGCGCGCTCAGGCGTGGTTGCACGCCCATCCGACGGGCGCCGCTCGCCACAACAAACGGGAATGCGCGCGACCGTGACGGATAAACCACACGCCGCGGACGCACCATGATCGGAATTACACCTGTCTTGACGCGAATCCTAACAGTGTTATCATGAATTCGCCGTCTGAAATTCTTTCTTCGCATCCAGTCATTCTGGAGTGCGAATTTATGATTGATCGAACTGCTCGCAGCACAGAAGCCCCCTTCAGGGCATCGTTTATGAGTCAGCCCCTTTCTCTTTACTGACCACTGTGATGAACAAGACAATTATTAGTTGTGCACTGACTGGAAGCGGCGATACCACGCGGCTTAGCCCTGCGGTGCCCGTCACCCCCGAGCAAATCGCCAAGGAGGCCATCGCGGCATGCGAGGCTGGCGCGAGCATCGCCCACATTCATGTCCGCGACCCCAAGTCGGGCGGCCCGAGCGCCGAATTGGCGCTATACCGAGAAGTCGTGTCGCGGATCCGCGATAGCGGATGCCCGATTTTGATCAATCTGACGACCGGGCTGGGTGCCGGGTTCATCCCTAGCGACGAAGACCCGAACCGGGGAAGCAAGGAAAGCACGATGATGACGCCCGAAGCCCGCGTCCGACACGTGCTCGAATTGCGTCCGGAAATCTGCAGCCTGGACGTCGCCACCATGAACTTCGGCAATCGCGCATTCGTCAACGTGAAGGACCATCTGATCAAGATGGCGACCTTGGTCGAGGCAGCAGGCGTGAAACCGGAAATCGAGGTGTTTGATCTCGGACACGTGCGTCTCGCACGCCACCTGATCGAAACACAGGGGATTCTGCAGGCCCCGCTGTTCCAGCTTTGTCTTGGCGTGCCATGGGGAGCCCATGCCGATACGGAAAGCCTTCTACTGATGAAGAGTTATCTGCCCGAAAACGCCCGCTGGTCGGCATTCGGTATCTCGCGTGCCCAGTTCCCCATGGTGGCTCAAAGCGTGATTCTCGGAGGGCATGTCCGCGTCGGCCTCGAGGACAATCTCTATATTGACAAGGGCGAACTGGCGCCGGGCAACGCTGCACTGGTCAAACGCGCAGTCGATATCATCAAGAGCATCGGTGGAGAAGTAGCGACCCCCGACGAGGCTCGCGGCATACTGGGCCTTCCCGCTCGCCGGCCGAGCCAGGTGACGCACTGACAAGCAACGCCATGATCCGGTGGTGTGGCCGATCCGGTTATTGCTGATGACGACGATGGCGTTGAGAGCACGTTCGCGGATCGATTGAGTGTTAAGATCACTCGCATGAACGACTCTGCAGAAACCAAACGCGCGACCCGTGCCAACACCGCATCTCCGCGTCGGCAGGCAAAGAAGGAGGCAAGCGCGTCCCGTTCTCCCACTGCGGACCGTTCCGGCGCGTCGAGCGGTGAGCGGGAAGCCGATGCGCCCAAGCAGCGTCCATACCACCACGGCAATCTACGCGAGGAGCTCGTCCGCTGTGGCAAGCAGCAGCTTGTCGAGGTCGGGCTGACTGGACTGAGCTTGCGGCAGATCGCCGCCAAAGTTGGCGTATCGCAAGTTGCCCCCAAACACCACTTCGGCAACAAGGAAGGCTTGCTGGCCGCCATCGCGGCCAGCGGCTTTCGCGACCTTACCGAGTTCCGCTTCTCGCGGTTGCGCCCCCATATGTCCGCCGAGCAGCGACTGCGCTCACTGCTGTCGTCCTACGTGACGTTTGCGTGGCACCATCCGACGTTGTTCCATTTGATGTTCGGACCGCAGTTCCCCGCGCGGCAGATACACGCCGAACTCGAAGCTGCGACGACCCAGTCTTACCACACGCTCGCTCGGGCTGTCGTGGATTACATGGGCGAACGAGGCAAGGAAGATGAGACGCGAGCGCTTGAAATGGCGCGTATTGCGTGGATGTGCATGCACGGCGTATCGACATTGATGATCGACTTCAGCATCAACCCCGTGGGTGCACCCAAGGTGAGTCGCCAGCAGCTGATCGATCAAGCGCTTGACCTGGTATTTGCCGGCATCCGGGGCGTGAACGGTATTTAAAGACGGCCTCGAAAGGGCTCGATAACTGGCGTTTTGGGACGCGGGCTCGATACCCGTTCCGGGCACGGATGGCAGGTATTCAGGCGATCACGCATATCGCGTTGGCCGTATCCTTTCTGTAGTATTCGCATCCCTTCGAACGTCGCATTGATTTACACGAAGCACTCCTCAAATCTTGCGATTGTCCCGGTAAATTTCTTATCTTTCGCCCGCATTCGTTCGGGTTAAGTTACCGCCTCTCATGTGACAAGAGTCGCAATCCGAATGGCGGTCATCGCCTTGATGTCGTTGAGGGATTACCCGGACTTGTTCAGAAATATTAACGCCGTTAGGATCTGAATCATACGAACTGCGTGATGAGTCGTGAGATGGTGTTCCACTGAGTCGGTTGTCGCTTTTCTGGCTGCGTTACAACACGATGACAGATACGCCGAATGACGGCGACGCCGGATGAGCCAAGAAGGTTACTGGCGACCCATACGTTCCCGGATTTTTCGTTTTTTAAACCGCATACACTTTTATTAGTGATGCATATTATTTAATTTGAGATCCTATGAATTACCAGACAATCAATCCCGCTACAGGCGAGCTAGTCGCGAAATTCGACGACATTACGGACCTGGAGCTCGAAGCTCGACTGGCGACCGCCCACAAGACTTTTGAATCCGACTGGCGACACCGTTCCGTGGCGGAACGCGCACGCATCGTGTCCCGCGCTGCAGCAATCCTGCGGGAGAAGGCCGATGAGTATGCCCACTACGTAACACTGGAAATGGGCAAGCGCACGGGCGAGGCGCGTAGAGAAGTCGAATCGGCGGCCAAGATCCTCGAATATTACGCAAATCATGCGGAGGAGCATCTGAAGCCGCGCCCGCTCGAGGAATCCCCCGAATCGGAGATTCACCTCGAGCCGATTGGTGTTCTGCTTGCTATCGAGCCGTGGAATTTCCCGTACTACCAGATTGCTCGCGTGGCAGGCCCGCAACTCATGGTCGGCAACGTTCTGCTGTTGAAGCATGCTGAGAGCGTGCCCCAATCGGCACTGGCATTTGCCCGGCTGTTCGAGGAGGCCGGCGCGCCGGCGGGCGTCTATACGAACCTTTTCGCGTCCATTGAACAGATCGGGCGCGTCATCGACGATCCGCGCGTTCAGGGCGTCATGCTCACCGGCAGCGAACGCGCCGGCGCCGCGGTCGCGGAGCGCGCCGGGCGAAACCTGAAGAAGGTCATTCTCGAACTCGGCGGCAGCGACCCGTTCATCGTGCTGGAGGACGCACCGCTCGAATGGGCGATCAATAGCGCTGTCGCAGGCCGCATGCTCAACGCGGGCCAATGCTGTGTCGGATCGAAACGCATCATCGTCGTCGGGAAGGAACGTAGTCAGGCCTTCCTTGCCGGATTCAAGGAGAAGATGTCCGCTTTGCAAGTTGGCGATCCGACGGATCCGACTACGGCCGTCGCCCCGCTTTCGTCGGAGCGCGCGTTGTCGCTTCTGCTCTCCCAGATCGACCGGGCAGCCACCAACGGCGCAACGATCGAGTGCGGCGGGCAACGGGTCAACCGCCCGGGCTTCTATCTGCAACCCACGATTCTCGCCAACATCGACCGCAACAATCCTGTCTTCGACGAAGAGCTCTTCGGGCCGGTCGCCGCGTTTTACGCCGTCGACAACGAAGCGGCCGCAATCGAGCTGGCGAACGCCACACGTTTCGGATTGGGTGCATCGGTCTTCACGGCTGACACTGAACACGGTCAGCGAGTGGCAGCCCAGATCGAAAGCGGAATGGTCTTTGTCAACCAGCCGCTTGCGACGGCGCCAGAACTGCCATTTGGCGGCGTCAAGAAATCCGGATTCGGCCGGGAGCTTTCACGACTTGGCTTCGACGAGTTCGTGAACAAAAAGCTGATCCGGGTTGCTTCCGTCGGCGCATCGCCGTTTGGACCCGCACGCGTTGCATAACCCAGCAGTAAACAATCCATATCAGTTACCGACAAGGAGACGAATCATGCCGCTCTGGAAGCTGTATCACACCGCCGACACACTGAACGACGAGCAAAAAACCGAACTGGCGGAGAGGATTACGAAAAATGTTTATTTCCGCTTGCCGGCGTTCTACGTCGCCGTGGTGTTTCAGGAAATCAAGCAGGGCGATTTCTATATTGGCGGCAAACCGGCCGAGCGTTTCGTGCGGATCTGGATCGATCACATCGCGCGAAGTTTACCGACACCGGAACTGAGGGAAAGCTGGTTGTCGCGTGCACGAGAGGCAATTGAGCCGATGTTTAAGGAGCTCGGCATTAGCTGGGAGTTCCACGTTGACGAGACGTCGCGAGATCTCTGGCTGATTCAGGGACTCGTTCCGCCGATGCCGAACACCGAGCAAGAAGTGAAATGGAAGACGGAAAACAAACCGTCACCCTACGAGGTTGACACCATCGCCGGCAACTAATGGATCAAGCGAACACTCGCGTGTTCGCTTGATTGCCGGTGCCGTTCAACCGGGCGCTAAACGGCATCAGGCCTGAACTGCACCCCAAAAGTTGGACACCCGTCCAACGATTTGGGGTGTTTTTTCATGAGCAGATACAGCGCGCGGTTCAAGCAGTCGGTTGTCGAAGACTATCTGTCTGGCAGAGGCGGCGGTAGCGCAGAGGTGGCTCGCCGACACCGTATTGACCACAGCACGGTGCGCAAATGGGTGGCGGCCTCGCGCGTTAATCTGGTCTTGCGCACGCTCTCACAACTTCCGTTCCCTGGCGACAGGCTTCGGCCTGCTCGGCATGGTGAGGGAATCACCCGCGACGATCGAACTGGCCAGTTGGCTCGCCCGTGCGCGTGCTCGCCAACAGCGTGACCGACGAGGTGCGTGATCATCCATTCGGCAACGATCCGTATTCGTTGCCGCGCGAAGTGATCGCTGAAGATGAATGGGGACCGATACCCAAGTACAGCACGGTCTCACCGTTGCGGAGCACCACGGGTGAGTTGGAGAAGATGGCGTTATACGCGGGTCAGTCGTCGGCGTTGATTCACGCACGTGAGTCGGCGGAAGAAGTCATCCAGCGGATGTTGAGTGAGGCGGGCGAGGCTCTTGATCGCGTGCAGGCTCAGCGCCTCACATCCCTCTCGTCTTCGCCGCCACAGTTTCATCCCGCTCCAATCCACCGCCGGGCGCAAGAATTGGATTGACCCGGTCTTGCGAGCAGCGTGCGTGTTGTCCGTTGATCGGAACGCTCCAACTAATCAGCCCGGCGCTATGCATTCTGAGGTGACAACCTGTTGTTGCCGATAAGGCAGTTGAACGACGTTCAAGCAACGAGCATCCTCTGTGCCCCATCTGCGAGATGAACGTGGCCAAGGCCACCGCGCCATCCTCAGTCTACCGAGCCACACGTACAGCTTCTGCATGGAAGCGCACAAGAAAATGTTTGATGAGAATCCCGCGAGCTATCTCGCCGGATAAAAAAAACGCCAACCTGTATGGGTTGGCGTTTTGCTTGGAGTATTACTGGTATCAGAACTGGTTCATGGTGTTGTCTTTACCCGCCGCTTTCAGGGCCGCTTCGCCGCTGAAATACTCCTTGTGGTCGTCGCCGATGTCCGAGCCGGACATGTTCTGGTGCTTGACGCAGGCGATGCCCTGACGGATTTCCTTACGCTGCACGCCAGCCACATAACCCAGCATGCCCTGGTCGCCGAAGTATTCGCGGGCCAGGTTGTCGGTCGACAGTGCGGCGGTGTGGTACGTCGGCAGCGTAATCAGGTGGTGGAAGATACCTGCTTCGCGCGCCGCGTCGGCCTGGAAGGTGCGGATCTTTTCGTCGGCGGCGATCGCCAGTTCAGTCTGATCGTATTCCACACTCATCAGCTGGGCGCGGTCGTATGCTGACACATCCTTGCCTGCGGCCTTCATCGCGTCATACGCCTGCTGGCGGAAGTTCAGGGTCCAGTTGAACGAGGGGCTGTTGTTGTACACCAGCTTGGCGTTCGGGATGACTTTGCGAATCTCGCTGACCATGCCGCCGATCTGGGCGATATGCGGTTTTTCGGTTTCGATCCACAGCAGGTCAGCGCCGTTTTGCAGCGCGGTGACGCAATCCAGCACGCAGCGCGCTTCGCCCGTGCCGGCGCGGAACTGGAACAGGTTGCTAGGCAGGCGCTTAGGACGCAGCAGCTTGCCGTCACGCTTGATGATGACGTCACCATTGCCCAGTGCTTCGGCCGATATTTCGTCGCAATCGAGGAAGGAATTGTATTGGTCGCCCAAGTCGCCGGGTGTGTTGGTCACGGCGATCTGCTTGGTCAGGCCGGCGCCCAGCGAGTCGGTACGGGCCACGATGATGCCGTCGTCCACGCCCAGTTCCAGGAAGGCGTAGCGAATGGCGCGGATTTTGGCCAGGAAGTCCTCGTGCGGCACGGTGACTTTGCCATCCTGGTGGCCGCACTGCTTCTCGTCGGACACCTGGTTTTCGATCTGAATGCAACACGCGCCCGCTTCGATAAACTGCTTGGCCAGCAGGTAGGTGGCTTCGGCGTTGCCGAAACCCGCGTCGATGTCGGCGATGATAGGCACGACATGGGTGATGTGGTTGTCGATTTTTTCCTGGATGGCGGCCTTGGCCGGGCCAACGGCCGCGTCCAGCTGACGGAACAGGCCGCCCAGTTCACGGGCGTCGGCCTGGCGCAGGAAGGTGTACAGCTCGCGGATCAGCGCGCTAACGGAGGTTTTTTCGTGCATCGACTGGTCCGGCAGCGGACCGAACTCGGAGCGCAGCGCGGCCACCATCCAGCCGGAGAGGTAAAGGTAGCGGCGGTCGGTGCTGTTGAAGTGCTTCTTGATTGAGATCATCTTCTGCTGGCCGATGAAGCCGTGCCAGCAGCCCAGCGACTGGGTGTACTTGGACGAGTCGGCATCGTAGGCGGCCATGTCGGCACGCATGATCTTGGCGGTGTACCTGGCGATGTCCAGACCCGTTTTGAACTTGTTCTGAGCACGCATGCGTGCGGCAGACTCGGGATTGATGGCATTCCACGCGCTGCCTTGTTTCTCCTTCAAACCAGCAACTGCCTTGATGTCGTCTTGATATTGGGTCATGTGTATCTCCTAAGAGCAAAGCGCATTTAAAAAATAGTTGGGTGTGCCGCTGCGTATGTCGAAGCGAACTGCATGACTTAATTGTAGGACCGTTTTGACGCGCCGCACCTATGTCTTATATAAGACATATGACATAATTTATGCTTATTTTTCAATGAGATACACAATAATTATTGCGATGTGAAACATGTTTTCAAACCGCGGGAAAATGATGCTGCGGAAATTTGAACTGACCTCCACAATGTGAAACGCCCTTTCGGCTGCTGGAGGCAGGACAAGCAGGGATGCACGGATGGCTTGAGCAACGATAGCGGGCGGGATGATTTTGTAGACGTCTGTTTCGACCAATAGACGTTCCAACGCCGATCGAACGCGCTGCGGAAGCCGCCACGCTGACCAAGCGGGTGACGTCGCTCACCTTTCGCCATTCGTTTGCAATGGATCTACCGGAATCGGAATGCGACATCCGGACAGTGCAGGAGCAGCTTGGTCATAGCGAGGTATCGACTACGACAAGCTGCCTGCACGCGCTGCATCGCGGCGCACGTGGTGTCCATTCGCCTATCGGCGCAATGAAGCAAGTTCCACGTTCAAAGGACCACTATTGGGGATCACCAGGGTGCTTCCAATGACCGCAACTGGCCGTTCTATGCCGGTGTTAACGGCGACAAACATAAGCACGTCTCCGGTCGTCAAGCGCGATCCGCCCGAGTGCGGGCGTTTGGCGCCGGCATGGCGCAGATTGCGCTCCAGCCACACCGGAGCGAACCGGAAACTTCAGTCGACGGCGTTGACGTTCGGAAACTTGCCACGAAACGCCTGCGGCATCGGCACGACCTTTTTCATCTCGTAGTTGAAGAACACGAAGCCCGACTTCGCCATCGCGATAAGCGCGCCATCTGCCGGCCGCGTGATGCGGAAGATGACGTCGCCGCCATACTTGTTGAAATCCATGATGCCGACTTCGAAGCACAGCTGGTCGCGCGCATAGGCTTCAGCGCGATAGGTCGTGGCGAGGTCGGTCACGATGATGCTCGTGTGCGTGTCCTTCATGTCCTCGATACCGGCGTCGAACAGGAAGCGTGCGCGGGCCTCGGAAATCATCGAGATCATCGAATCGTTCGCCAGGTGGTTCGCGCCGTTGATGTCGGTGACGCGCACCGTGAGATGCGTCGAGTAGTAAAACTGGTCGTCGGGAAATTGCAACTGAATGCGGGCCATGGCGTGAAACTCGGGGTTGAGGGGAGGCGTGCGCACTTGAAGGGCGCTGGCGCCTTATTCTAGCGGTTCGACGTGCGCGACATGCGTAGAACCCCATACGGCGATCGCATACAGGCGATCATGTCGAGCCGGACCCGGCGGCGGCCCCATTCCAGGGTAGAAGCGTCGGCAGTGGAAAGCCACGTTTCCGATGAGAAAGGCTCTTCGATACTGCACGCAAATCCAGGCGCGACAGCTTCGGTCAGCACCCGCGTCAAGGAAGCAGCGCGTACAAGCCCTCACTGATTGGCGCGCAAAGGGAATGCATCACTTCACAACCATCACCAGCGCTTCCCCGATACGAGCTCTAACGCTGCCAGCGAACGTCTCCGCCAAGCCAAATGTTATTATCGGAAACACGACCCGCCGCCCAAGGCGCGCATTTAAGCCGTTGGACCCCATGGACACCCACCTCTCCAAACCTGCCGACCAATCGACAACCGACCTCGGCCGCCGCGTCCGCGCCGCCCGCCAGGCGCAGGATTTGACGCTCGAAACCGCGAGCCGCCTCTGCGGCGTCTCCCGCTCGACCCTCTCAAAAGTCGAAAACGGCCTGATGTCCCCCACCTTCGACGTCCTGCAGAAAATCGTAACCGGCCTGAAGATCGAAATCGGCGAGCTTTTTGGCTCGACACCCAAAGTCAGCGCCAGCGGCCGCCGCGCGTTGACCCGCAAAAACGAAGGCCAGCGCCACGCCTACCGCGGCTATCAGATGGAGTTACTCGCCACGGATCTGGCGCACAAAGCGATGTTGCCGTTCCGCATCCGCATCTCGGCGCACACGCTGGACGCGTTCGATGACTGGGGCCGTCACGAAGGCGAAGAATTTCTGTATGTGATCAGCGGCAGCGTATGCCTGTATTCCGAGTTGTACGCGCCGACGCATCTGAACGCTGGCGACAGTCTGTACTTCGACAGCCGCACCGGCCACGCCGCCGTCTCCACCAGCGAAGAAGACGCCGAAGTGTTGTGGATGGCGACCAGCGCCGACATCCCGCAGACGTCGGCCACTGTGGAACCGGCGAAAAAATAACGAGCGCGTCACGACCGCTCGCAGCACGTCGAAACGCCAAAAGGCGAAAGCCTGCGTCGCCAATGCCGATGGCAGCGCCACCGGCAAATGGCAACACTAAAGCCAGTGCCAACATCAATAGCACCGCTGCCACAGCCCCTTAACGGCGCGCCGCCAACGCCCGCTGCGCCAGTTGCGCGATATGCATCGCGTGTTGCCCAGTCCCCTGCTCGATCTGTTCACGGCAACTGAAGCCGTTGGTCAGCACAATCGTTTCCGCATTCGCCGCCGCAGCAGCACGCACCGCAGGAAACAGCGTGTCCTCGCCGATCTTCTCCGAAAGCGCGTGATGCTTGTCGTTAAAGCCAAACGATCCCGCCATCCCGCAGCATCCCGTATCGAGCAATTTCCATTTCACGCCAAGCTTGTTCAGCAGCGCGGTATCGCCTTGCATACCGAACAGCGCCTTCTGATGGCAATGCCCGTGTACGATCACGTCCGCGGCAAGCGTCGGCCATTCGAACGGCTGACGCGCGACGAAATCGGAGAACAGAAAAGTTTGCGCCGACAGCTGTTTCGCTAACGCATGACCGGGGAGCTGCTTGAGCAACTCATCCTTGAACACCGATAAGCAACCGGGCTCAAGACCGACCAATGGCACACCCGCAGCAATATCGTCTCCAAGGTCATTGAGAATCGTGGTCAGCAGCTCGCGCGCACGGTCGAGCAAACCGAAGTCATACAGCGGACGCCCACAACACAAACGGTTCTTCGGCAGCACGACGTGCCAGCCCATTTGCGTCAGCACGTCGGCAGCGGCCTGCGCGATCTCGGGCGTGAAGTGGTCGTTGAAGGTATCGACCCACAGGATGACTTTCTTGACCTCGCCACGAGCACCAACACGAGCGCCCCGCTCGGCCTTAAGCGATTGCCGCGCAATCTGCCGGTAAGTCCGCGCGGCAAACTTCGGCAGTTCACGCGCTTGCGCCACCCCAGCAGCCCACTTCCCAACCGCAGCCAATCCCGGCGCCGACATCATAAAATTCGTCAGCCGCGGAAACCTTGCCGCCCACGGCGCCCATTCGCCAATTCGCCCCATAAACAGCGCCTGGCGCGGCCGACGATTCGTCTCGTAGTAATGCGAAAGAAATTCCGCCTTGTACGAAGCCATGTCCGTATGCGTCGGGCAATCGGATTTGCAGCCCTTGCATGCGAGGCAGGTATCGAGCGCCTCTTTCACTTCGCGGCTTTGCCAGCCGTCGACGATCACGTCGCCTTGCAGCATTTCCCAGAACAGATGCGCACGGCCACGCGTCGAGTATTGCTCTTCACGTGTCGCGCGATAGCTCGGGCACATCGTGCCGCCCTCGAGCGAACGGCACTTGCCCATGCCGATGCATCGCTCGATCTCGCGCTGAAATCCATCACCTTCCTGGCTCGCGAACGTGAGCTTCGTTTGCAGGGTCACCGGCTTGTACGCCGGACCCATGCGCAGATTTTCATCGGCGCGATACGCATGCACGACCTTGCCAGGATTCAATCGATTGGCTGGGTCCCAGATCGCCTTGAACTGCTCCATCGCCTGCATCAGTTCAGGGCCGTACATGATCGGCAGGAACTCAGCCTTGGCCTGGCCGTCGCCGTGTTCGCCCGAGAGCGAGCCGCCGAATTCGACCACCAGTTCCGCCGCTTCGCGCAGAAACTTGCGCCACGTCGCGACGCCTTCAGCGCTGCGCAGATCGAAGGTAATGCGCGCGTGCACGCAGCCATCGCCGAAATGGCCGTAGAGGCTCGTCTCGTAGCCGTAACGATCCACCAGCGCCTGAAACGCACGCAGATAATCGCCGAGACGCATCGGATCGACCGCCGCATCCTCCCAGCCGACCACCGGATCGGGCGTACCCGCGTCCACCGACAACGCCACCGCCGACGCCCCCGTCTCGCGGATCGACCACACCTTCGCCTGCAACGCGCGATCTTCGACGAGCATCGCCGATACATTCGGCCCAGCTTCGCCCGACGAAAAATACGCCGCGGCGGTTTGCGCCTGGCGCACGGCATCGTCTTGCGTATCCGCGCCGAATTCGAGCACGACCCATGCATCGCCATCCGGCAGCAACGCGATCTCGTCCTTCTTCAAACCACGTGCCTGCAAGCCGCGGATGATCGCGCGGTCGAGTCCCTCGATTGCGATCGGCCCACAGCGCATGAAATGCGGCACGGCGTCCGCAGCGATGTAGATATCGGTGAAGCCGACCACGACGATCACGCGTTGCGGCGGACTCTTCACGAGCCGCACTTTCGCCTGCAGGGTCACGGCGCACGTGCCTTCGGTGCCGACCAGCGCACGCGCGACGTTGAAGCCGTTTTCCGGCAGCAGTTGATCGAGGTTGAAGCCCGACACGCGCCGCTTGATCTGCGGGAATTTCGCGCGGATCTGATCGGAATAAGTGTCGCGTAGTTGCTTGAGTGCGGCGTAGATTTCGCCTTGCCTGCCGCCTGCTGCGATGATGCGATCGAGTTCGTCGTCCGATGTCGGACCGACCCAGAAGCGCGCGCCGTCGAACGTCGCGACTTCCAGCGCCTCGACGTTCTCGACCGTCTTGCCGGCCATCACCGAATGCGCGCCGCACGAGTTGTTGGCGATCATGCCGCCGAGCGTGCAGCGGCTGTGCGTCGCGGGATCGGGGGCGAACGTCAGGCCGTGCTTTTCCGCGGCGTCGCGCAAGGTATCGCAGACTACGCCCGGTTCGACGAGCGCTACGCCCGCTTCAGGATCGACCGAGACGACGCGGTTCACGTATTTGCTCGCGTCGGCTACCACCGCGACGTTCACGCATTGGCCGTTCTGCGAGGTGCCACCGCCGCGCGGGAGGAAGGGCACGTCATTGCGGCGGCAGGCGGCGAGCGTTTCCAGCAGGTCGTCGACGTCCGACGGCACCACCACGGCGAGCGGGACTTGCCGATAGTTCGACGCATCCGCGGCATACAACGCTTTCGAGCCTTGATCGAAACGTACTTCGCCGCGCACATTGCGGCGCAAGTCGGCTTCGAGCGCCTGCATCACGGCGGCAGCCCCTTGAAAGGGCTTGGCAACGCGCGGCGCTTTCAAGGTGTCATGAGGCACGTCGCTCAACGAAGCATTCACGCCCGCGCCCTGCTCTTCATCCAATGACGTTCCCACTGCGTTCCTCACGTATCGTGTCCGACGCCCGCGCTATGGCCTGAACTACGCATCACGCAGCCTGGCTCGCGGTCATCTTGAAGATGCCCTGTGCGTTACCCGCGTCGAAACGCAGGTCCGTTTCCCAGCGGCGCACGTCCTGATCGAAGGTCCGCTTACGCGTGATGAACTCGTAGAACGAGCCCGGCACCTCGCGCGTCACGATGCTGCCGTCGGCCGCACGGAACTCGCGGCGCACGATATCCGCGCGGTACGCGGTCTGAAACACGCGGCCCGAACGCGAACGCTCGACTTCCGGCTTCATCGGACGGCCCTTCGCCTTTTCGTCGTCGGAAAGCTTGAACACGTCTGCGACGCGATCGGTAGCGTGGTTGAAGGCGTTGCCTTCGGTCGCGATCCACGCCATTTCCGCCGACTCCTTCAACAATACTTCGTAATCGGCTTCGCGTGGCGTCTCGTGCTGACGTGCGAACGCGCCGACGATCGCCGGCAGCAACGCATGTGCCGCCTCGAGCGGCAGCACGCCTTCGCGTTCGAGCTCCCACAACTGGCCGGCGGCTTGCGGCGTCAACGGATCGCGTGAGGCGCCGATCACGTTCGTCACCGCCTCCTGAAATTCCGTCGAAAACCGTTCCGGATGCAATTCGCTGACGAAGAACTGCGCGATCTCATCAGGGGCGTCGTCATGCGCCCAGGCGCGGCCGGTCATGCCGAGACGGTCGAGCGGATAGCGGCCGTTGATGCTGAACCCGAGCGGACGCAGGATGCGCGCGAACGCCGCTTCGCCCGGCGGCAGCGCGCCGCTCTCTGCCCAGCGCACGGTGCGCAATGCGCCGTGGTCGAAGTAGACGCTGCCCCCGGCGGCGATCGTCTCCTCGGTGTACTGGCGGCCATTCGCGGAGCGCGCCAGCAAGTCTTCGAACAGCGCCATGTTCATCGCCTGCGCCATTTCGGCCCGCGTGACGGCGCCGTCTTCCCATTCGTTGAGAATCTGCGGATGGTTCAACGTGGCGAACAGCCTTGCGGTTCTCTCGGCGCCGAGCAGTTTCAGCAGCAGTTGTTCGACATTCGCATTCTTGATGTTTCGCATATCGGTTCCGGGCGGGGTGCGGCGAGCACGCGTTCGTGTATTTGGAGGTGGCCTGCCGGCGTGGCTTCAGGGCGCAAGCACGGCGTCGTTGAATGCGCGATTATTCAAATCCGCGGCACTGCCGTAAAGCGAGATAAAATCGCCACTTGATGCGCTTTTGGAATCAACATGCGAAAATTCAAGCTCCCCAACATGGGTGCGCTGCTCGCTTTCGAAGCCGCCGCGCGGCACGAGAGCTTCACGCATGCTGCGCGCGAACTCTTCCTCACCGAGAGCGCGGTGTCCCGGCAGATCAATACGCTGGAGAACAATCTCGGCGTGCGGCTGTTCGTGCGCGTCAAACAGCGCGTGGTGCTGACCAAGGCGGGCAAGGTCTATAGCGTGCAGGTGCGCCGCTCGCTGGAACAACTGGACCGCGACACGCTGTCGATCATCGCGCACGGCAGCGGCGGCGGGTATCTGGAGCTGGCGGTGTTGCCGACTTTCGCATCGCAATGGCTGATTCCGCGGCTGGCGGCATTCAACGCGCAGTATCCGGATGTGCGGGTCAATATGGGCGTGCGCACCGGCACCTTCCCGTTCGCGGATACGCATTTCGAAGCCGCGATTCACTATGGGAAACCGACATGGCCGGGCACGTCGGCGGATTTTCTGTTCAGCGAGGAAGTCGTGCCGGTGTGTGCGGCAAGCCTGCTGACGCGGCCGGTCGAGACTGCGGCCGATCTGCTGGACTATCCCCTGCTGCATTCCACCACCCGCCCGGACGGCTGGGCGTCGTGGTTCGCCAGTCTCGGTGTCGACGATAACCGGACGATGCAAGGTGTCCGCTACGAACTCCACACGATGCTGATCAGTGCCGCCGCGGCCGGTCTCGGCATTGCGCTGGTGCCGCGTTTTTTCGTCGGCGCACAGCTTGAACAGCTCGGACTCGTGATACCGCTCGACGTGCCCGTAGTCGCCAACTCGGCGTATTACCTCGTGTATCCGACCGAGTTGAGCCACGGCAAGCCACTCACGAGCTTTCGCGAGTGGCTGTTGCGGGAAGCAGCCGCGTACAGTGCGGTGAATCCTGGGCTGGCCGGTAATCCCGATACCGATTGATTCAGCGCCAAGCGGTGAGCGGTGAGCGGTGAGCGGTAAGCGGTAAGCGGTAAGCGGTAAGCGGTAAACGATAAGCGCTAGGCGCCGGCTTGCTCGCGTGCCTGCGCCAACGCACTTAGATTGCCTTCGCCAAAGCCGTGGTGCCCCTGGCGCTGCACGATCTCAAAGAAGATCTCGCCGGCACCGCGCCGCACAAAGGTCTGAAAGAACAGCAACGGCACGCCATCGGCGTCGATCTCGCCGTCCACCAGAACATGCGTGCGCTTGAGCCGCTCGACGTCGAGCCCATGACCCGGCAGGCGCGCATCGAGCTGTTCGTAATAGCGCGGCGGCGGCTCGACGAATTCGACGCCGTTCGCCAGGAGTTGCTCGACGCACGCGAAGATATCGTCGGTGGCGAGCGCGATGTGCTGCACGCCTTCGCCCGGATGATCCGGCAGATACTCGTGCATCAGACTCGTGCGGCGCGTGCCCTCTTCATACAAAGGCACGCGGATCGCGCCGCACGGCGACACCATCACGCGCGATTCCGCCGACACATGCCAGTTCGCGTGCAGCTCATGAATCTCGCGGAAGTTGAGCAGGTCGCGATAAAAGTCGAGCCAATCCTGCATCCGGCCCTCACCGACCGTTTGCGTCAGATGATCGACCGCGACGAGGCCAGTGCCCGCGTGATTCAGATCGGCTTGCGCGGTATCGATCTCGATTGGACGGAAGTCGATGTCGAAGATCGAGATGTCGCCGAGGCCGCCGCGCTGGCCGCCACGGCCGCGCCACCGGTCGACGAAATAGATGTGCGAATCGCCAATGCCCTGGATCGCAGGAATCAGCAGTTCGCCCGCGCCGAGGCGCTCGCCTTCGAACGCCCATGCGCCAAGCTCGATCGCGCGGTCGAAGGCGCGCTGCGCGTTGGCCACGCGAATGCCGATTGCGCAGATGCCCGCGCCGTATTCCTCGGCGTAGCGCTCGGCAAACGAATCCGGCTCAGCGTTGATCAGGAAATGCATCTCGCCCTGGCGATACAGCGTGACGTCCTTGCTGATATGGCGCGCAATCGCCTTGAAGCCGAGTTTCGTGAAAGTCTCGCCGAGCGCCTTCGGCTCGCGCGAGGCGAATTCCACGAATTCGAGGCCGGCGGTGCCGAGCGGATTGTGCTCAGGCGCCGACACGGCGCGCAGCGCGGCGTCTGGAGTGGGCAAGTCGCTGGGCATGGCAATCTCCTTGTACAGTCGTTCGTGCACTGTTCCGGGTGTTGGTGATGTTTCTGGTGTTTGGTGCAAGCCGTCATCCATCCGTAGTGTGACACCGCGCGCGTGGTGTGCCGCAGCAATGCGACCTCGCGATGGCTTTTGCACCGTGTTTGTACACCGGCTGGCAGGGCGTTCGCAACCTTCATTTTGTACTGGATGGTTCACGCGCGGCGAATCGGGGCGCAACGCGCGTCTTCTGCGTCTCTCGTGGCGCCTGCGCCGCAGCATCGCTGCGCGGCGAGCGTCAGATCGTGGGCGAGCCGCCGCGGCCGCGTTTGGACACACGTTTGGCCGCAGGCTTGCCAGCGGCCGCCGCCATCCGCTGCTGCGCGACCTCGCGCACGGCATCGATGAACGCCCGCCCCACCGGCGACGGCTGCGTGTCCGAGCGCCGGATCAACCCCACGGGCTCGCCAGTGCCCGCGAACGGCAAGGGCAAACGCACCAGCATCCCGTGCGCCAGTTCATATTCGACGGCGCTCAGCGGCACGAACCACACCGCGTCGTTCTCCAGCGCCAATGCGCGCCCCGTCGACACCGACAGCACTTCGACAAACCCCGACAACGGCGGCACGCCCCATGCGCTCAACAGACTCTCAGCCGATTGCCGGATCAGCGTGCCGAACGGCGGCAGCACCACCGGATAATCCTCCAGCGACGTGGCCGGCAAGCCGGCCCCCAGCGCCAACGGATGCCCGGCGCGCACCACAGCAATCAACGGCTCACTGAAAAGCTGCTCGAAACTGAGCCCGACCATCCTTTCCGGGTCCGCCAGACGCCCGATCGCGAATTCGATCGTGCCGGCCTTCAGGCGTTCGAGCAATTCGGGATTGGCGCCGGTAGCAAGGCGCACGATCACGCGCGGCCAAAGGGCGGCGAACCGCTTCAGTGCCGGCGGCACTAGCGCGGCCGCGACGGTCGGCAGAATACCGATTTCCAGCGTGGCGGCCGCCGCGCCTTCCGCGCGCGCCAGTAAATCGACGCCTTGCCGCAACGCGCTGACACAAGCACTCGCATGCGGCATGAAGAGTTGCCCCTCGCGGGTCGGCACGGCGCCGTGGCGGCCGCGCTCGAACAGCTTCACGCCGAGAATCGCTTCCAGTTCAGCGACCGTCTTGGAGACTGCGGGCTGCGTAATGGACAGGCTTTCGGCGGCCCGCCCCACGCTGCCGAACTGGGCGACGGCCAGAAAGCACTGGAGATGTCGGAATTTGACGCGGCTGTCCGCGAGACTGCGTTGCATAACGGCAGGTTATACGAAAAGGGCGAAAACGTCATTTTGCATAACCTCTCAGGTTGGATAAAGTCGCTTCATACGCTGTATCCCACAATTCCCCGAAGGAGACACTGATGGACGAGTCCTTTCTCACCGCACGCGATTTCGCGTCCCACCCCGCCTACGTCTATCCCGGTTACGGTTCGTCGGTAAAACGCGGCCCGACGCGTCCGCTGATTCCGCTGAAGGAAAAGCTGCGCGACCAGCGCGTGCCGGTCTACGGCACAGAAGACCTCGGCGCGCTCGATCACGATCTGACGCGCAATGCGGTGCGTAACGGCGAGCCGCTCGGCGAGCGCATCATCGTGACGGGCCGCGTACTCGACGAAGGCGGCCGTCCGGTGCGCAATACGCTGGTTGAGATCTGGCAAGCCAATGCCGCCGGCCGCTATGTGCACAAGAACGATCAGCACGACGCGCCGCTCGACCCGAACTTCCTCGGCGCCGGCCGCTGCATCACCGACAACGAAGGCCGCTATCGCTTTCTGACGATCAAACCGGGCGCTTACCCTTGGGGCAATCACCCGAACGCGTGGCGTCCGAACCATATCCACTTCTCGCTGTTCGGCGACTATTTCGGCTCGCGCCTCGTCACCCAGATGTACTTCCCCGGCGACCCGCTGCTCGCCTTCGACCCGATTTTCCAGGGCACGCCCGAGCACGCCCGCGACCGCCTGATCGCAAACTTTTCGCTCGATACGACGCAGGAGGCCTATGCGCTCGGCTACGACTTCGACATCGTGCTGCGCGGCCGCAACGAAACTCCGATGGAGCGCTAAGCCATGACGACCCTCAAGCAAACGCCTTCGCAAACGGTTGGACCGTACTTCGCCTACGGTCTGTGTCCGCAGCAATACGACTTCGACTTCAAGAGCCTGTTTACGCCGGTTCTGGCGGACCGTGAAGCGGCCGGCGAGCACATCACGATCGTCGGCCAGGTGTTCGACGGCGACGGCAAAGTGATCGGCGACGCTATGCTGGAAGTGTCGCAGGTGGACGCGCAAGGCCACTACCCGGAATCACGCGAGGAAATCCTGAAGACTGGCTTCCGCGGCTTCGCTCGCGTCGGCACGGGGACGGATCCGCAGAAGCGCTTTGTCGTTGAAACGGTGAAACCGGGCCGCGCAAGCCCGGACGAAGCGCCGCATCTGAATGTAATCGTGACGATGCGCGGCATGCTGCTGCACACGTTCACGCGCGTCTATTTCGAGGACGAAGCCGAGGCAAATGAACAGGACACCGTGCTGGCAGCGGTTCCGGCGGATCGGCGTGGCACGCTGATCGCGCGTCGCGAGCCGAATGCGGCCAATGTGTACCGGTTCGATATTTATATGCAGGGTGACAAGGAAACCGTGTTTTTCGACCTGTGACGCGGATTTTCTATACTTTCATATAGCTTTCGCATACACTCGACATGATCCGTCTAGCGACTGGATCGCGAAACTCCGAGTATTTAAGCCCGCCCCGCGCGGGCTTTTTTTTGGCTCTTGCGCCTGCGCGGCTATCAATTCGGATGCCGAAAAAATTCAGCATAACTCGATCAGCGTGCTTTTCAGTGAACACTGAACGCCCCGCCGATATTCAGCCACAGCAAGCCGCACGACGTGTGTAGCGCAGCCGCACAGGAAAACGATTCACAGAGGAAGCTGAGGCCACGCTCAACAGCGGAAATGGTCGATGTTCTGTCCAGCGTAGATCGCGCGCGCGAGCCAATCTGGCTTATCGCCATGACCGTCCCACGTATTGCCGAAGGCGTCGCGATACATCACTGCCCGGACTGCGGCTTTGTCGGCCTCGATCGCATCGGCAAGCGCTTCCATCGAAATGCCGTATTCGTCCATGCGTCGGCGGATCCACACGATCAGGCGCTCACGCGCATTCCCGTCGAGGTCGAACAGCCGTTGTTCTTCTCGCTCTTTCATAACGTACCGGTTTCGCGGCTGATAGTGCTCGCGTTCGAAAAACAAAAAGCTTCGCTAAACAACGCGAAGCCTATGCGTGAATCAGATGGGTTGAGTGCAAATCGAACTCACAGTGCCTCTCCCGATGCGTGACAACTCGCATCGGGAATCATGCCCAATCAATCCTGGATTTATGGGAATTCGTCGGCAAACGGCTCGAATCGCACCCGGTCGGCCTTGCTGTGCCAAGGCTGCTTTTGCGTATGGGAGGTGATTCTAGCATCCAATTTCCGCCGCTTGCAGCAACTGATTGAGCTTGCCCCCGAAAAACGAATCCCTTGCTGAGCAGGTAAACTCAAGCAAGGAGAAGGACGATGACAGGCAAGGCAAAGCGGGCACAGTACACGCTCGAATTCAAGCTGGAAGCCGTGCGACTGGTCAAGGCCGGACAAAGCATGGCGGCCGTGGCGGCGACACTGGGTGTTGTTGAACAGACGCTGTACAACTGGATAAAGGCTGAGCGGGAAGGCAGGCTGGCGGGCGCTGGCACGAAGCCTGTGAGCCCAGAACAGATGGAACTGGCGCGGCTGCGTGCGGAAGTGGCTCGCCTGAAGATGGAGCGGGATATTTTAAAAAACCGCCCTACGCGCTTGCGCGCGCCCCTCATGAGTAGAAACTCCCGGGGAGTACACTCGATGCACGCAGAGACAGTGGCCGTAAGCTTCTTGGAGGTATGAACCCCGTCAAAAAACCTGGCCCAGGGGAAGCTGCGGACTCATCTGTGGCGGCGTCTTCGGGCGACCCCGTTTAGGAAATTGATCTATTCCGAGTCCCCGTCCTGCGCCTGATTATCCAGGAGGTGGGTGATGCCAAAAGACCGAACACGATCCAAGCCCTCAGGGTTGCCGATCATTCATCCGTTTGCAGCCGGTATTGATATCGGTTCACGGTTCCATGTTGTCGCCGTGAGTCCAGATCTGTGCGACGAGCCGGTGCAGACATTCCAGGCATTTACGAGCGATTTGCAACGCATGGCGGACTGGCTCGTCGCGACCGGCACAAAGACGGTTGTGATGGAATCGACCGGCGTGTACTGGGTCGCCGCCTACGAGGTGCTGGAGTCCCGGGGCCTTGAAGTCGTTCTTGCCAATGCACGCGAGGCGCGCGCAGTCCCTGGAAGAAAGAGTGATGTCAACGACGCACAATGGCTGCAGCGACTGCACGCGTGTGGGCTACTACGGGCAAGTTTCCGGCCTGGGCGCGACATCGCGGAATTACGCGCATACCTGCGTTGCCGCGAAAGGCATACTGACTATGCCGCCGCGCATATCCAGCACATGCAGAAAGCGCTGACCTTCATGAATATCCAGTTGCACCACGTGATCACGGATATCACGGGCGTCACTGGAATGCGGATCGTCCGCGCGATCGTCGCCGGCGAACGCGATCCAGACCGGCTGGCGGCGATGCGCGACGTCCGCTGCAAGGAAAGCCTTGAGACCATTCGTAGTGCACTGGTGGGCAACTACCAGCCCGAGCACGTATTCGCCTTGAAGCAGGCGCTTGCGCTGTATGACTTTTACCAGCGGTGTATCGACGAGTGCGATGTTGAGATCGAACGCGCTGTCGCGATTCTCAATATCGCTCACCCGATTCCGGATGCGCCGTTGCCGAAGGCGAAGCATCGCAGCAAGCTGCCCAGCGATCCCAACTTTGATGTGCGCACGGCCATGTACCAACTGGCGGGGACCGACCTGACGCAAATTCACGGCATCGGCCCATTCCTTGCACTGCGCCTGATTGGCGAATGTGGAACGGACTTGAGCCGATGGCCAACCGCCAAACATTTCACTTCATGGCTCACGCTTTCGCCCGGCTGCAAGATCAGCGGTGGCAAGGTGCTGTCATCGCACACGCGCAAAACAAGCAGTCGCATCACAGTCGCCCTGAGGCTTGCGGCGGTGACCGTTGGAAGAAGCAATACCGCGCTTGGTGCATTCTACCGGCGCCTCGCCGGGCGCATCGGCAACGCCAAGGCCGTGACCGCGACGGCGCGCAAGATCGCTGTCCTGTTTTATAACGCGATGCGCTATGGCATGGACTATCGCGACCCGGGTGCGGATCATTACGAGCAGCAGTACAGGGACCGCGTCATCAAACAGCTTCATCGCCGCGCGGCGCAATTTGGGTATTCACTGCAACCTCAGGACTCGCCAGCGTGAAGGTGTGTTTCTTAGGAAAGCCGCAGCGTACTTCGCGAAGGAGTCGATGTGAAGTGCGCGTTCATTGACCGGAATCGACACCACTGGCCAGTTTCAGTACTGTGTGAAGCGCTCGAAGTCAGCCCCAGCGGATATCATCAGCGCCAGCAACGCAGCGCCAAGGACAAGCCGCAAAGAGGCTACATGAGCAACGATGCCCTGCTCGCGCACATCAAGGCGATTCACGCGCAGGTCAAGGGCGAATACGGCTGGCCGCGCATGTGGAAGGAACTGCTCGCGCGCGGCGTGCGCGTGGGCAAGGAGCGGGTTCGCAAGCTGATGGCGCAGCATGGCATTCGTGCACGGCACAAGCGCAAGTACATCGCGACGACGAACTCGAATCACAACCTGCCGGTTGCACCGAATCTACTGGGGCGCGACTTCACGGCGTCGGCGCCGAATCAGGTCTGGACGAGCGATATTACCTATCTGGCGACAGCCGAAGGCTGGGTGTACCTCGCGGTCATCATCGACATGTTCAGCCGGCAGGTGGTGGGCTGGTCGATGCAGCCGCACATGAAAGCGGAGTTGGTCACAGACGCGCTACGCATGGCGTGGTTCCGGCGTCGCCCCGAGGCTGGTGTAATCGTGCATAGCGACCGGGGCAGCCAGTATTGCGGCGGCCTGTTCCGGGACACGCTGAAGGCCTACGGCATGCGCTCGTCGATGAGCCGACGCGGCGATTGCTGGGACAACGCGCCGACGGAAAGCCTGTGGGGTTCGCTGAAGGTAGCTCGTATGCATGGACGACACTTCACCACGCGGCGTGCTGCAATGGATGAGGTGATTGACTGGCTGAGCTTTTACAATGCACGCCGGTTGCACTCGACACTCGACTACGTCAGTCCCATGACATTCGAGAAAAACTGGTTCGCGGCTCAGCAGGGACGAGCCGCATAATTCCCTCGGTTATGGGATTCGCGGAACGGGGGCAAGGTCAGGATGGTTAAGCGCGGATGAAATTGCAAAGACGATGCCTAAGTTTCCTTTCTATGGGCAACAAGGCGGAATGCGCGTTGCGTTTGTCACAGGTGGTGACAATACAATGCGGCTTGAAGCGGTTAAGTCCAGTCAGGCACGATATGTTGTTCACTTAAATCGGACCATCCGTAAATACGGCCTAGACACGCCGCAACGAAAAACGATATTTCTCGCTCAGACGAACTGGGAAACTGCGCAGTGGCGCAGCTTTCCAAACCGTCCAATTATGCACGAATGGGGGTACGGGGCATACGTTCTCCATGCTCCAGCAACGCAATACTATGGGGCGTTTTATGGCCGAGGCGCAATGCAGTTGACGTGGGCGAAAAATTACGCTGATTATCAGGAATTCTGCGGCCCACAGTTGCTTCCCGCGCATGTGGGCGCCTATGACGATCGTCTTTCTCCGCAACATCCGAGAATCACGTCTACTTCGTCGGCCCTGCAAAATTCAGTTTGCTTGACGCACGACGCCGATCGGGTATTTTGTCGGAGCGGGACGATTAGCCCGCCGGAAGCGTTCCCGGTGCGCAAGCAGCGGATGCGACAGGACATCGGCGATCGAATGCAGCCAGGCGAGGACAAAAAAGATGGGCCCCAGACCCAGGCGAACAATCGCGCGTAACAGCCAGCGCAGGTTGTAGCCCGTGGCGCACAGCACGGCATGCAGCGCATCGCCGGTTTGTCCTTTGAGCCAGCAGCGACGCATACCGTGGTCGTGCTTCACATGGCCGATGATCGGTTCAATCGCCTGGCGTCGCTTGAGCCAACGTCGCTGCGTGCTGGTCAGTGTCTTGTGTTTGCCGCGATGAATCAGGTGTACTGATGATACCTCCACGTCGACGCCGCGAAACCCGAGATCGACCAACACGGTCTTCGGCTGTGGTGTACCGGGCAGGTCCTGCAACAGAATGGAGCTCTGTTCGAGTTGCTCGGCCAGCGTATGGCCGTCATAGGGGTTGCCGGGGAACGCCCGCGCACCGACGATCAACCCTTGTTTCTCCGTGATCGCGAGGCTCACCTTGACACCGAACTCGTAGGGCTGGCGTGCCTTTCCTTTCCCAATGCATTCAACTTCAGGCGCATGCAGTGCGTAGAGTTTGTTCTTGTCCTTTGGACGTTGGTGGCAAATGCGCCAGGCCCGCTCAAGCCAGACGCGCAGTTGTGCCTGCCGTTCGTCTGAAGCTCCAGACAGCTTGCGTTCGATATCGCGCAGCAACCGTCCCAGTACCGTGCGCTGACGCTTGAGTACACGACGCAGGCGCCTGAACTGCTTCGCATGGGCATAGCCGCCCGCGCGGCGACGCAGTCGCTTGCCTTCGCGCTCGTACGTTTGCTTCAGCCCCAACCCTGCGCGTTGCGCCAACTGAACGAGTCTGGCCCGCGCCACCTCAAGCAGACGGCTGTCGGTCGGATACGCAATCGCCTTCTCCTGCACCGTGGTGTCGACAATTACGCGCTCGAATTCGACCGGCGTCACCGCCTTCATCTGCACTGCAGCCGCGATCGTCGCCGCGAGCAGTTCCTCGACACCGGCTTCGCCCAGCGCCTGCCGAAAGCGCACCAGGTTGGTCGGGTCGCACGGCAGACGCGGCTGGAAATACTCCTCGCCGCAGAAGAACTGAAAGTACACGTCCTGTGCCCAGCGCTCGCACACCGTTTCGTCACTCTCGTTGTAGGCGTGCTTCAGGTACAGCAGACCCACCATCAGCCGCATAGGCAAGCGCGGACGTCCAGCCGCACTGATGCCACCGGCAAATTCCAGCGAGTTCGAGCCAAACAGGTCAACCGCTTCGCTCACCCGTCCATCGCGTGAACGTCGCTCGAACAGGGGAGCAAGCGTCGTTTCGATTGAAGCCCATGACACCTTCGTTGCCAACACGGCAAGCGGGTGACGTAGATCAATCATCGCGTCCAGACGGCTACGAAAGAAATCAGGCGTGCTCATTGGCGACCACTCCGAAACTCCCAGAATCTTTATCAGATCGATATTCGTTCTGGGAGTTCTCTTACCCGCCGACAAACTGCATCGCCAAGCCAGGCGGGGCCTCACGAACTTCTGCAAGGCCGACTACTTCAAGGCACTGGACTGTTGCCCCCGCTGATCACGGAACGCAGATTCAGTGGGCACCACGTTACGACCCCAATATTGTCGCGGACGATCCAATGCACGCTTGTAATTCAGCGGGATTCTATTGGGTTGCCCGACCGTTCCAGGCAGGGGTAAATATAAGTCGGAAGGCAGATCAACCGTGGAGTGCCAGCACGATCCACGACGTCAATCGAGGGGTAAATGGCGGTGGGAACGGTGCAGCGGAGCGACATGCATATTCTGCCTTTGCTGCGCGCCTCCTGCTTGACGCGGTGGACAATCAGAATCCCCAAGTCATCGCGGCGCCGAGCGGTGCCGTCCGCGTTGATTTTACCGAAATTGAATAGATAACAAAACATGAATAAATATTCATCAGAAAGTAATAAAATTCACAAGCGCTTGATCTCTGGCATTTGCGCCACATTTGTTATTTTTTCAAATTCTGCAGTTGCTTCTGGCAATCCGCATGATAATTTAGATCCAAGTAGCCCTCGTCTGCTCCAGCGCAACGAGATGGGCGCCCATCGCCTTGCGGAGATTGAAAGCAAGATAAAAGAATTCCCAAACTTCGATGTTGATCATTATCGAATATTAAGTATTGTTGAGTGGGGAGCCGGATCAACGAGAGGCACCGTAATTGTGGCAAGTGAGGGGGTTGGAAAATCTTCGGGTTGCTCAGTCTATGAAAATGTTGGAACCGGGAATTTTGAGTTTGTAACTGGCGGCCCGTTCTGCCATTTTACTAAACGACCGGTTGGTCGTATGACGAAAAACTCCGGGAGTGTAAATTTTGATGCTTCAATCCGGCAATGGTACGACGGCTTTCCAACTCCGATTACGTTCGAACTCATCTTTGATGCTGATCGCAATATCTTTTGCGACCCCGCGAGTCAATCTGAGAAATTTAGATGCCGTGTTGACACAGTGCCTTCGAAATGAATTTTTTCCCGCCCTCCAAGCGGCCACCGTCTTATCTAAAGATTAAGAATTTCAAACAATGGTTACATCTTAGTTTGTCTCGCAGACTATTACTGACTGCATGGGTTGGTGTACATCGCCAAATCGCATTGGCGCACTTGTATGTATGCCCCCAGTCGATTAACAGACAACCGGAACTCACCGCTACCCATCACTCAGCAGTGACGACTTGAGACTAGAGGGCAAATCCATCGCCAAGTTACACGTTCTGACAGGAAGGAATCTGAATATGCGAATTAAGCTGCTTATGTTTGTGGCGTCTACAATTATGGCGTGCGGTTGCGCCTCAGCCTCGTCGAAAGAAGTCCTACAACCTACACAATCCGCAGAGTTCTCTGAGAAAAGCGGCATCACGCTTGCACTTCCAGCGGATTTATTCTCTATGGGTCAGGGAACACCAGGAACATGCGTTGGATCGTACGACACGGTCGGAGGCACTGTGCTATCCCTCGCCCCTATCGATTCAAGTCTCCACGATCCAAGTTGGATGGATAGGATCCCAACGCTCCATATTCGACGCGCGAGTATTAACGCAGCCATCCAAAAGAACGAAGAAGCAATTTTTCATGGCTCACCAACCGGAAAGACAGTCATAGCAGCAAACGCTCCAATGGAATGCAATCTAAAGGCAAAGACAACAGTAGAAAAAATTTATGGTGAAAACTGGCACGGGTGGCTTGCGGAGGATATTTACAAAACCAAAAAAAATATGCATCCACCCCGGACTACTGCAAGCGGTATTTTGAAGCTAACCGCTGCATACGAATGGTGATTGGGAATTCAAAATTCAGCGTCACGATGTCGCATAATTGTCTCACCAGGGAGCCAGAGAATTTTTATTTAGATATAGGTTTAAGTTATGGCATTTTTTTGCAAATTGTCAAGACCATCCGTTTTGTCGATCAATAGTGAGCAGCAACGCCGGATAACTATTTCGTGGGCAAATTTTCAAATAAATTGGGGCGGGATGCTCGATACTCGAAATTTTCGATACTATCTATTCACAGAAATGCATGAACGCTACACAGCGGAAGACGCGGTCTATTATTTTTATCATAAAAATAATTGGCTGGCGAGTCTCGGCACTTCGACGACCATAGTCGGACTTATCAGCTGGCTTATCAATGTCGACATCAATGGCTATAGGGATCGACAAAAGTCCGCCATGCTACTTGGTCGCGAGCTACAGGATACGGTTAATCATGTATCGCAGGAAGTATTGCAGTATCCGCCGTTATCACCTGCCTCCAATCTCGTACTTTGCCGGTCCGTCCCTGCGACGATTTTCCCGCTCTCTCTCTAAGTGTCACCATCAACTATGCGCCGCAAGTTTCTTAATCTTCTGTTTGCACCTATCGTAATTCCGGGGTTTGCAAGTGACGCGGCCAAGCTACCTCGCACTTGGTTAGGAACACATTATCGAGTGTGTTATAGCTCAATCGCCAATGCTATGTCGGAAGTTTACGGATCAGACCACGCGTTCGACGACAGTATCGGCCAAAGGCATGTGAAGTTTGGTGCTGGCGAGATCGTTGTTGCTGTCGATCGTACAACCGGAACGAACGCATCTTGAACTATTTTCGAAAGGCGGAGACATGGCAATTGTTGTGTGGTCCTCGCCTCACTGCCGGCCGCCAGTCTCATTCCGTCTACGCGAAAAATGGCATCGTCAAAACGACTGCAATGGACAACTCTGACGCAAGCCGCCGCGGGGTATCGGCGACGAAAATTTTTTACATATGGAATGAGCGAAAATCAATTTATTTTCCAATGAATTGCTATCAGGTCAGTAAAAATTCCGTGAAAGAAGTTAACTTTGCAGATGCGTATTCTTAATGAAATATGGTTACTCTTCCAATTTCCGGCTGGTCAAACATATTACGTTACCCACAAGTCGGCCGGTGTCCGAGCAGCAAGACTTTTTGCAAGCGCTTCAAGTCGCGGGAAATTTATAAAACCACACGAAAGCTCCACGTGGCGAGGCTCGTCGGCATCGAATTCGAAGCGTCCCAAAACCCGCACGCCAAAAGAAAGTGCCCCATGATTCGTGCCATCTTTGTAGCACTCGAACTGCTCTTGTGTTCAATAGCCTGCGCGCAATCGGCAACTGACAATGCTCGTCTCCACAGTATCGGAATTAGTCCTACGGGTCCGAAAGTGGAGGATCAATGTGGCATGTCGATGAATACTCCAGATTTGAAAAGTGTTTCGGATCAAACGATTGGGTTCGGCTGCACCGGTTCATATAAATATGGTGAGCAGGCCGTCATGGAAATGGATTTTCAATACGATCCAAACTTCGACCCACGTGGCGGCGATAACATAAGTTTTGTAGTCGAAAATACCGGTATCGACAAGAAGATTGCTGCTAGAGCGGGCAGCGTATTCCGCTTGAAATCCGGCGATAACATGCCGACGCTGACACCGGGCTCAGCATACAAAGAATCAAACTGCGGTGACCCGGTCACCAAAACTGACGTAGCGCCCATCCAGGGCAGCAACTGGCACGGGTGGATTGCTGAGGAAACATTCGCCAAAGCGCACGGCAGTTGCAGGCCAGCCAAGGAATACACGTCACGCTACCGCTGCGTTCATGTCATGGTTGGCAACGACAAAATGACGGCCCAATTAGATGGTGTGTGTCTGCTACGGAGGCGTGAACTTAGTCTGGAAAATGGCTTCAGTTATGACCTATTTATGGACATGCTCAAGACGCTTCGTTTCAAGGAACAGTAACTTGTTCGATGCAACTCGAACCCGAACTCTTTCGCACTACCACCAATGGTATCTACCCATGAGTAATCCACGTCCATTTGAAGCCGCTGATAGCACGGATGCGTACTGGGCGGCCTGGCGCGCCCGAACTCGCCGACCAAGCCCCGGTAATACGCCGCGAGACGAAACCGGTGGGAAACACACTCAAGGCTTACTACAGTTGCGAGTCATTCGGGCTAGTCGCGGCGACAGTGAATGTGGGTTTCGCAGCCACCTCCTTCTCATACATCAATGGCCTTCAGGCGCGATTTCAGGCCCATACCAAGGCGCTGGTCGAGCTGGCGGACGGTTGTCCAGTTTCCGGACGCCCACGATACGCTCAAACTCACCCCCGACTGGTAACACACGGAGAAAATCTGAATGAAGAACCTGACTACCGCTCACTTCATGACAGGCATCGTTGTGTCATTAGCTATCGGCGCCGTTGCAGCACGGGACACGCCTCCCGTTTTTGAAAGAAAGTGCCTCAACAACTTCCTCGGAATATGCTGTGGGAACCTGCAGATTTCGAATTGAGAACATGTTCGGCGGTACTTTTTATGTTTCACCAAAAAGCTCTCCATCACAGGGTATATACGACATCCCCGATACAGGCCCGAACGCATCCCCCGTACTGAATGGCGGGTTCAGTTTAATTTGTGTGGAGGCAAACGATAAGCAAATAGGTGCTGCGTTGGGAGCCAAATTGGTCAACGGCCAATGGCTGCGATACGACCCATGGACTGATGGTTCTGAATTAACGCCTTTCGAGAAATCTGCAAATGTCAAAACCGTGCCGCTAAATGGAAGAAACTGGATAGGGACAGGAATTACCGTCGATGACACCACAGGCGACGAGGAACGTCGAGGCCGTTTTTTCAGTTTCTGCCTGGTTCACAGAATGCATGCTTTGTGTGGAACAACGCCTGTCGAATGGCTGGCAAATCACAAGGTCAACCAACTGTGGAAGGTTAGAGCGATCCTCGAGTCTGTTGAGTTTGTTGACCCCACGGCACCGACTGGTGCCGCATCAGGCGCGGCAAGCTTTGGCGAATAGAACGAGAACAGATATGAATAACCCCATTCGAATAAGCGACCAGCTAGAAAGCGGTGGCGACGCAAGTCAGGTCGAGAATAATTTTATGAGATCGGCCATCGAAATTCCGTCAGCTATTATTGCTTTTAGCCTAATGAGTCGGCCTTGCAGAAGTTCGTGAAGCCCCGCCTGGCCAAGCGATGCAGTTTGTTGGAGGGTAATAGAACTCCCAGAACGAATATCGATCTGATAAAGATTCTGGGAGTTTCGGAGTGGTCGCCAATGAGCACGCCTGATTTCTTTCGTAGCCGTCTGGACGCGATGATTGATCTACGTCACCCGCTTGCCGTGTTGGCAACGAAGATGTCATGGGCTTCAATCGAAACGACGCTTGCTCCCCTGTTCGAGCGACGTTCACGCGATGGACGGGTGAGCGAAGCGGTTGACCTGTTTGGCTCGAACTCGCTGGAATTTGCCGGTGGCGTCAGTGCGGCTGGACGTCCGCGCTTGCCTATGCGGCTGATGGTGGGTCTGCTGTACCTGAAGCACGCCTACAACGAGAGTGACGAAACGGTGTGCGAGCGCTGGGCACAGGACGTGTACTTTCAGTTCTTCTGCGGCGAGGAGTATTTCCAGCCGCGTCTGCCGTGCGACCCGACCAACCTGGTGCGTTTTCGGCAGGCGCTGGGCGAAGCCGGTGTCGAGGAGCTGCTCGCGGCGACGATCGCGGCTGCGGTGCAGATGAAGGCGGTGACGCCGGTCGAATTCGAGCGCGTGATTGTCGACACCACGGTGCAGGAGAAGGCGATTGCGTATCCGACCGACAGCCGTCTGCTTGAGGTGGCGCGGGCCAGACTCGTTCAGTTGGCGCAACGCGCAGGGTTGGGGCTGAAGCAAACGTACGAGCGCGAAGGCAAGCGACTGCGTCGCCGCGCGGGCGGCTATGCCCATGCGAAGCAGTTCAGGCGCCTGCGTCGTGTACTCAAGCGTCAGCGCACGGTACTGGGACGGTTGCTGCGCGATATCGAACGCAAGCTGTCTGGAGCTTCAGACGAACGGCAGGCACAACTGCGCGTCTGGCTTGAGCGGGCCTGGCGCATTTGCCACCAACGTCCAAAGGACAGGAACAAACTCTACGCACTGCATGCGCCTGAAGTTGAATGCATTGGGAAAGGAAAGGCACGCCAGCCCTACGAGTTCGGCGTCAAGGTGAGCCTCGCGATCACGGAGAAACAAGGGTTGATCGTCGGTGCGCGGGCGTTCCCCGGCAACCCCTATGACGGCCATACGCTGGCCGAGCAACTCGAACAGAGCTCCATTCTGTTGCAGGACCTGCCCGGTACACCACAGCCGAAGACCGTGTTGGTCGATCTCGGGTTTCGCGGCGTCGACGTGGAGGTATCATCAGTACACCTGATTCATCGCGGCAAACACAGGACACTGACCAGCACGCAGCGACGTTGGCTCAAGCGACGCCAGGCGATTGAACCGATCATCGGCCATGTGAAGCACGACCACGGTATGCGTCGCTGCTGGCTCAAAGGACAAACCGGCGATGCGCTGCATGCCGTGCTGTGCGCCACGGGCTACAACCTGCGCTGGCTGTTGCGCGCGATTGTTCGCCTGGGTCTGGGGCCCATCTTTTTTGTCCTCGCCTGGCTGCATTCGATCGCCGATGTCCTGTCGCATCCGCTGCTTGCGCACCGGGAACGCTTCCGGCGGGCTAACCGTCCCGCTCCGACAAAATACCCGATCGGCGTCGTGCGTCAAGCAAACTGAATTTTGCAGGGCCGACTAATGACTTTCGGCAAGTCAGCTTACGCTGATAGTTCACCCAAGGATGCCTTCTCATATGCATGACGCGAACAAGCATATCACTGCCGGTCTGGCTGCGGCACGATTCTTCACAATTGTTATGACAAGAGCGTGGCAGACATCAGTTCGAAAGCAGACGCGGTGTTGGAAAAGCTTGCTGTCAGGCACTCCCCTGTCTGATCAGAATTGGCAAAAAAATACTCTGATGGGACGTCGGATCTTACGAATCGCATTGCCAATCTCGTCGACTCCCAGCCGGGTCCTTCTGGGCGATCCAGTTAAGCCAAGAATTCAAAACCAACTGATGACTACATGCACCATTGGTCAATCTCTGCTCGTCGCACTGGCTTTGATTTCATGCAGCAGTTCTTATGCGGAGACTTCGGCTATAGACAACATCCCTAAGCAGTCCACGACCCGACTCTCGAAAGTCGGCATTCATTCCCGCAAGCAATCTGAAGTCGATTCAGATCTCCTTGGTACCATCGGAACCAATCCAACGGATCCGGAAATGGAGGAACAATGCGGCATGTCGATGCGCACTCCAGACCTGAAACGTGTCGATGAACAAGCCATTAGGTTCGGATGTTCCGGTTCATATAAAAGCGGTGGTTACACCGTCATAAATATGGATTTCCAGTACGACCGGAACTTCGAACTCAGCGGCGGCGCTCGCATAAACTTCGTAGTAGAAGGCGTCGGTATCGAGAAAAAGACTGCTGCAGAAGAGGATAGCGTGTTCCGCTTGAAACCCGGCGATAACTTGCCGACCCTGGCACCGGGCTCAGCATACCAAGAGTCAAACTGCGGTGACCCGGTCACCAAAACTGACGTAACGCCCATCCAGGGCAGCAACTGGCACGGTTGGATTGCTGAAGAAACATTCGCCAAAGCGCGCGGCAGTTGCAGGCCTGCCAAGGAATACACATCACGCTACCGCTGTGTTCATGTCATGGTAGGCAACGACAAAATGACAGCCCAATTAGATGGTGTGTGTCTGCTACGGAAGCGTGAACTTAGTCTGGAAAATGGCTTCAGCTATGACCTATTTATGGACCTGCTCAAGACGCTTCGTTTCAAGGAACAGTAACTGGTTCGATGCAACTCGAGCGAAAAATCTTGCACGTCATCCGTAATGTAATAAAAAACATCAGAAGTGCGAATATTTGTCAAACCCAGATTCTTCTCATGCTTGTCTCATAGACGTTAGCTCACCGCGGCAGGTAACCTCAGTAAATCGAATCGCACGGGTCGGCACATTCCAACATGTGCACGCACCGTGCCACCCAAAAAGAAAGGGGACTTCACTGCCGCCATGCGAACCATCAATAATGTCCTGCAGCAACCGGATGCGAGGTTCACCCAACACCGGGGTTTCTCAATCGCTACGCTTGACTCGTCACCGTTACGCCGGTCGACATTTACGCTCGACGAGCGTGCCGCGATCCCGTCGTTGCCGGGCCTGCTCGACCTAGTAACCAGTCCCGCGCGCACCGTCAATGGCATGGTGACGCCAACACGCCGACGTGAGCGCCGTGAGGCGCTTCACGCTGGCGGCAGGCGAGGGATCTCCCTGTGCGCACATAAGCTCGGACTGAAGATTATCGCAACCAAGGGCAAGGTCGAGATTCAGGCGGTCGCGCTAAGACGATGATTACCAGCCCGCCGTTTTTGCCTCTTGCGGGCACAGCTTCAAGCGATATCCATTCGACCGATCCGATGATGGACGCTATCGATCGACTCGAGCTTGCGCACGGAATCTATACAACCGCGCTTGTCATGCTGACGGATGGGATTCGGTTTCCCGGTGCAAACGGGGCGCTGAAAGAACTCCCTGACTGGTAACGTGGAACGGATTGTCCAGATGAAAAAACTGATCCTTTGTCCCTGCGTAGCAGGCATGGCAGCTGCACAATACTTTAGTACTGCCGCAGCGCAGGACTTCGCTCAGCCTTTGACCGGGCGGACATCGACGACGGCAGAACATGTCGTCGGTTCATGTCGGTTCAGCATCGCGAACATGTTCGATGGGCATTTCGAAGCTTTCGACGGGAGTTCTCCTGTACAAGGCGGATATCTGCTCCCAATGACCGGACCAAAAGCCTTTCTAACAGACGGGTTCGGCATATTCTGTGTAGACGCCAGCGAGGAACGAATTACTAGCGCCCTGAACGCAAGATATGTAGCAGGCAAATGGCTGAGGCACGGACCGGTCAACGGCCCCGAATTCATTCAATTCGAGAAGCAGGCGAATGCTCGAACGGTCCCAATGAAGGGAGCAAACTGGACTGGGATGGCATACACCGACGATGACACAACCGGTGACGAGCGGCAACGGACTCGCGTTTTCCACTTCTGCCTGATCCACAAATCCCGCGCGTTGTGTGGGAACACTCCGGTTACATGGTTGGCGGATCGCAAGACTCGCAGCGATCTTGATCGGATCAAGGCGATCCTGGAGCCTGTCGAGTTTGTCGACACCCCGACACCGGTTGATGCCAATGCTATTTCTGGCGTAACAACTTTCTTCGACAGACAAAACAATCGAGATGATGAAAATAGAACACCGAGAATACCGATTCAGCATCAGATATTTCATGAGTCAACTTTTGGTCGGAGCTAAGCATGCGATCTCCCATCCGCAAAGGCGACAAACTTGAAAATGGCGGCGAGGTGACAACAGCCTCGTCAGAAATGATGTTTATGGACCGGCTCCTCGCGTGCCAAGGTGACGAGGCGCTCTGTACCCTACATGGAAAGACGACGATTGCCGAGGGCAACGCGTCGTTTCCCGGCAAGAGCGGCAAGCCGGTCGCGATGCACTACCACCGCTGCGCGTGTGGCTGCCGGCTGCTGTCATCGCTGCAAAACGTGAATATCGCTTGACGATGCCGGTCGATCTGTCGCCAGCGGGCCTGCCACGTGCCTACCCGACGAACAAACCGCGCCTCGTACCGTGGCTCATTGGCTGGGTGCTGTGCTGGGCGATTGGCGCTGCCGTCGCGCTGCTCCTGTGGCCGGTGAGCACGCCCGCGCGCGGCGCGTGGTTCTTGTTCTGCGTGGTAGGCCTACCCAACGGCCTGTTCTTTCTCGTGCTAGGTATTTCCCGCGCCGGATACGAAGCACTCTGGTTCCGCGCACATTACTGGAACATGCATCGCTGCAAATGGCTCAATAGCCGTGTGCGATATGCGCAGCAACCGCTCCAGATACTCGGTGTGGGGTATTGCCTGCCGCTTGATGATAAGGGTCTTTCGGAGGCGCTCGCCGCGACGACGACGTTAATGAAAGCGCAAGCGCCGCGCAACGGCCTCGGAAAGATTGTGCATAGCCGGTTTGCCGATGCTGATTCGCTGTTCGCGGAGCCGGCCGACACTGCGCCGCTGTCGGTGGATAAAGAGGCCATGACAGACGCTACCGGACAGGACCCAATAGAGACGCCAGTCCTCACTCGCGAAGCGGTTCCGCCCATCGTGCGCATGCTTGTCCAGACCCTCGATACGCTCGCTCCAAGCCTCCATACCTTGTCGCAGTACGGCGCGATATATGCACCTGCCGTCCGCGTGCTCGCATCCGCGAAGTCAGCCGACATTCGCGTGCATCAAGTCCGTCACGCGCTGCAGATCGCCGACTTGCCAGCCTTCGAATGTATGCCAATACGGGCCAGCGATGGCCTGCTCGTGGCCGACGCCTGGCTCGACGCAGCCGAGAAACGCCCACTGCTGGTGATAGCTGCGGAATGGCACGACGCGCAGCCCTCCGTCGGCAGCACCGAGGGCGCGATCGCTGTACTGCTCAGCCCCGGCATCTTCGTATTGCCCGAGCCGGTCAAGGTCATGGCAACCCTGCACCGGCCTGTCGCGGGCGAACTGGATACGCTCACCGATCTACTCGCGAACGCTGTGCTGTGGGGCAATGCCGAAGCCCCCACCGTCAATCCCGCGTGGATCAGCGGCTTGGAAGACTCGCATGAAACAGCCTTGCTGGCCGCGCTCGGCAAGGCAAAGCTGACGGGTGTCACCAAGCTGGAAACACAGCGCCGCCCCGACGGCCTCATCGGCCACGCAGGCGCGGCAGGCGGCTGGCTGTCGATTGCCGCCGCCGTCGAATCGGCAACGGCTGGCCCGCACCTGATCCTTCACAGCCCTAAGCACACGCAAACCGCGCAGGCCGCGATCCTTTACGTGAACCCCGCAACGAACTCCGCTTCGCCGCATGACGAATCCAACGAATAACATCAAGACACTTGCATTGGGCGACGAGCCCGCCGGCGCACCGGGCAGCCTGGCCATCTGGGGGCTGATCCTGCTCGCCGTCGTGCTTGCCGTGCTTGCGCTTGGGCTGGTCTGGCTCAAGGGCGATCTGCTCGATTTCACAACGCTTGACGCCAGGAAAACCGCATCGCTCTGGATCCTTACTGTACTCGTTGTGGTCGTGATCCTGCATCTGGTCGCGCTGGGACTAGGCGCGTACAGCATGGTGAGCCGACTGTTTCTCCGGGAGACCGGGAATCGGTCAAACGCCGTCGAGCCGATCCCTGCACTGAAGCGCGACGCACGTCTGCAATACCTGTCCGAGGAACTGCGCACCTCGCATGGCTGGTTCTGGCGTTACCGGATGCCGTGGCTGCTGGTGAGCGGCGCCGACACATTGATCGAGACGGTCGCGCCCGGCCTGAAACAGGCTGGCGTGATGCATATCGCCGATGCGTTCCTCGTGCATGCGGCCCCCGACGGCATCGAGGCCGCGCTGTGGCGCAAACAGGTCCGGCAGTTACGACGCAGGCGTCCAGTAGATGGCGTGGTCCAGGTCGAACAGGTCGATGACACCATCCGGCCAGACGCCGAACTGCCGCGCGCGCTCGCAGGGATCGCGACGGATCTTGGCTGGGCCGCGCCCATCACACTCCTGCATGCCGTGCCGGCGACCGGAAAGCAGCCCGAGAAATTCCAGGCCATCGGCGCATTGACATCGGGCTCGCTCCGGCGCGCAGATAAAGCTTCGCCCCACGAACTAAAAGACAAACTCACCGCGCTCGAACAGCAGACGGGAACGATCGGCGTGCGCCTGTGCGGCAAGTCAAGGCGCACGCCGTACCTTGCGGAGGTATCGGAGTACATCGGTGACCAACACGAGCGCATTATGACGGGCTGGGACGCACTGATCGCCTCGAAATGGCTCCGCGCCCCGTTCGCAGGCGTGATGTTCGCGCCAGTATTCAAGGTGATCCAGCCGATTGCGACACCGGTCGTCACGCCCGCCGTAGCTGCCTCGACCCAGGCCACTTCGACCGGCACGACCGCCCTCAACGGCATGACGCTGCGCGCACAGCCGGCCTCGCTACTGCCCACCTGGCAGGAGATCGCCCGCGACGTGCGCCGCCTGAGCGGCAAACGCGTCGGCTTCTACTGGCCCAACGCATTAGCCGCACTTATCATGGCACTGGCAATCGGCTGGTGCGTGGCGATGACGATCTCGGCTATCGGCAACCGGCATCTGATCCACGACGCACAGGCGGCGTCCAGCGCAGCGCTCGCAGCCGCACCCGGCACACCGGCAGCGCTGCGGGCGCAACTCGCGCTGCAACATCAGATCGACATGTTCGAGTATCGCCAGCAGCACGGTGCACCGTGGTACCTGCGCGCAGGCCTGAACCGCAACGACGACATCCTCGATGCGCTGTGGCAGCCGTACCGGACAGTTGCCACCCGCAACCTGCAGCGCCCGGTCGCACAGTCACTTAAAGCATCCCTAACTAATCTCGCTGAAGTGCGCGCCGATGCGCTGCAGAGCCACGACGCGCAGCGTCATGGCTATAACGTGCTCAAGGCGTACCTGATGCTGGCCGAACCGCGTCGCACAGACCCGGCATTCCTGACAAACCAGATCGCCAGCACATGGTCTGCACCCGCCGCCATGTCGACCGGAGAGTGGCTCGACACGTCGCAGCGACTCGCCAGCTTCTACGCCGACCACCTGAAGGCGCATCCGGAATGGCGCATCGATGCGTCGTCCCCGATCGTGACCGCCGCGCGCAATACGCTCGCGAATCAGATCGGTCTCGCGAACGCTGACGACACGGTTTATCAGCACATCCTCGACGATGCGAAGGGCAAGTACACGGACGCATCGCTCACCACGCTGCTAAACGGCACGGACGCACGCGGGCTCTTCGCGACTACGCGGACCGTGCCAGGCATCTACACCCGCGCGGCGTGGGACGGCGTGATCGCCGAGGCCATCGGGAAGGCCGCGAGCGAACGGCATGTGCATGGCGACTGGGTGCTGTCCAACGCCCCAAAGGAAGTCATCCAGGAGGATAGCGGCCCGGCGCAATCCGCACGCGCGTCCAGCGCGCAAGGTGCCATGACGACATCGCCTGCGGCTGCGGACGCGGACGCGGACGCGTTTGCAGTCGACAACAAGCGCTCGATCGACGATCTCAAGGCGCGCTTAACCGCCCGCTACTTTGCCGAATACACCGCCGCATGGCAGGGCATGCTCAACAGCGTCCAGTGGCAACCCGCGGCAAATCTGAACGGGGCGATCGACCAACTCACGCGCCTCGCGGACGCGCAAACCTCGCCACTGATCGCGCTCATGAAGTCCGTGCAATACCAGGCGCAGGCGGGCCGCGAGTCACAGGCCCTGACCGATACGCTGGTACGCAAGGCCCAGAGCCTGATCCCCCAAGGGGACTTCCTGCGGGGCGTTGGCAGCGAAGACAAAACCCGGCAGCCTGCAATCAACCCGCTCGACAAGCCATTCGGTCCGCTGCTTGCCCTGATGGGCGACACCGGCAGGGGCGCTGGCAACAATGAGAATGCGGCGAACGCCCCGGCGGTACTCAACGGCGTGAGCCTCGCGCATTTCCTGACAGTCGCGACCACGATGCGCCTGAAGCTCCAGCAAATCGCGGCCAGTCCCGATGCACAGGCGATGGCCGGCTCGCTCGCACAGGCCGTGTTTCAGGGCAAGCTCTCGGAACTCGCACAGGCACGCGACGACGCGGCGCTCACGGCCGCAAGCCTCGGCACCGCGTGGGCGGGCTTCGGCGACGCACTGTTCGCTCGCCCTCTCGATACCGGGTGGCAGACGATCCTGCAACCCGCGGCGGCAAGCCTGAACGAAGCATGGCGCGCGAGCGTCGCCACACCGTTCGGGAGCGCATTCAACGGCCGCTATCCGTTTTTCGATACGAATGCCGACGCTTCCTTTGCGGAACTGGGGCGCTACGTGCGTCCGGACACCGGCCTGATCGCCCGCTTTATCACGACGCAGCTTGCCGGTGTCCTCAAGGCACAGGGCGATCAATGGGTGCCGAATGGCCTGGCGCCGCAAGCGCTGCAGTTCGACCCGAAGTTCCTCACGGCCATCCGGCAACTGTCAACGCTTGGCACGCAGTTGTATTCGCAAGGCGACGCAGCCTATCGATTCGAGATCATGGCACTGCCGTCGGTTAACGTGACGCGCACGGAACTCTCCGTCGACGGCAAGCCGCTCGCCTACTTCAACCAGCAGGAATCGTGGACGGCGCTTACGTGGCCCGGCAACGGCCTGAACGGGCGGGCGGCCCTGATGTGGCAGATGGTCAACGCCGGCCTGCAGCAGGCGTTCGACGCAACAGGCGACTGGGCTTTCCTGCGACTGCTGTCGATGGCCGAGATCAAGCCGCTCGACAGCACCCGATACGAGCTGACGTGGAACCAGCCGGATGCCGCGCCGTTGCGCTACGTGCTGCGCACGCAGGTTGGCGCCGGGCCTCTCGATCTGCTCAAGCTGCGCGGCTTCAGGATGCCCGAGCGGATTTTTTTCACGCAGGGATTTCCTTCGGGCGTTGCCGGCAAGGCAGGATCGGTGCCGGCACTTCCTCCCTTGCCGCCGGAGATGATGCAATGAGTGACGAAGACAATCCGCATCTGAAATATTACGAAGCGGAGATGCGCTATCTTCGCGACGCGAGCAAGGCGTTCGCTGCCGCGCACCCCGATGCCGCGCTCAGGCTAGGCCTGACGGGCCTGGGTCCGCGGGAAGACAGCACGGAGCAGCTATATCAGGGCTTTGCGTTCCTGATGGCGCGGCTGCGCATGAAGCTCGACGACGCGCTACCTGAAATCACCGACCCGCTGATCGACCATCTGTGGCCGCATGCCGGCCGCACGATTCCGTCGCTGGCGATTCTCGAATGCGTGCCGCGTTCGGGCGAAGCGCGCGTGCTCGGTACGCTGCCTCCGGGCGTTCAAGTGCGCTCAAGTCCAGTCGGCCCCGAGGGCACGGTATGCGCGTACCGCACCACCCAGCCGGTTCGCCTGCAGCCGCTCAAGCTGCGCGAGGCTGGCCCGGCGGTGCGTGCCGACGGCCGCACGGTGATCCGTATCGCGTTTGATCTGCTGAATTTCGATCAGCGCTCACTCGATGACCTGGCGCGCATCCGCCTGTACCTGCACGGCGACCAGCCCACTGCCTCCGCGTTATATGCGGCGTTCACGCGCCAGGTGGATACGATCGGCGTGCGTCTGCCGACCCTCCATGACGGGCGCCTGCAGCCACAGCCTCACATGACGGTCGAGGCGGCCGGCTTCGGCCCCGGGACGCGGCTCTGGCCGTCCGACCACGAGCGGCGCAACCGGGAATTGGATCGCGAGCAGACGATGCTCGAGTACTTCACGTTCCCCGAGAAATTCCGTTTTGTGGACCTGTGCGGATTCAATGCGGTGAGCGTGCCTCCCGGCGAAACACGTATCGAATTCGAGATCGTACTGAATGAGCGGCTCGCTGGCGATGTCACGTTCAGCGCCCACCATATCCGGCTCTTCTGCACACCTGTCATCAACCTGTTCGAAACCGATGCGCAGCCACTGCAACCTGACGCGCACGAGCGCGACTACCTGGTACGCGCACCGGCCGCCGACGGCGCTCACATCGAGGCCTACGACGTATTGTCGGTATCGGCCACCGACCCGGACAGTGTGGAGGAGCGCGCCTACCGGCCTTTCAAGACCTTCCAGCATCGCGGCGGCATGCTGCGCCACGAGGCATCCGAGCGGTATTTCCATACGTCCCTGGGCTTTGGCGTGACGGGTCGCCGAGAGATGTGGATCACGCTGGGCGGCCATGCATGGGACGAATCCGGGGACGAACCCGGCAGCCTGCCCGATACCCACGTGAAGGTGCGCGTGCTGGCGAACAACGGCTCGCTGCCGCGCATGGCGCTGCGCGAGTCGACCATCAGCACGCTCGCCTCGAACGCCGGTGGCGTAGGCAGCGTGCGCAACCTGACGCAACCCACGCTGCCGCTCTACCCGCCGCGGGACAGGCAGTACCGGTGGCAGGTCATTTCGCATTTCTCCAGCCGCGAGTTCGACGTGCTGGACAAGGACGTGCTGCGCGGTGTGCTCGCGCTGTACGACTGGGCCGGGCGCGACGACAACGCGAAGCGCATCGCGGCGATCCAGCGCGTATGGATCGAGCAGCGGAGCGTCATCCGGAAAGGGGGCATGCTGCGGGAGTTCGCCATTCACGTGGAGATCGATCCAGCGGGCTTCGCCGGCTCAGGCGACGTGGTGCTCTTTGGCGATGTACTGAGTCACTTCGTGGGGCGCTACGCCAGCTATCACTATTCGGTACGGCTCGTGCTGGTTGTGAACGGCAAGGAGACAGCGTATCCCGCCACCGAGTTCACAGGATCGGGGATGTGACGGGAACGAAATATGTGGCGTTGCGATTGATTCAAAGGAGACCGGCCACCAACGCGCCAACACTCGCACTCGCCGCATTGCAGCGCGCCGCATCGCCGCTCGTTTCGGTAAGGTAGACCGTCACGAGAATCGGCCCGCGTCCCGGCGGCCAAAGGATCGCGACGTCGTTTGCCGTGCCGTGATCGCCCGTGCCGGTTTTATCGCCGACGCCCCAATCCTTCGGCAGCTTCGCGCGAATCCGTTCGCCGCCGGTCTGATTGGCGGCAAGCCAGGCCAACAGTTGCGCACGTGACGACGAGGACAAGCGCTCGCCCAGCAGCAACTCGCGCAGATTGCCGAGCATTGCGTTGGGCGTGGTGGTGTCGCGCGAATCGCCGGGTGTCGCTTCGTTCAGCGTCGGCTCGTTACGGTCCAGACGCGTGATGCCATCGCCGATACTGCGCGCGAACGCGGTCAAAGCGGAGGGACCGCCAAAGCTCGCCAGCAACAGATTGGCCGCGGTGTTGTCGCTGAGCGTCATGGCCGCCTTGCACAAGTCGGCGACGCTCATCCCCGCGTCGCCGGTGCGTTCGCGGGTGTGCTGGCTGGTGGCCGGCGAGTACGGCACAAGATCGCTTTTCGAAAACACGATGCGCCGTTCCAGGTCCTCTTGTCCGTGATCCACGCGAGTCAGCACAAAACCCGCTGCCAGTAGTTTGAACGTGCTGCACATCGGAAAACGCTCGTCCGTCCGCAAACCGGCATGCAATCCGGAGGTCGTGTCGACGATCGAAACGCCGAGCCGTCCGCCGCTTTCCACTTCGATCTGCGCGAGCCGCTGACGGATGGCGTCCGCTTTGGCCACGCCGCCCCCTTGCTTTGTGGTGCCCATTTTCAACACTTTCCCGAACGCGCCGCCACTCCCAACCGCAACGCCAGCTATCGAAACGCCGAACATCGCGCCCGCGAATTTCCGTCTTGTGATCATCCCTGCTCCTTATGTGAAGCTGCAACTATCGGGCTTCCGGCGCCCGCTGGCAAACGATGATAAGTTAGTCGCGTTCAATTCGAGCGCGGCGCGCGTGAAGCTCAGATATCGCTATCCGCCCCCACGGATCTCGCCAACGAAGCGGCCTCGTCCACACCAAGCTAGCAAACTGCCGCACGGCAATGGCCGTTCATGGCGGGCCGCTCGGCTTGCGGCGGGAACACGTTCCACGAGCCGTCGTCATGACGGAAGAAGAAGATCGACAGCAGGCCGCCTGGCCGAAGTGCTTCCACGCAGACGTAGCGCCGATGCTGCGACGCGCTGTGGCAAAACCGCACGACGCGAGCGGGCATGGACGGTGTCGGCGCGAGCCATTTATCGACGGCCCAGTGCAAGGTCTTTTCTGCGGTAACCATGATGCGCTCCTTGAATTCCTGAATTCCTCAACTCGTTCCCGCTCGTTCCCGCCGGCTTACGCGAGCTGGGCGGCAACGTGGCCATTCTTCGCGGCGCTTTCGACAAACGCCTTCACCAGACACACCAGCGCGTGCATGCCGGCGCGGGGATGCCTTAAGCAGCAATGCACCTGTTCGCTGCGGCTCTCGCCAAGCAGGCACCACGAACAGAAGTGCTCGCAGTTATTCGTCAGCAGGCGGTAATGGTTTTCGCCGAGACGGGAGCGCGCGCGGCGCACGGCTTCATCGCCGACGTAGCGGGCGCTCGGCGTCGGGCGGATCGTCAATGGATGACCAGCGGCGAAGCGAGTTAATTCCACCTCTTCCACCGGACCGCGGTGCGCCGAACTCGCGAAGCCCGCGTAATGAACCACGCGGCCATTGCCGACGTAAATGCCGTGATGTTCGTAGCCGCTCCGTTGCGTGACGAGATGCGCGCCGATCGGCAGGTCGATGCTCGACGCTTCGCTGCTCGTCGGAAGAGGGTTCGTGTTCATGGCTGGCCTCGCTTCAATATCCAACACTGTTGCGAGATCATTCGCATCATCCGGGCCATGTGCCGGAAAGCCTTTATTTAAAGGGCTGGCAGAAATTGCGAGGCGTTTTGAGCACAGCATGTGTCCGTTATGAGCCGACATAAATCAAGCCGATGTGTTGGCCTGAATCGACCATTTGGGGCGCCGGTGGACCGGCCTCACGCGTATCCGCGAACGTCCGGGAGTCTGCCCAATGTGTTGGGTCCCGCACCGGTGCACGCACCCGGATGTTGGCTGCATCCCGACCTCTGCACCGCTGCAGGAACAGACGCTGCCTGCACAAGCGCCCGGAATCGCCGCCCAATCAATGCGTTACGAGAAAGCGTGCGCACGAGCCACGAATTGGCATGGCACTTGCACCATCACGTCTAATTCCTTTTCAACCGCGCGCCCGACGCACGCGGCCAACCGGAGAACGACATGGCTTCCATCACTGTGAACGACCTCTCGCTCAACCTCGCGCTCGATCGTAAAGCGATGGCGGCGATCCGCGGCGGCGGCGGTGCGCCGTGGGTGTATGGCTGGATTCAGCCTTACGTGCGGGAAACGCCGAGCATTGGTCCGGTTGTGAACCTGTACGACATTTCGAACAACTTCTATGCTAACCAGATGATCAACACGTTCCAGTCGGTGGATGTGCGCAACACCGGCGCGAACTCGAACATCAACGTCTCCCCGGACGCACGCAGCAGAAACGATACGGTGTAGCCCTTGTGACCTGTCCGAGCCAATTTCGATGGACGTCGTCCGCGCGTTCCGACGCCGGACGCGTCCGTGAAATCAACGAAGATGCCTGCCTCGACCAGCCCGAATCCGGGCGCTGGGCCGTCGCCGATGGCATGGGCGGCCATGCGGTCGGCGATCTGGCGAGCCGCGTGGTGATCGATGCGCTGAGCCGGCTAGCGCCGCCGCTCGCCATGAAAACCGGCATCGCCGACGCGCGGGCACGGCTGCAAACGGCCAACCGCCAACTGCGGGACGAAGCCGCGCGCCGCCAGGTGCAACGGATCGGCAGCACAGTCATCGTGCTGCTCGCGTGCGACCGCTTCTGCGGCTATCTATGGGCCGGCGACAGCCGCCTCTATCTGGTTCGCGACGGGCAATTGCGCCAACTCACGCGCGATCATAGTCAGGTGGAAGAACTCAAGGCGCTCGGTGTCATTACCGACGAAGAGGCGCGGCATCATCCGGCGCAGCACATGATCACCCGTGCGGTCGGCGCGACGGATGTGCTCGAACTCGACGACGATGCCATTGAAGTCGCGGACGGCGACGTCTTCCTGCTATGCAGCGATGGGCTGAGCAACGAAGTCAGCGATGCGGAAATACTGGCAGTGCTGACCTCGGTGGCGTGTGAGCGCGCGTCCGACGAACTGGTCGAACTGGCCATTGCGCACGGCGGACGTGACAATGTCACTGCGATAGTCGTGCAAGCCGAAGATCTGCATGCGTCGGACAAAACCCTGCTGAACCCCGCGTCTTGAAAGTACAGACTTGAATGCGCGGCGTCGAACGCGCTAAAGACGCCGTAGGGCACCTTATTCCAGACACTCGGCTTCAGCTATCGCTGTCTTCCTCATCGTGCTCGTCAGCACCGTTTTTGCCCGTGGACGGCGCATTGCGGTTGCGAAAATCCTTTGAATGGAGGCCATGCTTCTTCAGGAGCATTTGCAGATGCGAGCGGTTCATATCGATGCGCCGGGCCAGTTCCGCGACGGTGCCGCTCACTTCGCGCAGGCCGCGTTCCAGGAAGGCTTTTTCCGCGTCGTCGCTCGCGGCGCGCTTCGCGTCGCTTAGCGACATCAGATTCGCCACGCTGATTGGCTCCTGTCCCGTCGCAATGGCTGCATTGGACAAAGCCGTGACCGAACCGGGCGCAGCCGGCCGCATGTCCAGCGGCAGATGATCGATATCCGCCATCTCCCCAGCCAGACACGACACGCGATACATCACGTTGCGCAATTCGCGGATATTGCCCGGATACGCATAGTTCAGCAGAAAGTCCCGCAGACGCGGCGTCAACCTCACAGGCCTGCGTTTTAGCGTGCCGGCAGCCTCATCGCCGAACCATGCAATCAGCAGCGGTATCTCGTCGCGCCGCTCGCGCAGCGGCGGCAACGTGACGTGAATCACGCTGAGACGGTAGAACAGATCCTCGCGGAACTTGCCCTCTTCGCTGAGTTGCCGCAGATTGCGATTGGTCGCCGCGACGATGCGCGTATCGACGGCAATCGTTTCGTCGGAGCCCACTCGCTGAATCTCGTGCGCTTCCAGCACGCGCAGCAGCTTCACCTGACCGGCCAGCGGCAACTCGCCGATTTCGTCGAGAAAGATCGTGCCGGTATGCGCGCTTTCGAATTTGCCCTTGCGGTCATTCGAGGCCCCCGTGAACGCACCCTTGCGATGACCGAACAATTCCGACTCCAGCAGATTGTCCGGAATCGCGCCGCAATTCACGGAGATAAATGGCTTATCCGGGCGCGAACCATTCGCGTGAATCACCTTCGCCATGAGCTCCTTGCCGGTGCCGCTCTCGCCGTCGATCAACACCGGCAAATCGGTCGGCGCCGCTTTCTCGGCGATTTCGAGCGATTCAAGAAGACGTGGATTGTCGCCGAATGTCCCTTCGAAAATAAAACTGCGCTCGATCAATGCCTTTCTACGCGCGCCCCGCGATTGATCGGCAGGGGCGGCGGATTCCGCAGCCGTTGCGGCCTGTACGAAGCGCTCCTTGTGCGAGAGCTGCATGACCTCGTCGCGTAGCGAGGTGGCTTGCCGAAGCAGCTTGTCGATGTCGGCGCGCTCGAGCCGGGACGACCAGCGCAGCGTCGAGCGCAGAATCTCGATGCGCTCGATCAGGCCCGCGTACGAAATCGCCGGGCTCGCCTCCTCTACCTGGTCGAGTATCTTCATCACGCACTCAATTGTTTCTGCACCAGCTGGTAGTACATGCCGCCGCGCTGGATCAGTTCATCGTGACGGCCCTGTTCGACGATCGCCCCTTCATACAGCACCAGAATCTTGTCGGCACGCATGATAGTGCTGAGCCGATGCGCAATGATCACCGCCGTTCGGCCCTTCAGAATATCGTGCATGTTGCCGAGGATATTGCTTTCCGATTGCGAGTCCAGCGCCGAGGTTGCTTCGTCGAATACCAGCAGACGCGGATCGTGATACAGCGCCCGCGCGATGCACAGCCGCTGGATCTGCCCGCCGGATAAGCCAATGCCGCGTTCGCCGACAATCTGCTCGTAGCCGAGCGGCATCTTGCTGATGAACGCATGCGCGTCGGCCATCTTCGCGACTTCCTCGATGCGGCGCCGTTCGGGTGCGTCGTCGCCGCTTGCAATGTTCTCGGCAATCGTGCCGGAAAACAGCAGATTGCTCTGCATCACATAGCCGATCTGCGCGCGGTAATAGGCCTTATCGACCACGCCGAGATCGTAGCCGTCGATCGTCATCTTGCCCTCGGTCGGCGCGTAGAAACCGACCAGCAGTTTGGCAAGCGTCGTCTTGCCGGAACCGCTGCGGCCCACAATCGCCACCAGTTCGCCGGGCTTGATGTCGAAGCTGATATTTTCCAGCACATACGCCGAATCGTTCTCGCCGTAACGGAAATAGACCCCGTTGAGGCTGATTTCGCCTTGCAGTTCAGGCAGCATCACGCGCGACGGCAAATCCTGCGGCTTCTGTTCCGGCTCGATATCGAGCACGTCGCCGAGGCGCTCCATCGCCACGCCCGCGTCGTTCAACATGCTCCATAAGCCGACCAGTCCCATCAGCGGCCCCAGCACGCTGCCCATGAACGCATTGAACGCGATCAGCTGACCGATGGTCATTTCGCGCGCCAACACCAGATTCGCGCCGACCCACAAAATGGCGATCGTGGTCGCCGCGTTCAGCAACTGGCTGCCAAGCCCAACGAGAATACTGAAGGCATGCGCCCGGTATTGGACTTCGAGCGCCTTCGCGTATTTCTTCTCCCAGCGCAACCGTACCGGCCGTTCGATGCCCATGCCCTTGATGGTCTCCACACCGGCGAGCGCTTCCATCAGAAATGACTTCGATTCGGTCGAGGCCGTGAACACCTCACGCGCATAGTTCTTGATCTTCGGGGTGGCGAGGGCGGTCAGCGCCATGATCGGTATCACGAACGCGATCAGCACCAGCGTCATCTTCACGTTGTAGACGAACATGATCGTGAAATAGATGAACACCATCAGCAGATTCAACGCGGTGGTCACCGTGGATTCGGTGAGGAAGGCGCGGATCGTCTGGTTCTCCTGGAAGCGCGCGAAGATGTCACCAGTTTTGCGTTTGGCGAAAAACGAAAACGGTAGCGACATGGTGTGCTTGAAAAACTGCGACATCATCGCGAAGTCCATGTTGCGCACCATGAAATTCGCCAGATATGCGCGAATCGACGACATCAATTGCGAAAATACATTGGCAATGATCAGGCCACCGATCAGCAGATGCAGCAGGCTGACGTTCTGATGCACGATCACGCCGTCGAGAATGTTCTGGATAATCAGCGGCGGAATCACGCCAAGCACCTGAATCACAAAGGTGGCGAGGAACAGGTGGCCGAGAATTTTCTTGTACGGCCTCAGATAGCCGACAAAGCGTATCCACGGCGAACGCGCGGCCGACATCTGCAAGAGATGCGGTCCACCGGTAAAGAGCAAACACGTGCCGCTCCAGCCGCGCTCGAAATCCTCAACCGTCATTTTCCTGAAGCCGAGTGCCGGGTCGGCGACCCACACGTATTCCTTCGACAGCCCGTACACCACCACGTAGTGATATCCCTCCCAATGCACGATGAAGGGCAGATCGAAGCCGCGCAACGAATCGAATGTGCATTGCACGCCGCGCGCGGTGAAGCCGAGCGATTCGCCCGCGCGCGCGAGACTGTCGAGCGTCGCGCCTTGCGTCGTCACGTTGGCAAGTTCGCGCAGCTTGCCGAGCGTCATCGGAATGTTGTAGTGGCGGCAAACCATGGCGAGACACGCGGCGCCGCAATCCATTTCTTCGGCCTGTTCGACCAGCGCAAAGCGCTTGATGACCTTTTCGCCGAACTCGGGTTTGGTCTGTAGATCGAGCATCAGCGGCAACTTGCGCCGCTGTTCGAGGCGCTTTTGCCGTTGCAACTCTCGGTCGCCGTAGCGAATCCGCTCATCCAGGACTTCGCGCAGCTTCGGATTGCGCTCCAGAATGAAATGGACGGTGCGCTCGGGGATCACCAGCAGCCGCGTATCGGTCGTCGCCACCACCGACGCCATTTGCTCCTGCCGCATCAAACACGCCTTTTCGCCGAAGATTTCGCCTTCGCCTAGCGTCGCGAGCGTGTAGTCCTGGCCTTCCTCATGGCGGACAATGCGCACTTCGCCCTGCCGCACCACGTAGAGCCGCCGGTCGTCGCGCCCGTCCTGCTTGAGGATTTCCTTGCCGGCGGCCACCCTTTTTACGCCAACGCTGCGCACATACTCTTCGAGTTCCGCCTTGTTGAGCTTGCCGCGCAGATCGAACAACTGCGCGACGAAACCGCCAGCCGAGCTGATCGCCACGTAGCTCGCGATAAAGGCCAACGCGGCCTGATTACCGGCGAGCACCGGTTCGATCGCGGCGCGGGGAATGAACAGCAACTCGGTTTTCGCCGACGCCCGCACCGACGCCTCGTGCACATACGCGCGCAACATCGCAATGTCGGCGAAAATCTCGCCGGTTTTGCGCACGCCCATGCTGGTTTCCTTGCCGTGTTCCTCGGTGAAGATGCGCACCGAGCCCGAGCGAACCACGTAAAGACCGTCAGCCGTCTCGCCCGTCGAGCACACCGTTTCGCCGAACGAATAGAAGCGTGCCTGCGCGTATTCGGCAAGACGCTCGATCTCGTCGCGCGAAAACGGCGAGAGGATTTCCACCGAGGTGAGAAACTCGGCAGCGGAGGGCGCGGTCTGGGGTGCATCCATGTGCTTGCGGACCTCGATTCGGCTTTGCGTTGCGTTGCTTTACTTCGCGTTTCGATGTTGCGTTGCGGCGCGAAGCGATGCGAAATGCGCGGCTAGCGCGCTTCGATCACATGTTCCTGCGCGCGCGCAATCAGCCAGCTCTCGCGCAGCAGACGTCTGACTTCGGCGGCCACATCGGCATCGAGCGTCGCCGGATATTTCGCCGTCACGGCGAAAATCTCGAAGCACGAGCGATCCGCCGACGGAAACGGCCCGAGCAGATCGCCCACCGCCGCATTGAAAATCTTCGCTTCAATGTCCGGCTTCAGCGATCCGCGCAGCACCTTGCCGATCACGCCACCCGCCTCACGCGTATCCGCGATCGAATGCTCGCGCGCCATGTCGGCGAAACTGTCGGGATCGTCGTGCAGGTACGAGATCATTTCCTTCGCCTTGCCCTCGCTGTCGAGCACGATATGGCTCACCTCGATTGCGTCGAACTTCGGCGAATTGAGTGCGAAGTAATCCTTGATCGCCACCTCGTTACCGACCACGTCGAGCATCTTTTCCTGATACAGCCCGTCGGTTATGAAGGTCTCGAACTCGTCGAGACTCACGCCGAGCGCATCGAGGTACTGATTCATATCCGTCGCGCGATGCAAGCCGCGCACGCGGCGGAACTGATCGGCGCGCTGCTGGATTTCGTCCGCGGTGACGGCGACGCCCTGCTTTTTCGCCGCATGCACGGTGAGCTTGTCGCGCACGATCTGCTCGATCAGGCTGTCGAACTGGCCAGTCAATTTCAGAAGACGAATGAACTCGGAAACGTCCACGACTTCGTCATCGATTCGCACTATCGCGGTCATGTCATCGGCTCCTTTCATTGACGTGTAATCGGCGCGCTCAACCCGCCACCTGCCTGAACGGATCGAGACCCAGATCGATCAGGCGCCGTTCGCGCACCACAATCTCCGCACTCGCCGTCATGCCATAGCGCAGCGGATAGCGGGTGTCGGCGATCTGGTAGTAGTTCTTCTCGAGCGTCACGCGGCCTTCGTACACCGGCTGCTTGTCCTGCAGGGACGGCTTGGTGGCCGGTGAAATATAGGCCAGCGTGCCGTTGATCAGCCCATAGCGCTGATACGGGAACGCGTTGAATTTCAGCTTCACCGGCTGCCCCTCGTGCAGAAAAGCACGATCGTGTTCGGCGATTTCGATCTTCAGCACCGGCTTCGCATCTTTCGGCGCAATGCCGCCGAGCGGCGCGTTCGCCTGAATCTTGTCGCCCCGCTGCGTGGAGGTCACGTCGGTGATGACGCCGGAAACCGGCGCGAGGATCAGCAGAAAATTGTCTTTGTCGATGTTCTCGAAGCGGATCCGCGCAGCGGCTTCAGCCACGAGGCGCGCGCTCTGGAGTTGCAGGCGCACCTTGTCTTCCGCGTCGGTGATGTCGCGGACTGCCGAGTCGTACTGGAGTTGCAGGTCGGTAGTCTGCTGCCCGCTGGTTTCGAGTTGCGCATTGGCCTGCGCGTATTCGTGGCTCAGGCGGAAATCCAGCTCCGCGAGTTTCGATTGCGCGACACGGTAGGCGTTATCCGCTTCCAATGCAGCGGTTCGTTTCTGCTCCACCTGCAACTCGGCGATACCGCCGCCACCGGGCTGTGCGAAGAGCTGCGAGTAGCGGTCCAACTCCTGATGCGCCGCCTCACGCGTGCGGCGCGCGTTGTCGAGCACGCTGCGCGCTTCGTCGAGTTCGGCCTTTTGGCCTTCGGCGAGCTTGGTCGTGCCCTCGGAGATGCGATTTTCGTGTTGGTGGGCTTCCACTTCCATCTGGGCCTTCAGCGCGGCCGCCTTGCGCTCCATCAGCGCCTTCTTCTCGGGGAACTGCTTCCAGTCGCGCTCGGCATCTTCGAGTTTGAGTTGCGCCTGCAGGGCGTTGCTCGCCGCCTCGATCGCGCCGCGCGCATTCAGCCGCGCCAGCACGTCACCCTTCGATACCGGCTGCCCCTCGGCGATGTACAGATCGGCCAGTTCGCCGTCGATCGGTGCATAGATGCGGCGCACCTCCGATTCCGGCGAGAGCGTGCCTTGCGCACTGACGATCACATCCGCGCGCCCCACGAACGACCACAGCAAGCCGGCCACCACCAGCGCGACCATCGCCCAGATCAGCGCGCGAGCGAGCCGCACCGGCTCCGCGGTCAGAATCGCGATGCCTTCGACGCTGTGGTCCTCCAGCGCCTCCGACAACGGTCTAGGGTGACTGTCGCGTTTCACTCTGCTCGCCTCCGATCAACGCCAGCTTCGCCTTCAACAGCCCAGGGTCCAGCACCATGCGCAGCTCGGTCAGCGAGCGGCGCTGCAAATCCGCTTCGGCTTCGATATCCGCTAGCAGGCGGTCGAAGTCGGCGGGATGATCCGCCTTCAGCTGCGTATAGATGCGCATACCCTGTTGCGCGGCGGACTGCGCATCGGAAAGCAGACGCGCCTCGCTGCGAAAGCCGGGCGAAATCCCCGCTTCCAGCCGTTGCGTGCCGCCGATCGGACCGCTCGCCCGATACTGCTTCCAGAGGCTCTGCGCGCGCAGCAGCAGGTCTTGCGCACGCGCCAGCGCTTTGTCGTGCAAAGCGGCGACGTCTTTCTGGATCGATTGCACGAACCACGCGTCCGCCGTCGGATCGAGACTGGCGTAGAACGACAACAAGCGTTGGTCGTAATCCTTGCCGCCGCGCGTCTTCTGCAAGTCGGCGAACTGGTCGAGCAGCGCTTTCTTATGCGCCAGTTCCGCTGCGATCACATCGGACCACGGCCCGGCAGGCATGGCCTGCAAGTCGCTCAGCGCCTGCTGGGTGTCGCCGCGCAGCCACGCCGCGCTCGCCGCGTCATGGCGCTGGATGACGTCCGGCGACGGCAGGCGGCTCGCGGCCAATTGCTGAAACTGCGCCTGAAATGGCGGGGTGCTGAAATGCACCGTTTTCAGCAAGGCAAGCAGCGGGGTCAATTGCCGGCTGAGCGCGGCGTTCAGGACGTCGGCGTAGTGGCGCAGATCTTCCCGTACACGATCGAGGCCGGCGAGACGCGGATAACGCTGCGCGTAATCGTCGAGGACGGCAGGCAGCGTGTCGGGCTTGTCGCGCGCCAGTTCGGTGCGAATGGTGCCGTTCAGGCGGTCGATGGCGGCGAGGTACACCGAGTCGTCGCTTTCCAGTTTACGCAGATGGCTCAGCGCCTGCGCGTATGGCTCCGCAAAAACGGGCACATACGAGGCGATGCGATCGAGCGCGCGCTGATGACTTCTCGCGTCGTCGTCCCAGCGTTGCAGCAGGCCGTTGATGGTGGCCTCGTCGGCATACATGCGGATCGGCGCGTCCACCCCGCCGCGCCCCACCACGAAACGCTCCAGGTCGCCTACCCATTGCAATTCGCCGACCAGAGAGGCGGCGTCCACATTATTCGCACTCAACGATCTCATCTCCTTGAGCAGCGCGTCGGCCTGGTCGAACTGCGCCTTTTGCAGCGCGTTAAGCCAGCCGGGGAGTTTCGCCTTCAGCAGCGCTTCGCTCGCCAATGCGCTGACTTTGGTGTCGCCGGGATGGCTCGCCAGGTAGCCGTTTGCCGCGGCCACCGCGCTGGTGTAATCGCCGCTCGCCAGCATATTTCTCAAGTCGCGCTCCGATGAGCCGCGCATGTATAGCGCCAGCGCGATGGCCACCAGAACGGCGAAGACCGCGCCACTCCACCACGCGGCGCGACGCCCCATAGCGTGATCGCCGCCCGCAAAGGCCTTGCTGAGTTCGCCCGCGAGCAGACGCCAACGCTGCGGCCGGCCCTTCGCTGCGTTCGTTCCATGTGAGCCGTTCGAGCCTTGCTTGCCGTACGTCCCATTTGCGCCATGCGCGCCGTTTGTCCTATTCGTTCCGCTCGTGCCGTTCGCACCGCCGGTCAGCGTGTCGCGCTTCGCGTGCGCATACGCGGCCTGCGCCGCCTCGTTGACTTCGTCTTCGCGTTGTAGTCCTGGGTCGACGCAAAAGATATCGAGGAACGAATGCGCGGCGCCAACAAACGTGGTCTTGTCGGTATCGGCAGCTTCGTCGGCAGCGGGATTGAGGAATAGCTGGGTCACGGTCGGCTCGACTTCAGGGGGTTTTTGCAGTGTCACCCTGTAGACGAAGTGGTCGCCGCCAAATGCAAGGAGGTCCCCCTCCACGAGCGGCAGTGCGGTTTCGTCGAGCCGCTTTCCACCGACGAATGTACCGTTGGTGCTACCGAGATCTTCGATGTAGAGGTCGCCACCCTTCAGAAAGATATGCGCGTGGCGCCGCGAAATGTAGTTGACCTGATGCGGATAGCGGTCCTTGTAGCGCGCGAAGACTTCGTCCGCCTTGCTGATGAGAAACGGGAACGCCTGCACGTCGATCGGCTGAAGCCCGAGATCGTCGCGCTGCGGCTCCAGCAGCAGGCCGGGTGCGGGTGCCGCACTCGCGGCGGCGACGATCCGCGCGCGCGGCTCGATACTCACCCGATAACAGAGCTCACCACCGAAGCACAGTTCGTCGCCGGCACGCACCCGCGACGGAGCTTGCCGCACCGCAACGCCGTTGAGTGTCGTGCCGTTCTTGCTGCCGAGATCGGCGACATAGATAGCGCCGTGCTCCGTGAAAATCCGCGCATGGCGGCGTGACAGGCGGGTTATCCGCTCGGCGGGGTAGTCGGTGAACGGCACCTCGCTGCGGCCGATCGCGAACAGGCTGTCGACGATCCGGATCGCACCGAGCGCGGGACGCTGCGCGGACAAAACCGGCGACAGCACCACCTCGAAGGTGGCGTCCAGGGTCGCGCGCATCTCAGCAATCGGAGCTTCGCCAGCAGTCATTTTATCTGGATCACTAATCGTTTACCCGCTGCGACGAGATCGCAACGGGAACGGAAAAAAGAACTACGGCGAATGGCGGGTGTTCTAGCGAGCCGCGCACAACCCGGCTTCTTACAAATTTTAAGTCACGCATGGCAAGTGTCAATTTTCAGATCGTCGGCTGTAAGGGCCATTCATGCGTCATCTGCAGCCGAAATACGCCACGCACGCGCCACGTCCCGGATTAGCTCAGTGTTCCTTTACTTCCGCTTGCACATCCACATTCGGCCAACCACCGCCCAGTGCCTTATAAAGCAAAACCGTGTCGGACAGAATCAGTTGATGATTGGCGAGCAGTTCCTGCTGCGCTTCCAGCAAGGTCCGTTCGGTTTCGAAGACTTCCAGCTGCGACACCACGCCGAGGCGCAATTGCGATTGGATCTGATCGGCAACGATCTGCAGACGCGATACCTCCTGCTGCAATTCCACCCGCTGCGCCTTGTGCGAGTTCAGATTGACCAGCGCGTTTTCCACCTCCTCGAACGCGCCCATGACGGCTACACGGTACTGTTGCTCGGCTACCGTCGATTGCGCTTGCGTGACCTTCACATGGGCCCGCACGCCGGGATCGAGCAACGGAATGTTGATACTGGGCATGAATCCATAGGTGAACGACTTCAGCAAATCGGTCAGCGCGAAGCTCGCGGTGCCGCCATGGCCGGTGAGATTGATGGTAGGTAGTTGCGCGAGCTTGGCCTGGCCAACCAGGTTGTAGGCTTCCAGCACTCTGAACTCGGCGGCCACCACGTCGGGGCGCCGCGCGAGGAGTTGCGCGGGCAAGCCGTCCGGCACCACGGGCAATTGCACGCGCTGCTGCAAATGCCCTTTCGGCAACTGGAACTCGCCTGCCGGCACGCCGAGCAGCGTGCATAGGGCGTTGTTCGCGAGATCGCGCGAGCGGCGCAGTTCGAGCAACTGATTGGTCAGGCGGTTGATCTCGGCCTGCTGGCGCAGCACCTGCGTTTGCGGTATGAGGCCGTTGCGGCGCTGGCCGTCGTAGATAGTGAGAATCTGCCGGTTTGTGACGAGCGTTTGTTGCTGCTGCTCGATCTGGTCGTCGAATTGCAGGATCTGGAAATAGGTACTCGAGACGTTCGCCACCAGTTCCAGATAGCCGGCGCGCCAATCTGCTTCGCTGGCGTGGAATTCGGCCTTTTGCGCCTGCACGCCCTTCTCCACTTTGCCCCAGATATCGATGTCCCAGCTCACCTGGGTTGCGACGTTGTACTGCTTGGAAAACGTCTGGCCGGTACTCTTTTCGAAATCGGCGCCGCCGCCGAGATCCATGGTCGGCAACGCGCCTGCTTTGGCCTCGCCGATCTGCGTGCTGGCCACGTCGATGCGCGCGGCCAGCACCTTGATATCGAAGTTGCCTGCGATTGCTTTAGCGACCAGTGTGTCCAGATACGGATCGTGGAAGCCTTTCCACCAATCCGGCTCGATGGTCGCGGCCGCCGAAACCGGCGAGCCTTTCTGATCCGACCACGACGCCTTGGCGGGTGTATCGGGCCGCTTGTAGTCGGGCATGCTGACGTCGACGCACGCGCACAGCGACAGCGCGCAGGCCGTTGCGGCGCAGAGTCCGCGCAACGCCGCGGACATGCGGCTCGCACGCGCCGGCCGACGGTCCGTACAGCACCGCGCCGAGGCGTAGAAAAAGCGCTGACGGACCATTGAATCAAGCAACGCGGACACGATTTTCTCCGATGACACCGGCTACGCCGCACGAGACGAGCGCGCTGTTTAAGTAAAGCATGTCCTGCCCGGCTTCACCATCGAAGCGGTACAGGAAGGTCGGCGCGGGGATCGAACGGTGAGGCTGGGGTCGTGTGGAAAGAACGATTGGATGCGAAATCTTTTCGACGCGCTGAGATTGCACGTCCCGCGGAGGCCTGAGAGCCTCCGCGGCGGCCTGCGCCGTTCAATACACGTTGATGTTGTTGCTCGAGCTCACATGCGGGTCGATCGTGGTGGTGACGCCGGTGACGAACGCTGCGTTGTTGCCGTTGGCGTTCTGGATGTTCATTTCGTTGCTGATCAACTGCGTGGCGGTGACAGTCTTGCTATTGTTCGGCGCATACACGGGCGTGAAGTTGAAAAACGACGACGACGGATAGCCGTAGCCGCCACGTACGGCGCTCATGGCCTTGCTGTCGAGTTGTGCGGTGAGGGACAGGTCTTTGATCATCAGCGTGTTCATGGTAAATCTCCTGGAGGGGTAACAGCACATTCTTGCGGTTGGGTTCGAGCATCTTGTCTGCTCGAGTGTCACTAATGCATGGGCTGTGCCAGTTTTGCTTTCCGCTCCTAAGAAACTTTCCAGATGGCCGTGGATAAAGGACTTCGGGGATGGTGTGCCGGTGGATGCAGCGTGATGGCTACCAGGCGGGAGAGTGGAGCTGGTGGATCGCAACCAACAATGCGCGTGACGGTGTTGGTTGCGACGTGACACTGAAGCGGGAAAGCCGCGTTGTGTTGCTATCCCACACGCTGTTAGCGCGCAATCACGGTGATCTTCTTCGAGTACACCGGCGGGTTGTGCGGCATATGCATGTCGTCGCCCATCAGCAATTGCAGCGTGTGCTTGCCGGGAGGCAGTTGAATCATTGTCTCCGTTTCGCCCGCGCCGAAATGCAGGTGGTTGCGATCATTGGGAATTTCCTGGTCCATCGGCGGCAGGTCGGTATCGATCAGCAGATGGTGGTGCCCCGTGTTCGGATACTTGACGCCTTTCGGCGCCACACCCATATAGCGCAAGCCGAACCACACGCGGAAAGGCTTATTGGCCGGCACCACCTGCCCGTCGTTCGGATAGCCGATATAGACGTGCGCGCCGGCCGGCGACGGTGTCGTGCCGGCCATGGCGAGATTCGGCGAGGCCAGTGACGTCAATGTCGCAAGTGCCACGAGCGCCGCGAGCGCGATGATCTTGTACATGTTGGTCTCTCCGTCCTGACGGACCCGCTTTGAACGAACGGGACGCGCTAGTCTTTTAGTACGGTGATGGTGATTTTCTTCGAATACACCGGCGGCACATGCGGCACGTGGTTGTGGTCGCCGAGAATGAGCTGCAAGGTGTGCTTGCCTGGCGGCAACTCGATGCGCGCGTCGGTCTCACCCGCACCGAAATGCAGGTGATTGCGGTCCGACGGAATCTCCTGGTCGAGCGGCGGCAGGTCGGTGTCGATCAGCAGATGGTGATGCCCGGTGTTCGGAACCGCGACACCCTTCGGGCACACGCCCATATTGCGCAGACCCATGCGGACCCAAAGCTTGCCGCCGTGAATCACCGCGCCGTCCGACGGCCAGATGATGTATTCCTCGGCGCCCGGCGGCGAAGGCGTTTGTTCGGCAAGCGCGGAGCCAGACAGTGACGCGATGCCGAGCAAAAGAAAAAGCGTGGCGCACCAGGCGATGCGGGACGCTGCGAGCGCCGCCTTTGTTCCTTGACGTATGTCGAGCACGCCAAGTCTGAGGGTTCTTCGCATTGCGCACGCTCCCGAAGAATGGTCATAGCCGCCTCGGCTGCGCAAAGCGCAAGCCGGACGCTCCGGCTGGATGTCGCGGGCACTCGCGTCGTTTCACGTGGGTTCACGTGGCGGGTTCATGTCGCGGGTTTGCGTCGCGGGTTTGCGTCGCGGGTTTACGTCGAGGAGCGGCGGCATTATTAAAACGGGCGTACTGCCCTACTTTGTGAATTAGCTTAGGACGTAACTTGCCAAAAAGATACGCCACACTCGTTAACCGTATAACGCACTGACGACGCGCGGATCATTGTGACGTGCAAACCGCGTGCTATCGTTGTTCATAGGTTGTCGATGGATTGCCGATAGCGGTATCGATGCTGCGCTCGATCCATCCGGACGACTGCTGTGGGCGTCGCGGTCGTTGAATACCTATGTTCTGTCCGGAACAAACAGGATACGAATATGTGGCGAACATTCCTGCTGGTGTGCATGGCCGGGGCAATTCAGGCGCATTGGGGCAGCGTTTATGCCGCGGCGCAGCGTGACGGCGCGGAGTATGGCGCTGCCGCTACGCGTACGGCGGCAACGTTCATCGCGCCACTCGCACTGCGAAAAGACAACCCGCAGCAAGCGCGCATTGCGCTGGTGATCGGCAACGGCGCGTACGGCGATCACGCAGGCCCGGTTAGCGATAATGCGCCGCGCGACGCTGAAGCCATGCGCGACACGCTGCGTGCGCACGGCTTCGACGTCATCATGCGCACCGATGCGACGGCGCAGGAAATGCGGCAAGCCATCAGTGAATTCCGCCAACGTCTGCAAGACGGCGGCACCGGCCTCTTCTATTTCGCGGGACATGGCTTGCAAATCGGACGGCAGACGCTGCTCGTGCCAGCCGGCATCAATGCACGCGCGCCGGCGCGGGTGGTCAGCGAGGGCGTCGATTTGAATACCGTATTGCAGACGATGCGCGCGCCGCGTGCCGGCGCACTCAATCTCGTGATTCTCGATACGTGCCTGAACAATCCCTTCTCCGCTGACGTATCACTCGATACGGCCACGCTGCCCGCCAATACGCTGGTCGCTTACGCGACGGCGCCAGGCGGGTTTGCAGCGGACGGCACGCACCACGGCGTGTATACGAATGCATTGCTGCGCGCGCTCAACGACACTTCGTCGACACAGGATCTTGCGGGATTGTTTCAACATGTCGCGACGCGGGTTAGCGAGGTTACTGGCGGCGAGCAAACGCCGTGGATCGCGTCGTCGCTTGCGTGGGACGCGCGTCTGACCGAGCCGGCATCTCGCGCGGCTACTGTGGCGCTCACATCCGCTACCAACGACGGCGCGGTTGTCGCGCTGCGCAGCCGAGGCATTCTGCCGAAGGACAGCAGCGAGCAATACGAAATCACTTTCTGGAATTCCATCAAGGACAGCAACTATCCCGGCGATTACGAGGCTTATCTGAAGGCCTATCCGAACGGCCGCTTCGCCACGCTTGCCCACGCACGCATTGACCGGCTGCACGCCGCGGCATCGGCGAGCGCGCCACCTGCTTCGCCTGCTGCCACGCCATCTGTTGCACCGCCGGTTGCACCGTCACCACAAGCCGCGCGGCCAACTCCACCCGCAAGCGCGCAGCCGCAAGACCACCCGCACGCTGCTGCACCGCCACCGACGACAACTACGACGACCGCCCCATCCGCTGCCCCTTCCACACCGGCAGTCGCGCAAAAGCCCACGGCGCATCCACCCGTCGCTGGCGAAAGCCGCGATTGCGCCACCTGCCCAATCATGGTCGCCTTGCCTGCGGGCGCATTCCCGATGGGCAGCAACACCGACGACCCCTCCGAAAAGCCCGTCCATCACGTGACCATTGGGGCGCCGTTCGCGATCGGCAAATACGCAGTGACCGTCGAGCAATGGAATGCGTGCGTGGCCGCGAACGCCTGTCAAAAGCTCACGCCCGAAAGCAATACGAACAAAGCGGCGCCGGCACGCGACCTCAGTTGGGACGACGCGCAACAGTACGTGAAATGGCTGAGCAAAACGACCGGCAAACCCTACCGCTTGCCCACCGAAGCCGAATGGGAATACGCGGACCGTGGCGGCACCACGACGGCCTACTGGTGGGGCGATCAGATGCGCAAGGGCAACGCCAATTGCAAGGACTGCGGCGATCCCTGGCACAAGGAAGGGCCCGAGACCGCCGGTTCGTTCGCGCCGAATCCGGTCGGCTTGTATGACATGAACGGCAGCGTCTGGGAATGGGTCGCCGATTGCTGGCACAACTCCTACCAGAGCGCGCCCGCCGACGGCCACGCATGGGACAGCCCCAGTTGCGATATGCGGGTGATTCGCGGCGGCTCTTGGCGCGAAGGCGGGAGCTATATGCTGAGCGCGACACGCTTCAAGTACAGCGCAAGCGTGCGCCAATCGCAGGATGGCTTCAGGGTGGTCAAGGATCTTAAGTGATGCTCCCGGCGCGTCGCTTAAGGCGTGCGCGGCTTGGTCGTGATCGGCGCGAAGTCCGCGACGATATGATCCTGGCCGAATTTGCCGGCGATCTGCGCGAGTCGCATATTCAGTGCGCGCAGATAATCGGCACGTGATTCGCTTTCGGGGCGCGGCTTGTCGAATAGCTGCGCCGGCGTAATCAGAAGCACCACCATCTCCGATCCAAACGGCTTCGAAATGACCCAGTCGCCCGCGCTGCCGATGGTGGCCGCATAGTGCGGGGGCGCCTGATTGTCCTTCGCACGCGGACTCGGCACCATGTGCACGACGCTGCCGTCGAGCTGATAGTAGTCGAGGTTCACGTACGAGTCGTAGCCTGGTGTCGTCACGTCGACGACTAGCGGATCGCCGTCGCTCAACTGTCCGCCGGGCGGCCGCACATGCAGCGACGCAACGTGCCCTGCTTGCCAGTTGCGGGTCCAATAGGGAGCGAGTGCTTTGATCGTGTCGCATTTGTCGTCGGCGAGCGGCTCGACTTCCAGCGCGAGCGTATCGACGCCCGGCAATGCCACCAGCGTATCCTTCAGATGCGCCGCGCCGTAGCGCTGCGAGACGTAGCCGCGCACCGTCAACGAATGATCCTGTGCCGAAGCGGACAGCGCCGAACACGGCACCTGCGCCAGCACCGGCGCGACGGCGGCTAAGGTCAGCGCGGGTTTCGGCGCGAGCGGCGCGGGCGGTGCGGGAGGCTGCGCTGTGCCCCCGGCAACCGGCGCGGCAGTTGACGGTGGCTCAGGCGCACTCGCTACCGGTGCGGCAGCAACAGGCGTCGCCGCCGAAGCCGCTTGATCCGCAGACGCCTCCGAAGTAGTCGCAGCCGGCTGTGTCCCGCTCTGACGATTTGGCGCCGACCGCAAAGCAAACACGCCGACAACCGCCGCACACACCACCGCCAACCCCGCGAGCCCGGCCTTCGCCAACGTGCCCGACTTCTCCGCGCGCGCTTCGTTGTCGAACTCCGCAATAAAACGCGCGACACTCGGCATGCGCGTGTTTCGATCGAACGACAGCGCAGCCCGCAACGCGCGCCACTGCTTCGCATCGAGATTGGACGGCCGCTGCGGCTTAAAATCAGCATTGCGCGCCTGTGTCGCCGACAACCGGTCGAACGGATGGTGGCCCGTCAATAGCTCATACGTAATGCAGCCGAGCGCATAGATATCGTCGCGCGGATCCGGCTCGCGATGCTCGATCATTTCCGGACTCGCATACGCAGGCGTCAACGCGCCGAGACTGCCGGGGTCGAACACCGTGGCATCGGTCTCCTCCTCCGGCCGCTGGAACACGCGGGCGATGCCGAAGTCGATCACTTTCACTTCGGCATTCGTCGTGAGAAAGACGTTGGCGGGCTTGAAATCGCAATGCACGAAGCCGTGTTCGTGCGCATAGGCAAGTGCATTGCACATGCCGCGCACAATCGGCAGCGCAGCGCGAACTGGCATTCCCTTATAGCCCGGCGTGCGCAATAGCTGGCTGAGCGGCTTGCCGGTGAGGTACTCCATCGTCAGGTAGACGATCGGTCCGTCGCGGTCGAAGTCGTACACCGCGATGATGTTGCGGTGCGCGAGCACCTGCGCCTTGCGCGCCTCGCGTTGCAGCGCGACGAGCGAATTCGGGTTGCCGCGGAACTGGACGTTGAGCACCTTGATCGCAACATACGGCTTGCGATCCGACGCTTCGAGCTTGCGCAAATCGAGCGCCTTGTACACCGTGCCCATTCCGCCGACACCCAGACATTCCTCGAGAACGAAACGGTTGTTCAGCGTATCGCCGGTGCCTTTGATCTGATCATGTCCCGGCGCGCCGGCGGCGCTCGCTGCACCTGCCGAGCTTGCTTCGCTCGCCCCGCTCGCCGAGCGTACCGACGGTATCTCGACGGTGGTCTGCATGCCGGTTTCCTCGCCGCCCGCCGCCACGTTCGAGACACGCAACTGTTCAATGCGCCGACGCACTTCGGTGTAGAGATCGTCGGGCAGCGGCGATTTTCGATGTGCTACGCCGAGCATTTCCAGCAGCTGTGTGGGACCGAGTCCTTCGGTCGTCAACGTGCTGTCGAGTTGGGCGACGAACTCGTCACGTGACAGCTCGCCGCTCTGATAGTCGCGAATCACATGCGCAAGGCTAGCCATTTGTGCGAAGCGCCCCCGCTGCCGTTGGGCCGGATCGCATGCGACCGGAGCCTTTCGGGCTGATAGAAAACCTGTCGTAACCAGTTACATGTGCCGCTTCGATACTAGCTCCCGGTCTGAGCTTTCGCAAACCAGGATTGCCCCGCTGCGAGCACTGCCGGCGAGTGTCTTGCGACATCCAACAGAATCCGGCGCGTTGTTGGGTGCGCGCCATCAGCCGCCAGTCTCCGGCTAGTGGCCATACTATCGCTTCGACGCGGCGGTGTGACGCGAAAGCCTTGTGCATCAAGCCTCCACCAACTTTCTTAGGAGCCGCGAATAAAACTGGCACAGCCCATGCGTTAGTGACACTCGAGCAGACAAGATGCTCGAACCCAACCGCAAGACTGTGATGTTCCCTTCCAGGAGATTTACCATGAACACGCTGATGATCAAAGACCTGTCCATCACCGAACAACTCGACAGCAAGGCCATGAGCGCCGTGCGTGGCGGCTACGGCTACGGTTACCCCAGCACGTCGTACTTCAACTTCAGCCCGGTGGTCGCGCCGAACAACAGCAAGACTGTCGACGCCACGCAGTTGATCAGCAACGCGATGAACATCCAGAACGCCAACGGCAACAACGTCGCGTTCGCAGCGGGCATCACGTCGTCGATCAACCCCAGCGTCACGTCGAGCAACAACATTCACGTTTAAAGTCCGATTCGGCGAAGCGGAGAGGCCCTCGGCAATTTCCGCTTCGCGCCGATCACGCCCGTCTTCCGCGCACCTTTGGAGAATCACCATGTCATCCCTCATGATTCGCGATCTATCCCGCACCCGCGAACTCGACCGCCGCGCAATGTCGGCAGTGGCCGGCGGCACCGGCAGCAGCGTGCCCGGCCTGCCTTCGGTGGCCGGCCTGAGCGGCATTGCCAATGTCAACGTCTCGGTGAACCAGAACCTCAGTCAGATACAAAACGTCAATGTTGCGGCGCTCAATAACATCGGCGTGATCGGCGCGGGCTTCGTGCCGCTGCATCTGAATGTCAGCCCGTCGCTGTGGGGCGCCAATTACGCCAATGTTTAACTGCGTGCAATAGCGAAGGGCCGGGGGCTTCCCTTCTGCTGCCTGGTCACATCCAACAGGCGAGCTGCAAGCAGATTTCCTATACTGATAGTGCGACGAGACCTCTCTACACTTAAAGACACACCCGGGCCGCGGCCGGAAAATCGCACCGGCCGCCGGCTCGAACGCTTCCCTGGAGCCGCCATGGCAAAGCTCGTTATCAAGGACCTCACCGACAGCGTCGAACTCGACCGCCAGGCGATGGCCGCTATTGTCGGCGGCGCGCGGATCGGTGCGCACGCGAGCGTCGCCGTGCAGGTGGTGCCGGGTTCCGCGCGCGTGGTCGACTATCCACCGGGTTTTCCCGCAGCGCATCAGGCGATAGCCGATGTTTCCGTTGCTGCCGTGCCGCGCAATTTGTCGCGCAGCTAGGCCTCTGATCGGACACTCGTAGCAACGGCACGCGCTTAACGCGCGTGCCGTTTTCGTTTGATGAATCGGCGTTTGTTCCGCATGCCATTCGCCTGCGTGCAGGTCGTGCCGGCACACGGCATGGCGTGCTTCGAACCAGATCGATACCGACATTGTCGACAGCCGTATTAAGAGGTCCTTCTTGTAGGACGCGCGAGACGCCTGCAATTGGAAACGAGCGAGCCCTCCACGCTATTCCGGCAGCGGACGAATTGTTCGATTGACCTGGTGAATGTCTGCACGCGGCGACGTTAGCGACCGTGCACTCACCTATGATGTTTAGGACGCCGCGTGGTTTTATGCCGTTCGCCGATAGGACGTGCTATCCGGACAGCCTCCTGGCGTAGAAGTGTTGGCGGCGCAAGGCATGCAAAAGCGTCGCACAGCGCGAGCCGCGGTGAAGACGCGCCACGAGCCGGCATCGCCAATTCATATTGGAGACACGCTATGAAATTCATCGTGCAATGGAATGGCCTGCCGACGGCGGAAAACTCCGTCATCGAGCGCTTCATGAAAACCGGCGGCCAGGCGCCTGAAGGCGTCAAATTGCTGGGGCGCTGGCATGCAGTCGGCGGATTGCATGGCTTTGCGGTCGTCGAGGCGGAAGATACGCGCGGACTGGCAGCACTGGCGCTCGAATGGGGCGATTTACTGACGATGAGCGTTGTCCCGGCGATGACGGACGAAGAGCTCGGCGCGGCATTGGGCGCGCAACAGGCCGCGCGCAAGTAAGTGTGCAAGTAAGACGATCATGACGCCCAGTCTCGACACGCCTCTACCCAGCGGACAATTGCTGCCGTTTCGCGAGTCGCTGCTGGCGATGCTCGGTGTCGCCTTTGTCTCGATGCTGGTGGCGCTCGATCAAACTATCGTCGGCACCGCGCTGCCGCGCATCGTCGCCGATCTGAAGGGCTTCGATCTGTACGCATGGGTCGCCACGGCTTACATGCTGGCTTCGGTGATCACCATTCCGATCTTCGGGCGGCTGGGTGATTTGTTCGGCCGCAAGCCGTTTTTGATCGCCGCGATTCTGTTGTTTACCTGCGCGTCGGTATTGTGCGGGTTTGCCACCAGCATGCTGTTGCTGGTGATTTCGCGCGGATTGCAGGGGATAGGCGGCGGCATTCTGATCGGCACGGTGTTCGCCACTGTCGCCGATCTGTTCCCCAATCCGAAACTGCGGCTGCGTTGGCTCGTGTTTGTCACGTCCGCGTTCGGCATCGCCAATATGGTCGGGCCGACGCTCGGGGGCATGCTCACGCAATACGGCGGCTGGCGGCTGGTGTTTTTCGTCAACGTGCCGGTCGGCCTCGTGTCGCTGCTGTTCGTGCAGCGCTTTTTGCCGCCGCTGCATCACCTGCGGAGCAAGGACCCCGTGCGGCTCGACTGGCTTGGCGCGTTCGTGATCGCGGTCACTTTCGGCGCGCTGCAATTGCTGATCGAATTGTTTCCGAAGTATGGCGTCGACACGATAACGATCGTGCTGGCC